>JANQQA010000092.1 GCA_028285205.1 Bythopirellula sp. | reverse complement strand
TCGTCAAAAGCAGCGCCGTTGAGTACGAACTCTCCACCGATCAGTTCAAGGTTTTCCGCGCTACGACGACGAGCTCCGAAGCGGCTGCCCACGCTGCCACCGCTGAGCTTTACCGTGCTGCCAGCAGCGAAGCGGAAGTTGTTGCCGACGCTGCCGCCAGAGATATTAACCAAGCTGCGCTCCTCTGCCAGGAAGTCGTCGCCCACACGGCCACCGCTAATGTTGACTACGCTGAGGGCGTGAGCCCGGAAGCCGTCGGCTAAGCTGCCGCCACTAACGTTGACCTCGCTGTCGGAGAACGCGCGGGCGCGATTGCTGATGCTACCACCGCGCAGGTTCACCTCGCCGCCGGAACTAGCGACGAACTGTTCGCCCACGCTGCCACCGCTGATGTTCATCACGCCTCCGGCGAAGGAACCTTCACCGATGCTGCCACCGCTGACGTTCACCACGCTGCCGGAGAAGGTCCCGAAGTTCTCAACCACATTGCCACCGCTGATGTTTACCACACTGCCGGAGTTGGCCCGGAACATAATACCCAAGCTGCCGTCGCTGATGTTGACCTCACTACCGGAGAAGGCGTTGAAGCGATCGCCCACATCGCCGCCACTAACATGCACCACGCTGCCGGAGAAGGCCCCGGCGCTGTTGCCGACACTGCCACCGCTGATGTTCACCTCGCTGCCGGCCATTTTCAGCCGCGTGCCAACCGTACCGCCTTCGATGTTTAGCGTTGCATCGACCACTGAGAAATGCCGACCTAGCACGCCACCGGCTTGCAGTGTTAGTTGCTGGCCCTCACGCAGTCCCGACGGTGCTCTCGCCGAGATGTCGGTACTCACGACCTGGGGCGTGGTGTCCAGTGGCGGTAGTGTCGCGGTGGTTAGCGTGACGTCGGTGAGATCATCCAAAAAAATGAACGACGAACCGTCGGCCAGCGTACCGGTGAACACATCACCGTCTGTGAGCGTGATCGTCGGGTCGGCATACGTCGTGCCGTTGAGCTTGAATTCTCCGCCGATCAGTTCCACGTCGCTGCCTGATTCGGTGCCGACGAAGCCTACACTGCCTCCGCTAATCTTCGCCACGCTGCCGGATTTGACCACAACGCCAACGTTACCCCCGCTGATGTTGACCGCGCTGCCCGCGAACGCCTCGAAGAAACTGTCGACGGTGCCGCCACTAATATTGACCTCGCTGCCAGACAACGCGTGGAAGAATAGGCCAACGGCGCCTCCACTGATGTTGATCTCGCTGCCGGAGTTGGCCTCGAACCACCTGCCCACGCTACCACCACTGATGTTGATCTCGCTGCCCGAGTTCGCGCCGAAACGTTCGCCAACGCTGCCGCCGCTGATGTTGATCTCGCTGCCGGAGTTCGCGACGAAACGTTCGCCAACGCTGCCGCCACTGATGTTGATCTGGCTGCCGGAGTAAGCGTGGAAGTCGTCGGCCACAATACCGTCGCTGATGTTCACCACGGCACCGTAGGCGGTTTCCAATCCGTCACCGACGATGCCCTCGACGTTCAGTATGCCGCCGATCACCGCGACGTTGTCGCCCAGCGATCCACCCGGTTGGAGCGTCAGTGTCTGGCCCGCACGCAAACCCGAAGGTGTGACTGCCGAGACGTCGGTGCTCACCACTTGCGGCGTGGTGTCCACGGGCGGCAGAGGCACCGTGGTCAGCGCGACTGCGTCGAGCCTATCTCCGACCTGGGGCGTAAACAGAAACGTCGAGCCGTCGGCAAGCGTGCCGGTCAGCACGTCGTCGGCCATCAGCGTAATCGTCGGATCGTTAAATGTTCCACCGTTGAGCAAGAAGTCACCACCAACAAGTTCCACGTCGCTGCCGGCAAAGGCTTCAAAACGCAATCCGAAGCCGCCACCGCTGATGTTCACTTCGCTGCCGTCCAGCGCATGGAAGTTGACGCCCAAGCGACCGCCGCTGATGTCTACCAGACTGCCAGTGTGTGCCTCGAAGTCGGTACCGACGGTCCCGCTGATCACGTTCACTTCGCTGCCGTCGAGCGCATTGAAGAACGAGCCCAGGTGTCCGCCGATAACGTTCACTTCACTGCCAGCAAAAGAGCTGAAATTGAACGTCAGGCTGCCACCTTCTGCCACGTTGAGCTGGTCCGTTGAGCCTCCGCGGTGGGGAGATATCCCTCCAAAGACGACCTCATCGGCGGGTAGGTTGATCACCCTGTTGAAGTCGTTGGGATCGGACGGGCCGGGACCGTTGACTTGGGCGGTGGCCGCTGACGGCCGACAAAATGAGAGCAGTAACAAAACGACTAAGAAACGTACCATGATCGCCTCACCTTCTCTGTTGCCTGGAAGAATACGAGAGGCTGCACCTCTCACCAATCAAATGAAATAGAATGAATACATCAATACCCTAAAGTTAGCCAAAGCTAGAGAATGCGGCAAACCACGCCCGTTTCCGGCGGGAATTAGGCTTGCGATAGGCTAGTTATCCGACGCATCTGCAAGGTGAGGCAGGTAGCTCCAGGATTGCTTGGGTCATGACGGAGCAAGCACATAAAAAGTTCATCGCGACAAATCGGACACCATCGATTACGCGTCAAGCCGACATAATACGACGCTAGTTGTAACGCCTCAGGATGGCCTGCTCCCATACATCTGTCACTTCAGATGGATCGGCAGACCGACCGATGGTGCGATTACTTACTGCATTAGGCTGTGCTGAAAGTAATGCTCGGGCTACCACTGTTGACGAACACGAAACTGTCGTCCGACATAAATGCCACCCGCCATCAGCATGAGGACGCCGGAGGTTGGCTCCGGTACCAGCGTCACCGTCACCGTCGCGTCCGCTGTGAAGTAGCTCAGTCCAGCGTGCCGCAATTCGGTGAGTACAATACGAAACGCTGACCCGTCCGCTAGTGTCCCCGAAAGGATTTCGCCACCAAAGTTGGTTATGATGAATGGTTCGTCTGGAATCAGCGTGTCCAGGGGGTCGCCGTCGAGGAAGAACTTCGTACCGCGTAGATTCAGCTTGCTGCCGGAAGTCACAAAAAACTGATCGCCAACGCTGCCGCCGCTGATGTTCACCTCGCTGCCGTCGTAGGCTCCGAAGAAATCGCCCACCCGGCCACCTCTCAGGTTGACAACGCCGCCCGCGACTTCCAGCCCACGGCCAACGACTCCACCTTCAATGTTCAGCGTTGCGCCGACCACGGCGAAGCTATCGCCCAGCACTCCGCCAGCTTGGACGATTAGTTCCTGGCCCACACGCAGCCCGAAAGGCTCCGTCGCCGAAGCATCGGTGTTCACGACTTGCAGAGTTGTGTCCACGGGCGGCAATGGCACGGTGGTCAGTGTCACAGCGCCGAGGTCATCCGACGCGAAACGGCTGAAGATGAACGACGAGCCATCGGCCAGGGTGCCAGTGAACACATCTTCGTCTCTAAGCCAGAGCATCGTTTCGGTATACGCGATGCCGTTGAGCTCAAACTCCGCTCCGATCAACTCCGATACTGCGGCATCGAATTCGCCGCCAACCGTACCGCCGCTGAGCTTCACCTCCAATCCCTTAAACCTACGTCCCACGATACCTCCGCTGATGCTCACCGGGACGTCTTCGATGCGGGAGCGGGAAAAAGCGTCAAAGTCGTCTCCGACGCTGCCGCCGCTAATGTTCACCACGATGCCACCAGGACCCGCGTCGAAGTGGTCGCCTAGCGTGCCGCCACTGATATTTATTTCACTGCTACCACGAGCTCGGAAGTTGTCGCCGACACTGCCACCGCTGATGTTGACGACGCTGTCAGAGTAGGCCAGGAACAACTCGCCCATGTTGCCGCCGCTGATGTTCACCTCACTGCCAGGGAACGCGTGGAAGCTAAGGCCGACGTTGCCGCCGCTGATATTTACTAAACTTCCCGAGTTGGCGTTGAAGTGGGTGCCAACGGTGCCGCCACTGATGTTCACTACACTACCATCGAACGCGTCGAGGCCGAGGCCTACGTCGCCGCCGCTAATGTTCACTTCACTGCCGCTGTAGGCATCCAAGTTGTCGCCGACGGTGCCACCGCTAATGTTGACCAAACCGCCTTGGGTCTCTAGCCCGCGACCAACCCGGCCGTCTTCGATGCTCAGTGTCGCGTCGACTACCGCAAAGTTCTCGCCCAACACTCCACCGGCAAGCAGCTGCATTGACTGGCCCGCGCGCAAGCCTGAAGGCAATGTGGCCGTGATGTCGCTGCTTACGACCTGCGGCGTTGTGTCCAGCGGCGGCAGCACAGCTGTTGTCAGCTTCACGTCGCGAAGGTCGTCCAAGGCTCGAGAGCTGAAAATGAAGGACGAACCGTCGGCCAGTGTGCCGGTGAACACATAGTCGGGTAGGAACGCACTGGGAATCAGCGTGACTGTCGAATCGGCAATTGCGGCACCGTTAAGCTTGAAGTCCCCGCCGACCAGCTCTACTTCGCTTCCAATTTGCGCGTTAAAGTTGATTCCCACACTGCCGCCGCTGATGTTCACCGTGCTGTCGCGATTCGCCAAGAAACTGTCGCCGATGCGACCGCCGCTGATGTTCACCACGCTCCCGGGGCTTGCCACGAACCTGTGATCAACATATCCTCCCGAAATGTTCACTACGCTCCCGTCACGGGCGGAAAAGAGTTTGCCTACGTTGCCACTGCTAATGTTCACCTCGCTCCCAGAGCTGGCGCTGAAAGATCCACTCACGTTCCCGCCGCTTACGTTCACCACGCTCCCCAAGCGTGCCACGAAGCCTAAACCCACATCGCCTCCCGTAATGTTCACCACGCTCCCTTCACGGGCGTTAAAATATCTGCCTATGTTTCCGCCACTGATGTTCACCTGGCTGCCAGCGTGGGCTCTGAATTCTTCGCCTACGGTGCCACCACTAATGTTTACTTCGGTGCCCGAATAGACATTGAGGTGGTTGCCCACGTGTCCGCCACTGACGTTTAATCTGGTGCCGGAGTAGGCTCTGAAGTCATCGCCCACGGACCCTCCGCTGACGTTCACCTGTCCGCCGGCGCTTTCCAGCCCGCTGCCAACTACGCCACCCTCGACGTTAAGCAGGGCGTTTACTACCGCGGAGTTTTCGCCCAGCACCCCACCAGGTTGGAGCGTTAGGTGCTGGCCCGCACGCAGGCCTGAGGGCACGGTTCTCGAAACATCAGTGCTCACGACTCTCGGCGTCCTATCCGCCGGCGGCAGCGTCACCGCGGTCAGTCTCACACCACTAAGGTCGTCCGATGCCAGCCCGCTGAACACGAACGGCGAGCCGTCGGCCAGCGTGCCTGTGAATACGTCACTAACGTTGAGCGTGACCGTCGAATCGGTGTAGGCTACGCCGTTGAGGTGGAATTCGCCACCAAGTAGTTGCACGTCACTGCCGGTAAGCGCGTCGAAGTTGATCCCTACGTTGCCACCGCTAATCGTCGCTGTGCTGCCTGAGAATGCGATGAATTGGTTACCGACGGTACCGCCATTTATATTCACCGAGCTATCATGGTAGGCGTAGAACTGGTCGCCTACCGTACCGCCGCTGACATTCACTTCGCTGGCGGCGTATGCGTATAGTCGGTCGCCCACGGCGCCCCCGCTGATGTTCACCTCGCTGCCAGAAAAGGCCCAAAAGTCGTCACCCACGACGCCGCCGCGGAGGTTAACTTCAGCGCCCGCTGTCTCCAGTCCTTGACCAACCACACCTCCTTGAATATTCAGCGTCGCGTCGACGACCGCGAAATGCTCGCGCAACATCCCGCCGTCTTGAAGCACCAGCGTCTGTCCCGAACGTAAGCCCGAGGGTGACATTTCCGAGCTGTCGGCACTTACGAATTGCGGAGTTGTGTTCAGGACCGGCAGCTGTGCCGTCGTCAGTTCTACATCGACGAAAATATCCATGCTTTGAAAGCCGTCCTGCGTGGTAAAGACAAACGATGAGCCGTCGGCCAGCGTTCCGGTGAACACGTCACCGGGTGTCAAACTGATCGACGACTCAGTGTAGGCGACGCCGTTGAGCGAGTACTCTCCACCGACCAGCTGCGCGTCACTTCCACCATATGCCCTAAATTCGTGGCCCACGCTGCCGCCACTGATGCTTACCGCGCTGCCAGGAATTGCTGTGAAACGATTGCCAACGCGTCCGCCCCTGATGCTGACCTCGCTGCCCGACTCCGCTTCGAACCAAGCGCCAACGCTACCGCCATTGATATTCACCTCGCTGCCGAGTTCTGCCGCGAACGCATTGTCGACGCTACCGCCATTAATGTTCACTTCGCCGCCGGCGTAGGATTTGAAACCGCGGCGTATGTTGCCGCCGTCTAACACGTTCAGTTGCGTTGTGGGGGTTGCGGCACCATCGGTATTCCCAATTCTGCCGCTGATCGAAACTAGATCGACGGGGAGGTTGATCACCCTGTCGAAGCTACTGGGATTCGACGGACCGGGGCCATTGACCTGGGCGTTGGCTGCTGTGGCGGAGACAGCAGACGCGAGTAGAGTGATGATCAGGTTGCGAATCATTAGCAGTTTCCCTCTGTCGTTGGCATGGCAGATACTCCCGACTGGAAGTTTCACCACAGAGACACCGAGGGCACGGAGTGGACAACGTGAGAAGTGCCCCGGACAGACCTCAGTTCTTGTCAGTGCCCTCTGTGACTCCGTGGTGAGTTCTCTCGTTGGTTCGAGGTGATTCGGATAGGTCGCACACCCCACTATTCATCCGACAGAATGGTCGATGCCTACAAGCTTAATCTGATGGAGAGATTCCAGCAAACGACTTCTCTCGGCCGACGTCTCGCTCACTGCGTGGCCATGTTCCGTCACAATTGCTCACTGACTTTGCAACCCTCGCGCTGGCCCAAAAACCGTGACTGAAATTGGGCCACGACTTCAGGTAGAATGGGCTGTGAACCAGGCACCAGCTCTTTGATAATTGAAACAGAGCGACTTCGACGCGCTAACGAGGTGCGACGCAGCGCGATTCCCGCAGCCTTAGGAATTTTCGGACAGCTGTGCCCACAAGACATGTGGACACAAACTACCTCACAGCAGCGACTTACGGCTGAGTTCCAAAGGAATATTGAGACACATTTCCACGGACGATTCCGAAAAACACGTTCGGTTCTTGTAGCTGCCGATCCGTAACTCCTGGCGGTGAAACAACTAGACGCGAGGAGCAGCGAAAAGGCACTTGGAGTTTTCGGGCGCGCACAGCGGTTTCAAACGTGTGCGAGAATCCCAATCGGGGGGCAGTGAATTAGGAATAGGTGAAGCGCTTTGCAATCGACCACGGGGCAAACGACACGCATCAAAAAAAGCGGCCCCTTGCACATGGCAAAGGGCCGCTTGGGTACTTACTTCAACTGTGGGGCAGTTAGCCTCTTGCCTCAGCCAGCGCAACCGCAGGAAGGCTCGCAGCAAGCGTCTGCACATCCGCAGCTTGCTTCGCAGCACGAGTCAGCGCAACCGCAGGAAGCTTCGCAGCACTTCTTAGCAGCACGACGAGCACGGAGCTTGTCGAGCAGACCGCATCGCTTCTTCTTGGGGCAGCAGCTGCATGGATCGCAGCAGCTGTCAGCGCAACCGCAGCTTGGCTCGCAACCGCAACCGCTGTCGCAGCCGCAATCGCTGGCGCAACCGCAGGAAGGCTCGCAGCACGCGTCAGCGCAACCGCAGGAAGCTTCGCAGCAGCAGTTCTTCTTCGCTTTGCGAGCAGCCATTCGCTCACGCAACTTGGCGAAGCAGCCCTTCTTCTCGCAGCAGCAGCTGCATGGATCGCAGCAAGTAGGCTCACAGCAAGCGTCGGCACAGCCACAGCTTGCTTCGCAACCACAGTCGGTTGCACATCCACAGCTAGGCTCGCATCCACAGCCACCGAACATGCCGAAGAACGCGTTGGCGTTCGACGGACAGCTCGCAGCCAGAGCGACGACTAGCGTCGACAATAGTAGGTGGTTTCTCATCGGGAAGGCTCCTTTAAAGGGGGGAAACACGGTAACCGTCAAGCGTTGGCGTGCGTCTCGCCCGCACTCTCAATCGTGAGTGCCGGTGCGATAATTGAACGCTATCAACCGTCGCGAGCGGTATACGCTCCATTGGTTATGAAAGCGTATCGACGATGCTTGCAAACAACCTTGATGCGTTTCGACAATTTGCCGACGCCGCAGAGCTTGCCCAGTCCACGTGTTGCGCTCGTAACGATTGCGCAGCCTAACGACGAATGCCGCCGGGTCCAACGAGAATGAATGCGTTCGCAGAAGTGCGAGAAAATGAGTGTCTACGGTGCGTCCGCTTCAGCCGGGTCGGTTTGCGCCGACTCTCCCGATTCTGACGATTCGAGACCAACGAGTTCGTTTTGCTCGCGCTGCGGTGCCGTGTCGGACGGCTGAGAAGGCAGCTCCACCTGCCAAGCGGTGAGCTGTTCGGCGGTTGAGACGAAGAGCAGCGTTTGTTCGCCGACAGTGTTCATCGACACGCCGGTGAGAATCTCGCCGTAGTCAAATCGATCGATCAACTGACCGCTATCATCAAGCCAGTGCAATGAACCATTCGCCGCCACGACCAACCACGCTGGGGTGCTGCCGGGCAACTGCACACGGTGAATTCGCGAGAGCGGTTCGACATAATCACCGGCAGGCAACGGATACTCCCAAGCGACCTGGCCAAGATCATTGAAGCCAGCTGCCGTGTACTGACCTGCTTTGTCGAGTGACAAGCCGCAATGGCGATCCTCTGACGGGCCTGAGGCGAAATACATCAGGGCCTGGCCTTCGACGTAACGCTCTCGAATGTTCTTGCCAGTCGCGCCCATCTGCGTGAGCGTGCCGCGGGTACTCGTGCCCCACGTCGTGCGTGCTTCGCGATCACCGTTGTCGTCCCTGATCTTTACATTGGGCCCGTAGCCGATCTGCAGCACGTGATCCAGACGACGGTTCGACCACAAGCGACGTGCATCAAGCGTGCCGCCTTGGATACCGAGGCCACCCCAATAGCCGATGTACATCACGGGCGTGCCGGTCCCCGTGAGATCGTCAAACAACACGTCGCCGATGCCTGAATGGGGCTCGTCCGGGAACGAGAGCACGTGCTCCCAGCTGTTGTCCAGGACATAGACCTGCTGCCACCCTACGCCACTGGCGAGATACCAAGTCTCACCCTCGGCGTTGCTCCAGGTCCGCAGGAATCCGCCGGCTTGCTCGTCGTGCTCAGGCAGCTGATGCCGTCCCAGTACTTCGCCGGTGCGACAATTGAGTTCGACGACGGCCTGCCCACCGTCCAGCGCAATCAATCGCACCGAGGGGCCCCAACTTTCGTGGGCCAAGATCTGCACATCGCCAGGCCGTGCAAGCTGATCCGCCGAAGTCTGCCACAATTGTTTCAGCTGCAATTGCTTGGGCAGGCTACGACTTCCGATCTCCGGCGGAAAAACCTCGACATCAAGAATCGAGTCTTTGATCTCCGCCGCGTCGAGTGCCTGTTCGTATTTGACGAGAAACTCAGCATGCTTTGCCCGATCGGTCGCGACAATGTTCTCGCCGTCGACCAGTCGCTGAACGGCATCGATGAGTGGCTCTGATCGACGATGCGGGCCAACCTGAAAGCTCTGCAATCTGCCTTCGCCGTCTACCAGTATCAACGTAGGCAACGTTCGAAGGTTCAGTTCGTGATAAGCGGACGACTTGAGATCACGCACGAAGGTCATTTCACCGCCCCAGCTGCGAAGCGTCCTCTCGGCCGCTTCGTTCGTCACGTCGCGATCGTCGGTGCTGACCGCCAAGAAGGAAACGTCTTCATTAGACTCAAAGTGTTGGTAGACTTCGTTCAGCACCGGTGTTTGCATCCTGCAGTGCGGACAGCCGGTCGACCAGAAGTCGAGGATCGTCACTCTGCCGCCGAGTGATTCGGGGGTGACGTCTTCACCACGAAGCGATGTAAACGTGAACTGACCGACGGGCTTACCTAAGAACTCAGGCGGTCCCGCTGGCGGAGGCGCGACGAACCGCCGTACGCGACGAGCGCCCTCGGGGACAGTTATTGCGAACGTCTCGTCCTTGATATTTGCGTCGAGCGTGACGTCTTCGAAATCAACCCAAACCGCGATATCAGACCAAGCATTTCCGACGTTTAGCAGTTCACGCTGATTATCGATGGGTAGCTCCATGCGACGTAGCGTGAAGTTCTCAGGCTCAATCCACAACACGCGTTTCCCGAAGGGCGTTGGTATTTCGACGCGCTGATAGGTCGCGCCGTCCAACACGGCGGACCTCAATGCACGCGCCTCGTCGGCGTTCGGGAACACGGCGGATTGCTGATCGCCTTTGCTCAACAGCAAAGCGAGTTGGGGCAGTGTATTCTCAATCGAACTCTCAAGAATCGCGCGGCGCAGTTCCGGCTCGGGAATGAAGTTTTCCGCGGACAGCTCCGCTGGTGCGATCGCCTCGTGGACCTGATCAGGAGTTTCGTTCGCAGTGGAACGAACAATCCGACCATCACAGGCGAGTTCGTAGCTTTCTTCGTCGGGACTGGAAATGTTCTTCTTATAAGTTAGGTACAAGCGATTGGGGCGATCCAGTGCCACCGAAATACGTGTGAAAGGAATCTCCTTTTCACTGCCGCTAGCGCGTTGCACGGCGTAAAAAACCACCGACGAATTGTCAGAATACGACTTCGCATCTTGGTAAGTCGCGTACAGCTTTTTCAGCAACTCCTGCGGATCGACGGTCTCGTCGGTTGAATCGGTCAAGCTTTCCGCAACGGAAGACTTCGCCCCAGGCGACCCGCTGCAGCCCGCCGCAAGTGACACGATGCATAGCAGAAACTTCAATTGGTGGCGAAAACCGGTAGAGCACCAACGAGTCTGGCTGTCGGGAATGTCTGTCATAAAAATGAAACGACGACGTTTCTCATAAGTTGGGAGGCGGAGAACCAACAGGACCACTTGACCAATCCCGTTGGCAGTGCGCAAATAGTGGATCGATTCAAAATAACAGAAGCCCAATTTGGGGCAAAGACCGACCAGAAAGCAGGTCCAATCCGATGATTCACCAGACGAGAGAATCATGCCCACAACACTAACCTACGGCCGGGCAGAAACATGCCTGCTGGAGACCACTGAAGCGACGCGGCTGGGGCCGCAGTCAGCAGCGCAGCTGTCACCCGATCAGATCGCACAGCAGATCGCAGCCTGCCTCGAGGCGCCGCTGGCGTACCCTCCGCTCTCTCAAGCAACAATCCCTGGCGACGAAATTGTCGTCGCCGTAGAGCCTGGATTACCGCAATCGGCCGCCGTCGTCGATGGCGTATTGCAGGCGTTGCTCTCCGCTGGCGCAGAGCCAGAAAAAGTAACAGTACTGGTCACGGATTCGGCCTCACAAGCAGCACAGCTTCGGGCACAGCTGTCCGAACTAGGGCGCGACGATCAGAAACTGCACGTTCACGATCCAGGGAACGATAAAGAGATGGCATTTCTGGGAGTTTCCCGAGAGGGCCTTCCGTTGCGGCTCAACCGTCTTCTTTGCGATGCCGACTTTGTCTTGCCTGTCGGTCTCACGCATTGCCATGCACTAGCCAATGACGGCGAGGACTTCGCGCTCGCTCCCTTTCCTTCCTTCTCAGACCGTGAGACGATCCAACGACTCGCAAATACAGGGGCCGAGGAGTTCCCCATCACTTCCCGCCCAAATCGGTTGGAGGTGGAAGACTGCGCACGCCAGTTAGGAGCGCAGTTGCGTCTGCAGGTCGTACCCCATAGCAATGGGCAGATCGCAGAGATCCTCGCAGGTGAGGCGAGCACCGTACTCAAACAGTCGGCGAAGGCTTATCGCAAGATTTGGGAGACAGCCACCACAGTACCGGCCAAGCTCATCATCGCCACCATAGCTGGCGACGAGGGGCTGCAGAACTGGCAAAACCTCGGCCGAGCGATTGCTGCGGCCGAATCGCTGCTGGAAGCCGATGGATCGTTGGTCCTCTGCTCGGAACTTTCTGAACCGCCGGGAGAGGCAATCTGCCATCTGGCAGGCAACGAAGATCCATTGGTGATTGAGCGCGAAATTCAGAAGACGCAAAGTGCCGACTGTGGACCGGCGATGGTACTCAACCGCGTCTTGCAGCGAGGCTCCGTCTATCTGCGAAGCCGATTGAAGTCCGCGGTGGTCGAGAGTTTGGGTATCACTCCCTTGGAATCCGACAGCGAGTTGGACCGCCTTACGCAGTTGCTCCGACCGTGCCTTGTGCTGGAAGAAGCGCAGTACTTATTGCCCGAGATCGTTGAAGAAGAGGCGGCTGATGAGTGATTCGGACACCGTAGCGCACCAGTATCACGCACTCAGTTCAGGCTGCGGATTCGTCGAACTGGCAAACTGGTCGACGATCACGCTGGCGGGCGACGATCGCGCTTCGTTCCTACACAACATGTGCACCAACGACATCAACGGTATGGCTGTGGGCGATTGCTGTGAGGCGTTTTGCACCGATGTTAAAGGCAAAATCGTCGGGCACGTTCTTGTTACCAGTTGCGCGGACCGGCTCGTGTTGTTAGCCGTGCCAGACCAAGCGGACACACTCATCAGTCACTTGGATCGCTACATCATTCGCGAAGATGTGCAGCTGGCGGACGCGACGGCAGATTATGATTGGTTCGCGGCGCTGCCGGGGGACACGCGCACTACCTGGGGCGATCGTGAAGGCATACCTTACGTGTCGTCGAACGCAGATGGTATCCGCGCTGCCTCACTGATTGGTGTCGCGACTGCCGACCGCCAACGAACGCGTGACTCCTTGATTGAGCATGGCATTGAGCAATGCTCCGCGGCGGCTTGGGAACTACTCCGGATCGAGGACCGTTTCCCACTGTTCGGCACCGACTTCGACACTTCGAATCTGCCGCAAGAGGTCAATCGCGACGACCATGCAATTAGCTTCACCAAAGGCTGCTATCTCGGGCAAGAGACGATCGCTCGCATCGACGCATTGGGGCATGTGAATCAGAAACTGGTCGCCTTGCAGTTCGCTGGCGATACGGTTCCACCTCCCGGCACTGAATTGCGACGCGACGACAAAGTCGTGGGACGGGTTACCAGCAGTTGCAGGTCGCCTAAGTACGATGCCCCTCTGGCAACAGCGATGATTCGCCGCGGTGCGAATGACGAGGGGACTGAGCTGCAAAGCGAACTCGGTCCGGCAACTGTGATCGGCGACGCTTAAGACGCTACTCGTGGTGAAGTAGCGATCTTTATCTCTCGCAATTCGTCGAGATACTTCACCACGCGGTCAACGACATCTTCGTCAGGCTCGCCGATGATACTGCCTTCAATGGTCGCTCGCCCCTGATGCAGAGCCTCGCGGAGTTCGCCTAGCTGCCGCAATGCGCGCAAGCAGAATTCTACCTGCTGTTGATCGGTCAGGACCCGCGCGACCATCGCGACTTCGCCTTCCTCCCGCGATCGCTGCATGGCGACCAGCTGAGCTGTCTCTGCCTTGATTAGCAGACCATTGACAAACGCGCGACGCAACTCACCTACTTGGTTAAAGTGATAAACCGGATCTTGGTCGAAGTAAAAACTGGCCGCACCGTTTGAGCGAAAACCAGCAAACACCTCGATGAGGCCGCCGTCTGATGGAACCTTCAGCTGTACGCGAGATCCAAACGCGGTCGCGTCGCGCAATAGGTCTTCCCGATCGTGAGCTTCTCGCGCCATACACGAATTCTAGCGGCCGTGTTCGGCTTCGAGCTACCCCACAGTTGCCTGCGACACGTGCCGTTGGGATTGCGTCAACGCTTAACTCGCGGAATCTTGCCACTCGAGCGAAGATTGCGTGGATGACACCTGCGTGGCCACGCGAATCTCATCACGGATTTTGAAGAACGCGTCAATCACCTCCGGATCCCACTGTTTACCAGCACCTGAACGTAGAATCGCGTCGAGCTTGTCGTCGGACATCCCCTTGCGATACGGACGGTCACTCGACATCGCGTCGAACGCGTCAGCCACCGCCATGATTCGTGCCATGCGGGGAATTGCCGACTCTTTCAATCCGTGAGGGTACCCGCTGCCGTCCCAAGCTTCGTGATGATGTAGCACGATTGGGAGCACGCTATCGAGTTGTCGGACGCCCTTGAGTATTTCGTAGCCGAGTTGCGGATGCAGCTTGATCTGTTCGTATTCCGCGTCGGTGAGCTGGCCGGGTTTGTGCAGGACCTGATCGTCGATGCCAATTTTCCCAATGTCGTGCAGCAAGCCAGCAAGGTACAACGTGTCACGATCGGCCTTCGACATTCCCAGCCGCTCAGCGAGCGACACCGAGTAGTACGCCACCCGATTACTATGGCCCGAGGTGTACTCATCCTTCGCGTCGATGGCGGACGTCAACGCTTGGACTGCACTTGCGAACAATTCCGACTGATCGCGGAAGAGCTCCAGGTTGCTGTTATGGATCCCCAGGATCGTGCCCACACTGCTGAGAAGCTGAATCTCAACCGAACCAAATTCGTTGAAGCCTGCTTTCGAGTCGCCTCGGTGATTGAGCGCCAAGAGCCAGCCACGTGGATGCTCATTGCCTTCGATGGGCACACAGACGAGTTCGCGAATCGTTGGGCAGTGCCACGTCGGTAGCGTTGTCTCGGCCCGGTTCAGGACTACCGGTTCACGCAGCGCGGTCGACCCGAACCGACGGATCAACTCGCATAGCTCGTCGCGCGAGGTAGGCCTTTCTCCCTCGGTCAACAGTTCCCACTCTCTGAGGTTATCATTCTCGATTTCCGCGTCGTTGGACTTTCGCACGACTACCGAGAGGCACTGGGCAGGGATCGTCTTGGAAAGCCACCCCAGCGCATTCTGCCAAAGCTCGTCTTCTTCTTCCGAGATATGCAACTGCCCAGTCAGCCGATGCAGCAGATCAAGTTCGGCATAAATGTCTTCGGCATGCGCGGCAGCTTCAGTCACCTCGGTCTGCAGGCGATCACATCTTTCACAGAGGCTGAGGTTCTCGAGCACCATGCTCGCCATTCTCTGCAGCACGCCCATCGGCCAAACCGTCCGCCCCTGGGTCCAGCGCAGCGCACGCCCCGCGTCGATCCCAAAAGCCCGAGCTGCGGCACTGACTTGCTCTTCTTCGCTGACTTCCGAAATCACAAACACGCCGACCGCCACTAAACTCGCTCCAACCCCAAGACCGCCCAGCGGAATCGCAAGCATCACCAGCGGGGCCACTTCTTCGATCACTTCGGCGGTACCGCGTCGACTGACTTCCGCAAGAATCTCGACGTGTTCGTACAGATCGCAACTAAGACCCGCAAAGTCGGAGTGAACTAGATCACCGGATTCGACGTCGACGACGGCGAATGGCTCGTTGAACGACTTCGCCAGCGCAGACAAGGCTGTCTGCAGCGAATTTGAGACGCCACATGCCGCGCTCGCACCCGCTTGCGATGCCAAGATCGCCTCTTGGGCGACCGGTTCATTAGGTTCGGTTGTGACTTCCAAGTGCGGAGATTCCGTCGCAGTGTTTGCGTGGGATTTTGAGATTCTGCACTACAAACATAGGAGGCTGTTCTGCACGGCACAGAAAGTTGCGGAAGACTTCTGCCTCAGAGAGCTTAGGATGAGCGGAATATGCGCGTTGGAACGATTATGAGACAAGCAGCGCGAGGACGGGCTTGTCGCTCATTCCGGCTCGTCGTTGACCTCGCGACGCTCACGATAACGGCGGCTCGCCCGCTTGAGCGTTGCACGATCTTGCTCGGAAAGCTGTTCGAAGGTGACATCGCGCAACCGGCTGAGAATAGCGTCGACTTCCTTGTCCTCGTTTGCTTCGCGCTGACGCCGCTTTCGGTCGATGGCTTCCTGCTGTTTGTCCTGCAAATGCTCGACCAACACCGCTTCTCTGACTTCGTCATCCCACTCGCTGACGAGCCATTCCTCGTCGTCGGAATCGAACTCATCGATCGCCAGCCCAACGTCGTATCGACGTGTGTTGATGTGGCGATAACCGCCGTACAGTAAGAACAGCGATACCACTGCGAGCGGGAACCATACCGGCACCATACTCTCGCGGGTTGAATCATAGAGCCAGACCGACAGCACGGCGAATACGATGGAGCTGCCCAGCGCAATGCGCGACGTTACACTGGTGGCGGTCGACCGTCCGACGATCGGCCAGAGGATGCCCCGCAACAGCGAGGCTCCGTCGCATGGATCGATGGGGAGCAAGCTGACCAACAGCAGGCACCAATTGATCCAGACCGTCAGTTGGGCAACTAACTCAAATTCCGTCACCGCGGCGCCAACGCCCGGCCTGAGGATCTGCTCAGGCTCAAACGGATTGAGCAAACTAAGCACGAGGGTGGGCTTATCCACGAAGGCTAGGCCAAGCCCAGCAACTCCCATCAACACAAGGTAAGTCATCGGACCCGCGAGCGCCGTGACCAAGTGTGCCGGCGGATCGACGGGCAGGTGGAGCTTCGTCAGTCCTCCGATCGGACCTAGGACGACAGACGACGGGTGACCACCAACTCTCGTGGCTGCCATCGCGCGAATCAGCTCGTGGAGCGTGACGCTACAGAAGAAAATCGTAAGCGCCCACAATCCGACGCGGTCGGTCGTTACGCCAGCGGTGATGCCGAGTAAGAACGCCAGCACAACGAGCGGCCAGAGGATGTGCACACGCAGCTCGACGCCGCCTGGCCTTCCCACGCACAAACTCCAGTTGTCTGTCGTGTGATTGATCATCAAGATCCCATTCAGAGGCAAAAACTACCGCTGGCCGCGTTCGTCTGATAAGCTCGCCTGCACGCCAATGAGGCGAGGCATCTGGCTAATTTACTATCCTATCAGGGTCTGCGAAGCCGAGCAAATCATGTTTGCAGGTCGCGATCTGAGGCCGAATGTTAAATTTACCCATTTTCACCGAGGTAGGAGGAATTGCTGGTTCTGCTGTGTAATTCCGTCGCAAAAGTGTATATCCTCCACGCGCTTTCGTAGCTGCGCTAGCCCGTCAAAGTGCTCCCGAAACATCGTCGCTAAGTCATGTCCGCAGATCCAAAAACAGTGCTGGTCACCGCGAAATTTTCCGTGCTTGAACATCAGCCACCGGCTGGCACCCCATCGTCGGCACCGGTGCGACATACGGTCGAGCACCCAGGGGCGGTCGCAATCATCCCTTTGCTGGAAGACGATCAGGTCTGCTTGATCCGCAACGAGCGGATCGCCGTGGGAAAAACACTAATCGAGCTACCGGCCGGTACACTTGAACCCGCCGAACCCCCCTGCAAGACCGCAGAGCGCGAGCTTCGCGAAGAGACTGGCTACTCTGCAGGTCACTGGCATGAACTGTCCGGCTTCTTCATGTCGCCGGGGATCCTCAACGAGCGCATGCATCTGTTTGTTGCCAGAGATCTCACGCCTGGCCCGCCCGCGCGCGAAGCCGACGAATCAATCGACAACCTCGTCGTCTCTTGGGACGAAGCGATCGCCATGGTCCTGCGGGGCGAAATTGAAGACGCCAAATCGCTGGCAGGAATCCTACTTTGGGACCGGTTGCGGGACCTTCATTAGGATGCTGCCAGCAACGCGTGTCAGATACTATCGACATCGCCCTTCCAGCGGACGAAACCCTCGATGGCCTCGTACTCGGCCAGGCCGAGGCTGTCGTACAAAGCGGCAGTCGTCCGATTTCGATCTTCGGCACGCTGCCAGAACTCCCGCGGGTCGGGACCGGGGAACAACGCGCGATCTTTCTGGGATTCGTGCTTGAAAATCGCAGTTCGTTTGCGCATTAACTCGCGCGGACTGAGTGGCACGGCCACTTCGATCTGATGTGGACTCCACTCTTGCCAGGCACCACGGTACAACCAAACGGTCGAATTCTGATACCACTGCTCATCCTTCAAACGATGGCATGCCTGCAAAATCGCACTGAGGCACGTGCGGTGGGTGCCATGAGGGTCCGAAAGATCGCCGGCGGCATAGATTTGGTGCGGCTGCAAGGTTTGCAACAAGTCGACCGTAAGTTGGATGTCCTCCTCACTCAGTGGCTTTTTGCGCACGCGACCCGTTTCGTAGAACGGCATGTCCATAAAGTGCAATCTGTCCGCCGGGATTCCGCAGCTACGCGTGGCGGCGCGAGCCTCAACGCGGCGAATCATGCCTTTGATCTGCTGGACAGCATCGCTGTCGACTTGGGCAGCTCTTTTGTTTTCGAGAAAATCGGTAATCTCTCCCTGCAATTTGCTGCTCTGATCGGCGG
This sequence comes from Bythopirellula sp., assembly GCA_028285205.1. Classification (GTDB taxonomy): domain Bacteria; phylum Planctomycetota; class Planctomycetia; order Pirellulales; family Lacipirellulaceae; genus Bythopirellula. The sequence goes on along the minus strand of JANQQA010000092.1, from coordinate 30,193 downwards.
CGATTCCAAAATGGTGATTGAATTCATTAGCGAATTCGGCGAACGAAGTCGCGTCGTCGTCGAACACCGCGATGTTGCCTGACGTTTGATACGCGACATGGACCTCATGTCCCTGGTCAGCCAAACGTATCAGCGTACCCCCCATCGAAATCACATCGTCATCCGGATGCGGCGAGAAAATAAGCACCCGCTTGGGGAAGATGTCGTCTCCCGGCTTGTCACGGTCTCCTGGCTGCTTGGCGTGGGCCGGTTTGCCGCCCGGCCAACCCGTGATCGTCGACTGTAGATAACGAAACACTTGCAAGTTGATGTCGTAGGCCGAACCGTGACTGGCCAGCAGATCTTGCAAACCCTCTTCGTTGTAGTCCTCCTCCGTCAGCTTCAAGATCGGTTTCTTCAGGTCTTCAGCCAGCCAAATTACGGCTTTGCGAATCGCGGCCTCATCCCACTCGACGTCACCCAGTAGCCACGGACTCCGCGAACGCGTCAGATGCTCCGAAGCAGCGTTATCCAAGACAATTCGAGCGTTGCGATGCTCCTGCAAGAAACTAGCCGCAATAACGGTCGATATCTCTTCCTCGACTGCCTTTCGGACGACGGGCGCTTTCCCCTCTCCGAAGGCGAGCAAGATGATCTGTCGGGCCTCCAAAATCGTGCCGACGCCCATTGTGATCGCACGACGCGGAACATTTTCTTCGCCGAAAAAGTCACTCGCTGCATCGCCACGCGTCACGCGGTCGAGCGTGATCAGACGGGTGCGACTGTTGCGACCCGAGCCGGGTTCGTTGAAGCCGATGTGCCCCGTGCGACCGATGCCCAAAATTTGGATGTCGATGCCGCCGACGCTGTTGATCTTCTCTTCGTAGTCGCGACAGGCCTGCAGCACATCCTCTTCGGCGAGCTGACCGTCCGGAATATTCACGTTTTCGTCCGGAATATCGACGTGGTCGAACAGATGCTCTCGCATGAACCGGACGTAGCTCTGCAGTTCCTCCGGTTGCATCGGATAGTATTCATCGAGGTTAAAGGTCACAACGTTCTTGAACGAAAGCCCTTCCTCGCGGTGCAGCCGCACCAATTCGTCATAGATTGTCGTGGGCGTACTACCAGTGGCGAGCCCCAGCACGCACTGTTGCCCGGATTCCGCACGCTGGACGATCAAGTCCGCGATATGTCGGGCGACATGGACACTCGCGTCTCGGGCGTGCCGGAAAACTTGGCAGGGCACACGCTCTACCTGATCCGGGGATTCGTTGACGCGATAGATGTCCGAATTTTCCGCTTTCATCGACTTTTGCCTTTGGGGTTGGGAGTTGCCTGCGATTGTACTAGTCGGACCGCGTGATTTGAAGCATTCCGGGCAAGATACCTCACTAGATTACCAGGCACTGGAGGCGAGTTTATCGGTTAGCTCCCCTATTCGTCTAGGATTGCGCTACGCGAGGAGGTCGTTGCGTAAATCTGCGTTTCTTGGTGTGTTTAAGTTCCGTCGATCAGCCCGGTATTGCAGTAGTGAGTTGTCGCTCGCCAGAACGCGGCTATCGCGAGCCTCTGTCACCGCTGGAAGGCAACGTCTCAAAAAAAGCGTTTGACTCAGCTACAAATGTCGCTACTATTCAACTACAGATGTAGCTGAAACGGCGAGCTTCTGTTCATGGAGAGTAAACTCTTGGCGAAACGTCCTGTGTTATCGAAGTCGGAGATGGAAATTGCCAGGGTCCTCTGGGGACTCGGTGAGGCAACTGCGCGTGAAGTCACCGAAGCATTGCCGAAGGGGCGGAAACTAGATTTCTCGACGGTGCAGACCTACCTATCACGGTTGGAAAACAAGAGCTACGTGAAATCGAAACTCGTCGGTCGCGCCAAAGTCTACCGCGGCAGCGTCAAGCCGCAGCAAGTCGTCCGCGAGGCGGTCGATGACTTTGTGAAATTGCTCTTCGGAGGGGAAAAAGTCCCACTGGTTCGTCACTTGGTTAGCGAAGCAGGCGTGAGCAAGGAAGAACTGGCAGAACTTCGTGAACTCATCGAATCCATGGAGCGAGAGCAAGACAATGTGGACATCGATTGAGATCTTGAACCTAGCCTGGACGCAACTCTGGCAAGTCACGCTCGTGGCCGTGTTGGTCGGACTAATCTCGCACCTGCTGAAGACCCGCCGTTGGCACCCCTCGATCAGCAACTCGCTCTGGCTGCTCGTATTGGCCAAAGCGCTCACCCCGCCGCTGTGGGCAAGTCCGTTTGGTGTGTTCTCATGGACCGAACAACGGACTTTACTGGCGGCTAATGTTGCACCCCAAGGTGGCACTTCTTCGAACCTGATTGCCTCACTTGGGGGATGGACCGGCATTCTGCTGGGGACGATCGGCGTAATATGGCTGGTCGGATTTCTCGGTATCCTCTGCACGCAAATCTCACGCTGGAGACGGCTGCAACGACTGATCAAGGAGCACCGTCTGCCGGAAGACCCGTGCTTGACCGAAAGAGTCCAGCAATTGGCGAAGCGGCTCCGATTTCGCAGTGCACCACAGGCAATCGTCACAAACATCGAGCTCGGTCCCGCGCTCGTGGGGATCTGGCGGCCCGTGATTGTGCTGCCGAGTTCGTTGGTCAAGGTTTCCACTTGGACGGAGCTTGAACCAATCGTCGCGCATGAGCTATTGCATCTGCGACGTCGCGACACGGCCATCAGCGGACTGCAGCTTATTGCGAACGCCATCTGGTGGTTTCATCCATTGGTGCATTGGGCCGGCAAACAGGTCGAAGAGGCATCGGAACGTTGTGTCGATCTGGCTGTGCTGCACGTCGCGGGGTGCGATCCGTCGACGTACTGCCGCACCCTGTTGAAGGTGCTGGAATCTCGCTCGGAGGACAATCAATGCCTGATGATCGTCGCGCCGGCAGTCCGAGGCGTGAGCGTTACGTGCGAGCGAGTGCAAGAGCTGGTGCAGACTCCGGCCCGTCCGCGAATTTGGCAGCGCGGTATGAACTTGGCATTTGTGGCGATCATGGCCTTGTTCTTGCTGCCCGGGCAACCGCTTTCGTCACTAAAGAAGCGATGTTACTCGCCTGATGAGTCGGCGGTTGTAGGAGATAGCGTTGAATCGAAAGTACTTTCCATATTCTATCGAAAGTAGACCAGCCAAGCATTCAGCGCGGCGAAGCTGAGAGACAGAGAAGGGGCATATCAACGATGAGGAGTGCTGCTAATGCTCAGTTCTAAGTATTTAATCTAAGCAAAGAAGAGCCGCGTCTGATTACCGCGAGCGAACTAGCTGGAGCTTGTTTCATCTGCGTCCCATCTGGAAACGTTGAATGAGACTCGAGGGTTGAACCCGACCTAAGCTTCCAGATTCTGAGTTTTCAAAAACCCATAACTGCTTCTGCGCAACCGGTGCGCGCCTAGCTAGCCGTGCCAGAAGCACAGTATTGATGAGAGGAAAAAAACTATGAATGCAACTCGATTAGCAATCGTCTTTTCCAGCGTCCTATCACTAGTAGCGTGTCCAGAAGTCGCACGAGCTCAGCAAGTCGATGTCGAAGGAGGGCAGACGAGCGTCTTGCTCGACACCGCAGCCTTGGAATCAGCCGCGGGGTTGACGATCTCTAGCACGGGCGGTCCCGTCATTGCTCCGGGCAACCTTGGTGCCGCGTCGGTCGCCTTTCCAATCAACAGTCGCACTGGAAACCTGCCCACCACCTTTGCCTACGATCCGACCGACTTCCTTGGAACTGCGTCCGGGACCATCGAGCATTCTGGGAGCGTGCTGTTTAACTCTGATGCGATTGAAGTCGGCGATTTCACAATCGGTTTCGATGCGGGACGCGCCACCGCACCGGCGAGCGGTTTCTTCGTAGAAAGCACGGTTGGCATTGAGGCGATCCTATTCGATATCGCAAATCCTGCGGTTGATCCAACACCTAACGACCTGGAGATCGGCGCAGATTTGCTGGTGTCGCCGGAGTTTGCCCAAGTCCTGATTGATAACTCGCTCGCGTCGTCGAATCTAACGGGCGTGGACGTTGGTGATGCGTTGGTTGAAGCGATCGTTCCCGAGCCCGGTAGTCTAGTTCTACTAACTGCCGGTGCGATCGCTGGGTTGGCAACTCGGACGCGCCGCCAGAACTAAGCGGCGCATGGATACCCCCGGTGAGTTGCAGTTGGCCGATGTACCTTCTGACCCCGACAGCAGGCCGCTGCAACTCACTTTTTTACTTTCGGTTCCTGCTCAGTCCGGTATTTGCCTCCCCAGCGCGTCCGCGGCCGGTTAGACTGTGGACATGAGTAGTCAGGCTGCCGAAGAAGTTGAGTCGACCGGCAGCGTGCCCGCTGAGCAGCCCAGTGCTACCGTGGCTGCCCACGAAGACGACTCCACCACGCCCCGTAACTTCGGGTTGTTGGCCCTCTACCAAATCGTCGTGCGGACCGGTTGGATCTTTAAGACCGAGAGCATCATCATGCCGGCCGTGCTCGACACGATAGGCGGGCCTGGTTGGTTACGTGGGTGCCTGCCAATGCTCAATCGGTTTGGCCAAAGTATCCCACCGGTATTGGCCTCGTCTCGAATTCACTCCACTCGATTGAAAAAGCGGTCACTCGCATTCAGCACCTTGGTGATGGGTCTGTCGTTCATTGCGCTAGCAGGCACCTGGTGGATGGCTGGCAGTCCAGCTGATGCAAGAACGTCGCCTGGGTGGATGCCGTATGTATTCCTGCTGCTGTACGCCGCGTTTTTCATGAGCGTAGGGATCAATCAGCTCACCCTGGGCACGCTGACAGGCAAGCTCGTTCCCGTCGCTCGACGTGGACGATTGATGCTGGTAGCCAGCACGATCGGCACAGCTAGTGCTGTTCTCTGCGCAGCGTCACTGCTGCCGCTCTGGTTAACCAAAGAGACGGGCAACTTCTTCGCGGTGTTCGCGTTCACCGGCACACTGTTTGTGATTGCCGCCGGTACTGTCCTGCTGCTCGACGAGCATCCCGATAACTTTTCTAGCACAACGCACAAGCCGACCAGTCTGTTTCGCGCGGCCGCACAGGGACTGAGCGAGGACCCCAACCTTCGTCACCTGGCAATCGTCAGCGCTATGTTTGGAATGTCACTCACATTATTTCCACACTACCAGGCACTGGGACGGCAGCGCCTCAGTTTGGGTCTGGATGCGCTGATTCCCTGGGTACTCGTGCAGAACATTGGTGTGGCAATGTTTAGCGTGCCGGCTGGCTGGATCGCCGATCGATCGGGTAATCGGCTCGTGCTTCAGCTTTTGCTGGGGATAGTTTGCGCCGTCCCAATCATTGCATTAGGCCTTGCACATTTGGGCGCACAGAACAGCTGGAGTTTTACGATTGTGTTCTTCCTGATTGGCGCGACCCCGGTCACGATCCGCACTGTAACCAACTACTGCCTGGAGTTGGCAGACCGCGAACACCAGCCAAGGTACTTGAGCACACTCAGTCTTTGCACAGCCGGCCCAGCGATTCTGACAGCCCCTTTGGTTGGCCTATTGGTGGATAAGATTGGATTTGAACTTATGTTCTTGATGGTGGAAGGTTGCATCGTGTTCGCGTGGCTAATGACGTTTCGCATGGTTGAACCGCGTGCCGCTGGTGGGTAACCCTCATCTACAGTGCTAGCACTCGAACCGATATTGACCCATCTGGGGTATTGGGACAAATTCACGCGTTACTGGCTGCTCGTTTGACAGCCTCGATGCGCTAATCGCAAACGCTCACGTTTAGTGACCCAACGACCCAATTTTATCCCTGTGCAAATGGAGGTGCACCCATGAAACGAGACCTCGATCTAGCGCGGCAATTGCTGCTCGACATTGAGAACCGTGGCACGGACTGCTCGGTAAGCGTCTTAAGAACCGAAAGCAACCATCAGTCTGAAGAACAAGTTCGTTATCACTTACGACTGCTGATCGACGCTGGTCTGCTTAAAGAGATTGATCGAACCAGTGCAGGCATTCCCTGCGTGCGTCTGACTCACGATGGACATGAGTTGCTGGAATTGGCGCGCAGCGAGAACCGTTGGCGCGAAGCGAAATACGCCTGTCAGGACCGCCTGGGCGGCTTGTCGCTGTCGGTGATCCGCGGGATTCTGCTACGTTGGGCGGTGGCGGCAACTGCGAGGCTGCCACGCTACTATCGAGCACCCGTATCGCGCCGCCTGCGGTACGATAGCGAATTGCCGCGCGAACGCGCCACCTATCGCGTCGAGCCCTATCGCGCGGCGGAACGTCTGATCGAGCGTGACGATTGGGAAGACGAAGTGCGCTACGATCGTGTGCGGTACGTCGATGTTCGACCCGAGTACGACGAGTATCGCGGCCGTCACGCACGCTATGGAGTCGATTTGGACGGTGACGGTCGCGTTGACGTAGAATTCGACTCAACCTTGCCTGGCTACCTCATCTGACGAACAGCCGCAATCGAAGAGTTTCGCAGAGGCACCACCTGCAGGTGGTGCCTCTTCTCGATTATAGTGACGGGATGCCGAAGCGAATCGCAATTGTAGGCTCGGGGATCAGTGGCTCACTGTGCGCCAGGCTCCTGGCGACTGAGCATCACGTCACTCTGTTTGAATCCAGCGAGCACTTGGGCGGCCATACCCGCACGATCGAAGTCGATGCGTTTGGACAAACCTGGCCGGTCGATACCGGTTTCATGGTATTCAACGATCGAACGTACCCAAACTTCCTTCGAATGTTGAATTTGCTCGGGATTGAAGCGCGCGACAGCGATATGAGTTTCAGCGTCCATTGCGCTCGCAATGGCCTTGAGTACCAAGGGAGTTCGCTCAATGGGTTGTTCGCACAACGAAGCAACCTGGTTCGACCAAGCTTTCTGCGGATGGTGCGCGGCATCTTGCGATTCAACCGAGAGGCCCAGAAGCTGCTGGATGCCGAGGACGAAGGGCTGAAACTGGGCGAATGGATCGATCAATGCAGCGCTGATCGTTCGAGGGCAAAATCGATTGAGCCGGAAGTGATCAAGCACTACCTGCTACCGATGACGGCTGCCATTTGGTCGGCTCCACCTCAGGCAATGCTGGAGTTTCCCGTCAAGTTTCTCGCTCATTTCCTGCAAAAGCACGGACTATTGCAGATTTTTGACCGCCCCCAATGGCGGACGATTCGGGGCGGGGCTAAGCGATATCTGGACGCCCTACTGCACCCGTTGGGGGATTCCGTGCGAGTAGCTGCGCCGGTGACATCCGTGGGACGCACCAACGCGGGAGTCCGATTGGAGCTGGCCAACGGAGAGGCGGAAAGTTTTGACACGGCTGTCATCGCTGCCCATGCTCCAGACGCCCTAGCGATGCTGGAAGAGCCAACCAAGACGGAATTAGACGTATTAGGGACCTTCAGCTACCAATCAAACGAGGCCTACCTACATCTTGATGAACACATGTTGCCTACCCGTCGACGAGCCTGGGCGAGCTGGAACTACCGTTTGGCAGCTGATCCGAGCGAGCCCGCCTCAGTGACGTACGACCTCAGTCGGTTGCAAGGCCACTCCACACGCACCCCGATACTACAGACGCTCAATCCGAACGAACCGATTGACCAGGCAAAGATCCTCCGCAAACTTGAATTCAGCCATCCACTTTTTGATGCAACGTCCTATAGTGCCCAAACAAGACATGACCAGCTCCACGACTGTGGAAGGATTTACTACTGCGGCGCCTATTGGGGTTACGGGTTTCATGAGGACGGGGTAGCTAGCGCACTTGCGGTTTGTCGACATTTTGGAATTCACCTTGAGCACTTAACGCGACCATGCATAGCTGCCTCTACGAAGGCCGAGTCAACCACTTGAGACGCGAACCGGTTGAGCATCGGTTTAGCTATCCGCTCGCGATGGCGTTCCTCGACCTCGCAGAGCTCGATTCGATTGTTGGACGAAGCGGCTATTTCTCTGCCCGGAGATTTGCTGCAGCGAGTTTCCAAGAAACAGACCACTTGGCATCCTTTCCTCAAAGTCCACCAGCCGCCGCACATCACTCACTGGCGACCACCATCCGCAACTACGTCGCAGAAAATGCAGAAAAGCGGTTTGAAGGACCGATTCGCTTGTTGACTCAGTTGCGGTACTGCGGCCACTATTTCAGTCCGTTGAACTTGTTTTACTGCTACGCCGCAGACGGCAAGCAGATTGAGTACGTGGTCGCTGAGGTAAGCAATACCCCTTGGAATGAGCGGCACCTTTATCTGCTCCATCCCAAGAGTCCGGTGGCCTCGCGTAGTGATCTACGCTATCAACATCCAAAAGCGTTTCATGTTTCGCCATTCATGGGTATGGACGCAACGTACGATTGGCGGCTGAGCGAACCCGCTGAGCAGCTGACCGTCGGCATCGTGAGTCGTCGAGGAGACGATGCGTTCTTTCAGGCAAACATGGAGCTCAGGCGGAGCGAATTATCACGGAGTGGCGTACGTCGGATGCTGGTTCGGTATCCGCTGATGTCATCACGAATTGTCGCAGCAATTTATTGGCAAGCGTTTTTGCTTTGGAAAAAGAAATGTCCGTTCTTTCCTCATCCCCAATCAACCGTCCGCCCAAGCGGCGAACACCAGGCGTAGCGGAATCGACTCAACAGATTCCCTACAAAGCCACTTGGCTCGACCGCTGGTCGCGACGTGCCGTGCTCTCGATGTTGCGCCGGCTGACTCACGGACAGCTCGTTCTTACCGAGCAACAGGTGCCAATGCAATTCGGTCAAGCTACCGCCAATGAAGTTGTAGAAATTGAGGTGCTTGACCCGCGTTTCTATCGTGAGATTGCGCTGGGCAGTAGCCTTGGCGCTGGCGACGCGTACGTCAAAGGCTACTGGCAGGCGGACGATCTACTCGCGGTCATGCGCATGTTCGCCAAGAATCTTACGCAAGAGAATGACCTCAATACCTGGGCGCTGCCTTTGCAGGCGATTGGCAGGACACTCTTACGCTGGAGTACGCGCAACAGCCGGTCCGGCAGCCGCAAAAACATCCAACGTCACTACGACTTGAGCAACGAACTGTTCGCCTTGTTTCTCGATCCGACAATGACGTATTCGTGCGGTGTCTTCCCGTCGGAGGATGCGACGCTTGAAGCCGCATCGCTGGAAAAGTACGAGCGCATTTGCCGCAAGATCCAGCTGAACGCGGACGACCACCTGCTAGAGATCGGCTGTGGCTGGGGCGGATTCGCTGAATACGCGGCCTACAACTATGGTTGTCGCGTGACGGGAATTACCATTTCCGAGGAACAACTCGAATTCGCACAACAGCGCATAAATCGAGCCGGATTGCGAGATCAGGTTGACTTGCGGCTGTGTGATTACCGTGATGTGCAAGGCACCTACAACAAACTGGTTTCCATCGAGATGATCGAAGCGGTCGGCCATGAATTCCACGACCAATTCTTCGAAAAATGCTGCACCGTCCTGCGACCAGACGGCAGTATGTTATTGCAGGCAATCACCATTCCGGACGACAGGTACGACTACTATCGGCGCAGCGTTGATTTCATTCAAAAGCATATTTTTCCCGGCGGCTGCTTGCCCTCGCTAGGGCGAATCAGCGATGTCGTAAGCCGAACAACCGATTTGAGAATCACTGGTCTGGACGATTTCGCGGCCGACTACGCCCGTACTTTGCAAACATGGCGAGATAAGTTTTTTGTAGCAACAGACGAACTGGAACGGCTGGGATTCGACGATGCCTTCCGTCGCACCTGGGACTATTACTTTTGCTACTGTGCAGCGGGCTTCCTCGAACGACAGATCGGAGTCGCGCAAATCCTGTTGAAGCGACCGGGAGCGGAGTGATGGATAGCTACAACACGCTGCTTCCGATGGTGATCGGCCTCGTATCCTCCTGCGCGACAATGGTGGCGCTGTGGCAAGTGCAGCGGAAGACAGGCAATGCGGGCATTGTCGATGTCGCTTGGTCGGCACTGGTCGGTATGATCGGAATCTTCTACGCCGCATGGCCCGGTGGTATCGGCTGGCTCCGCGGACTGGCTGGAGCAATGATCGGCCTCTGGTCGCTACGCTTGACCATCTATCTATTTCGTCGTGTTGTTGGACAACCAGAGGAAGGCCGCTACGTCAAACTCCGCGAATCTTGGGGTGAAGACGCGGATCGACGTTTTTTCCGTTTCTACCAGTTTCAAGCAATCGCCGCCTGGTGCTTTGCACTTCCAACATTTGTGATCGCGCGCAGTTCGCAGGCGCCGGCAATGTGGTTAGTGGGCGTGGCCGTCGCCCTGTGGGCGGTGGGAATTTTTGGGGTCACGCTCTCCGATCGGCAGTTGGAACAATTCAAGTCGAATCCGGAGAACCGTGGCAAGACGTGCCGCGCCGGATTGTGGAGTTACTCTCGACACCCCAATTACTTCTTCGAGTGGATTCACTGGTGCGCATACATTCCGCTCGCACTAGGCTCCAGCTTCTGGTGGGTGTCTGCCCTCGTGGCCACGCTCTTGCTGCTGACGATCTTGTTCGTCACCGGGATTCCGCCTACCGAAGCGCAGGCGATTGCTAGCCGTGGCGAAGACTATCGACGCTACCAGCGTTCAACAAGCGCGTTCGTCCCTTGGTTCCCCAAAAGAAGTGCTGAATAGTCATGCTAATCGACTTGGCTGAGCGCCGTCTGCTCCCCGATGCATTGGTCCGCTCGGGCATTCGCAGACTGTTGCGGGAACGTCTGCAGTACGAGCGAAAACGCAGCAACGATGAGCAGCGTCAGGAGCAGATTAACTCGCTGTTCGCGACTGGACCGATCGCGATTGAAACCGATGCCGCCAACCAGCAGCACTACGAAGTCCCGACCGCGCTGTTTCAAACGATGCTCGGGCCGCATCTCAAGTACAGCAGCTGCCTGTGGGAGCCGGAGCGTCAATCACTTGCTACGGCCGAGGAGGCGATGCTGCGGCTCACATGCGAGCGTGCTGAGTGCGCTGATGGTCAGCACATCTTGGAATTGGGGTGCGGCTGGGGTTCACTTACGATGTGGCTCGCTGAGCACTATCCGTCGGCAGAGATCGTTGCAATCACCAATTCCCGCCTACAAAAGGCGTACATTGAAGGTTGTTGCCAGGCTCGGAATTTGGGCAACGTCGAGGTGCGGCTCGAGAACGTCGCCGAACTCCAGCTGCAGCGACGGTTTGACCGCGTGATCTCGATCGAAATGTTTGAGCACATGCGGAACTGGAAGCGGCTGCTCGAAAACGTTCGTAGCTGGCTGGATCCCGGTGGAAAGGCGTTTCTTCACACCTTCTGCCACGAAGAGCTTTTCTATCCGTTCGCGGACGAGGGCAAATCCGATTGGATGGCGAGGCACTTTTTCACTGGAGGTGTTATGCCTAGTTACGATCTACTCGACCGCCTCGACATCCCGTTTCAAGTCCAGCGGCAATGGCGCGTCTCGGGTACTCACTACGCCAAGACCTGCCGTGCGTGGCTGGCGAATCTGGACGCAGCACAGCAGGATCTCTCCCAATTGCTTTCGTCTGACGCAGCCAAATACGGCGGGAAGCGGCAACTCGCTCGCTGGCGAATGTTCGTGATGGCATGCGAAGAGCTATTCGATTTCGATGGGGGCCAGCAGTGGTTCGTTAGCCATGCGTTGCTCGCCACGGATTAAGCTTGTCGTGATGAACCGAGAAGCGATAGAATGCGCGGCATTCAGATCCATCCGGGGAGAGTGGCCATGTTGCCGATCAAAAAAAGGCAGAGACTCGTCGTATTGATGTCATTTGTCGTCGCACTCGCTCTTGGCATCGATCAGATCACCCGCCACCTTAATGCCACCGAGCCCTCACCTCGGCAGGAGCACGCCAAAGTCCTGCCCGACACCGAAGTGGTGAGTGACCTGTCCTCGGAGGAGATGGCGCGCGAGATCTTCAGACTGCAACAACAACTGGGCGGCTCCATTGTCCCCGGCGCTGAACCGCAGCCTTGGCCACGTGCTGGCGACCCGCTGGGTAAAGCATTGATCACGGACCAGGAGGTCATTCGAAGTCGGCACACGCATTCGCCGTCGGCAGCGGACTTGCCCTCGCATCAACTCAAGAAAGTAGAAACCCTGCGAGAAGCAGCATTCGATCTTGAGCGGACGGCACATGAACTAGAGCGGCTGGACCTTTACGAGCAGGCAGATGCGCTGCGCGACGTAGCCAGCCGACTACGACGCGACGCACGACAATTTAAGCAGCTACCCAAGAGCGCGGTCCTCGAGGGCTCGATGCTCCTAGCACCGCCACCGGGCAACCTCGTTCCCAATGCCGAGTAATCCGCCATAGCTTGGTCGGGAACGCCCTCCAGTTCTCCGAACTCGACTTCGCCGGGCTGGGGCCCAATAATTGACAGACGGCCGAGGTCTCAGTAGCCTAGAGTCGGTAGGGTAGTTCGAGTTTTTCCGCGTAAACTCTCTGTTCGTTGGGACTTGCGACGCCGCTGGTGTCGATGCGGGTCTCCGATTGGACCACTATCCTTTTCGGACGATCCGGTCTCGGGAAGAGGCATTCCGCAAACGAAGTACAGAGCCATGGCAGATCCTCTCGGCGATTATCTCATCAAGAAGGGCATCATCGGTCCCGAACAGTTGCAAGAAGCTGAGGCGGTCGCTGCCTCGAAGAAAGTCAAGCTCCAGGACGCGATCACCGAGCTTGGCTATGCCACCAGCGAACAGGTCATGCGCTGTTTGGCGGAACAACATGACTACGATTTCGTCGATTTGAACAACGTGCCGATTCCGCCCGCAATCGTCGAACTCGTCCCTGAGTCTGTCGCACGTGAGAACGCAGTGATTCCGTTTTCGGAGGAAGACGGCAAGCTGACGGTGGTCGTTAGCGATCCGCTCGACTTCGAGACCTTCGACAAACTGCAGTTCATCTTGAATCGTAAGGTCGAAATTGCTCTATCGACCAAAGAAGGCATCACCGAGGCAATCAACCGAAATTACGGTCAAGTTGACGGCGAATCGGCGGACTCAATGCTCCAAGAATTCACCGACACGGCGATCGATTTCACGGAGACCGAAGAGGATGGCACCGGAGACGACGACGACGTCGTCGATGAAACCAGCGCACCAATCGTGAGACTGGTGCAGCTGATGATTACCGAGGCCGTTCAGCTTCGTGCATCTGACATTCACGTCGAGCCGTTTGAAGATCGCGTTCGTATTCGCTATCGGATCGATGGTGTCTTGGTCGAGCGTGACAGCCCGCCACGTCGTTTGCTAGGGGCGTTGTTATCGAGAATTAAGATTCTCTCGAAGATGGATATCGCAGAGCGCCGTCGGACGCAGGACGGACGGATCAAGATCACTGCGGGAGGCAAAGAACTCGACCTGCGCGTCAGCATGCTGCCGACCAATCATGGTCAATCTTGCGTGATGCGACTGCTGGACAAAGACAACATCAAAGTCGGTGTGCGGCAGCTGGGTCTCAACGAACGAGACTTTCGCATCTTCCGCAATCTGATCAAGCGGCCCAACGGCATCTTCCTGGTGACGGGTCCGACAGGTTCCGGCAAGACGACGACACTCTATGCGGCGCTCAACGAACTGAATCGACCCGATCGCAAGATCATCACCGCTGAGGACCCGGTCGAGTACTACCTCCCGGGAATCAACCAGGTCGAGGTTAAGCATAGCATCGGACTTGATTTCGCCTTGATCATTCGCGCGATGCTGCGTCAGGCCCCCAATGTGATCTTGGTCGGTGAGATGCGCGACAACGAGACGGCGTCCATGGGCATTCAAGCGTCGCTAACCGGCCACTTGGTGTTTAGTACCCTGCACACCAACGACGCCCCCGGTGCCGTGACGCGAATGGTCGATATGGGTGTGCCCGCCTATCTCGTGGCAGGTAGCGTGATCGGCATCTTGGCTCAACGCTTGGTGCGTGTGGTGTGCACGAAGTGCAAGCAACCAGACAGTCCCAGCGAGGCACAGATCGAGGCGGCAGGAATCACCGCGGAGCAGGCAGCCGCTGCGACATTCATGCGCGGGGCAGGTTGCTCTCATTGCGGCAAAAGTGGCTATCGGGGACGGCTAGGGATTTTCGAGCTGATGACAATGAACTCGAGGGTCCGCGAACTCGCGTTTGCCGGAGCGTCGACGGTCGAAATTCGCAATGCGGCGATGAAACAGGGTATGACCTCCCTCTACCAAGACGGGATTCAGAAGGCGCTCAACGGCATCACTACCCTCGACGAAGTGTTCCGCGTCTCCAAAAAAACGGAATAATGCCATCCGAAAGCGATCTGACGGCCTGTTTTTTGCTCACCGTCAATTAGAATTAGAAGATGCAAGATTCTTGAGTGAGCAGTGCTGATCTTCGCAACAGATCAGTGCGCTGAGCGGCTTGGTGCGGTGGCCGCCTCGTTGGCAAGCTTGAGTTTACTGAAAATATTGGGAATAATTCTTTTCGCGAAGTCGGAACAATCAAGCCTATCGGAACCAAGGATTCGGACCGAGAAGAAGGACTGAGAAATCTAGATGGGAACGATCCTAATCGACAAGCTGCTCTCCGCGCAAGTTAAGCAGGGAGCAAGCGACTTGCACATCACGGTCGGCCAGCCGCCCGTGCTGCGACTGCACGGTCGCATGCAGAAGCTCAAGACCAAAGTGTTGGAAGCAGCCGACACGATGGGCTTGATGAAAAGTATCACACCCGATCGTTGCCAGCAGGAATTCCAAGAGACGGGCAGTACGGACTTCGGCTTTGCCTTTGGTGATCAAGCGCGGTTCCGTGTCTCGGTGTTTCGCCAACGCGGCAACGTAGCAATTGTGCTTCGACAGATTCCCGTCGATTTGCTGACGATGGATCAATTGAAGATCCCTTCGATCTTCAAAGACATGATCATGCGTCCCCGTGGACTGGTGCTGGTGACCGGACCGACCGGTTCAGGAAAATCGACCTCCTTGGCGGGTATGATCGACTACCTCAACGACACGGTGGACCATCATATCATCACCATCGAGGACCCGATCGAGTTTTATCACAATCACAAGAAGTCAACGATCAACCAACGCGAAGTGGGCGTCGACGTAACTTCGTTTGCTGAAGCGATTCGTCGCGCTCTGCGTCAAGACCCCGACGTGATCCTGGTCGGTGAGCTTCGCGATCTGGAAACGATCGAAGCGGCCATCACTGCGGCAGAAACCGGCCACGTCGTGTTCGGCACATTGCATACGTCCAGCGCGGCAGGCACGATCAATCGCGTGATCGACGTGTTTCCGACGAATCAGCAGGATCAGATTCGCACGCAGTTGGCCACGTCGATTATTGGAATTCTGGCCCAGCAGCTTTGCCCCAAGATTGGTGGCGGACGTGTCGCGGCATTCGAGAGCCTGGTGGTTACGCCTGGTATCGCGAACTTGATTCGTGAGAACAAGATCTTTCGTATCACCTCCGCGATTCAGACAGGCTCGAAACACGGCATGAAATTGCTGGACGATCACCTGTTTGAACATTGGAAAAACGAGTTGGTCACCAAGGAAGACGTTCTTGCCAAAGCCAACAGTCCCGACGACCTCGCCAAGCGCATTGCCAGTGCCGAGCGAGGCGCGTTCGACGACGAACTCGACCCCGATGCAGCGGAACTGTGATACGCAAAACCCCACGCCGCTGTGAGAACTAATTCGTTGGCCCTTGGCCACCCATCACTGACTTTTCGAAACCACTAAACACAAGCTATGGCACTTCGTCGCATCGGACAAATTCTCGTCGACCTAGGATACATTTCCGACGAACAGCTTGAGCTCATCGTCGACGAGCAGGACCAGCGCCCCGGCCAGCTACTCGGCCAAGTGGCGATGGATCTGGGCTTGATCAACGACGAACAACTTGCACAGGCGCTGGGCGAGCAGATGTCGCTCCGCACCGTCTCGCTCGGCGATCTGACGATTGAGCCCGACGTGCTGGAAAAAGTCACCGAGCCGATGGCCCAGATGTATCGCATCATCCCCACTGAGTTTGACGGCGATACCCTGACCATTGCGATGTGCGACCCGCAGAACTTGGGTGTGCAAGACGAACTACGCACGTTTCTGGGCTACAACATCAACGTCGTCGTCGCGACCGAACCCGCGATGATCGCCTCGCTCGATCGGTACTACGGCGAGAACACCGAAAGCGTGGAAAGCATCGTCTCGGATCTGGAGGACGACGAGGAACTCGCTGCAGCGGTCGCTGCCGCCGAAGGCGAGTCGGTCGACCTCACTAGTGTCGAAGCCCTCGCCGATAGTGCACCGGTCCGCAAGCTGCTCAACATGGTGCTGTTGCTGGCAATTAAAGACCACGCGTCTGACTTGCACTTCGAACCATTTGAGGACGAGTTTCGCATTCGCATTAAGGCCGACGGCGTGTTGTACGAAATGGTCCCGCCGCCTCGTCACTTAGCATTCGCGATTACCACCCGCATCAAAGTGATGGCCGACCTGGACATTGCCGAACGGCGCATGCCGCAGGATGGCCGCATCGAACTGAACGTCGGCGGTCACCCCGTCGACCTCCGTGTCAGTGTGCTGCCAACCATGTTTGGCGAAAGTGTCGTGATGCGGGTGCTCGACCGCTCGGTCGTGTCGCTCGATCTGCAAAACGTCGGCATGAATGAGGAGCTCATCGAGGAGTTCCGCGCCGCGATCGCCAAACCTAACGGGATCGTCCTGGTAACTGGTCCCACCGGGTCGGGCAAGACCACGACGCTCTATTCGGCGTTGAACGAACTGAACACCATCGAAGACAAGCTGATCACTACCGAAGATCCCGTCGAATACGACATGGAAGGCATCGTGCAGGTGCCGATCGATGCATCAATCGGCAACACTTTTGCTCAATGCTTGCGTGCAATTTTGCGGCAAGACCCGGATAAAATCCTGGTGGGTGAGATTCGCGATTTGGAAACTGCCGAAATCGCCGTGCAAGCATCGCTCACCGGCCACATGGTTTTCAGCACCCTGCATACCAACGATGCGCCCAGCACCATTACGCGGCTCAAAGACATGGGCGTTCCCACGTTTTTGATTACGGCCACCGTCGAGGCAATTTTAGCGCAGCGGCTGGTCCGTCGCGTTTGCGCCAAATGTGCTGAGGAGTACCAACCGTCACAAGAAGTCCTCGACGATTTGGAATTGACGGCCGAGGAATTGAAGGGAAAACAGTTTTTTCGTGGCTCAGGCTGTGAAAACTGTAATAATACAGGATACAAGGGTCGCGTCGGCTTGTTCGAGCTCATGATCATGAACAACGACCTCCGCGACTTGATCATGACGAATGCCTCCGCGGACGACTTGCGGGAAGTCGCACAGAAGCATGGAATGTGTACGCTCCGCGAAGCTGGCATGAAAGCTGCATACGAAGGAATCACGACTCCTGAGGAAGTCATCCGAGAAACCATTATTGACGCATAACGAGTGGCCAGCGGCCAGGCACCAGTGAACAGTAAGAAACGTTCACAAGCGAGCAGCCGCGGCACTCCTGTACTGATCACTGGCTACTGACGACCGGCTACTACAATGCCTACTTTTCAATTCGAAGCGATGGATTCGACCGGCGCTGAGATCAAAGATGTGATCGATGCCGCCACCGAAGAGGATGCGCAAGCCACCATACGGCAGATGGGATACTTCGTCACGAAGATCTCTGTCAAGAAAGTGCGCAAAAAGTCAGAGGCCGCTGCCGGTGGCAAGAAACGCGGCTTCGTCTTTGGCGGTGTGAAATCTAAAGAGCTCACCGCTTTCACGCGCCAACTTTCTATCCTGCAGGATGCCGGTCTGCCGATCTTACGCAGTCTGAGGATTCTCGCCGAACAAGCCAAACCGGGGCGACTCAAGTATTCGTTGGAAGACACCTGCGATGCGATCGAATCCGGCGACACGTTGTCTGAAGCGATGGTCAAATCGCCCAAGGCGTTCGACCGTCTGTACGTCAATATGATCAAGGCGGGCGAAGCGGGTGGTGCCTTGGAGATCATCCTGCAACGTCTGGCCGACTTTAAGGAACGTGCCGAATCGCTCAAACGAAAAGTCAAAGGCGCGATGATCTACCCGGTCGTCGTGGTGACGGTGGCCGTCGGTATTTTGACGTTCATCATGATCAAGATCGTGCCTTCGTTCCAAGCGATTTTCGAGGATTTCGAACTCGATTTGCCGGTCATGACGGTCTATTTGATCGCGGTCTCGAACTGGTGCGTCAACTATTGGTATCTCATACCCGGCATACCGATCACGATTTGGCTCACGATTAAACTAATACGCAAGTTCAAAGCGGGGCGGATGGGCTGGGACCAGTTTACGATCAAGATGCCGATCTTCGGACAGTTGGTCGAAAAGAACATCATGGCCCGTACGTCGCGTACCTTGGGCACGTTGATTTCCTCCGGTGTGCCGATTCTCGAAGCATTGAACATTACTAAGGAGACTTGCGGCAACGCGGTCTTCGAAAAGCTCTACGCACGCATCAGCGAACGTATTCGCGAGGGCGATGCAATCGCGCAGCCGATGAAGGAATACTCTAAGCTCAGCTTCCATCCGGTGGCGGCATTCTTCTGGTTTTGTTTCATCGGCGGACCAATTGGGCTATTGATCTACATGATCAAGTACCGTCAGCGCGTGGTCGACGACATCGTCGTGAACATGGTCGACGTCGGCGAAGAGACCGGCGAACTCGATACGATGCTGTACAAGGTGGCCGACACCTACGACGAAGAAGTCGCGGTGCTGACCGATGGCCTCACCAAGCTGATGGAGCCACTGCTGATCATCTTCTTGGGCGGTGCCGTCGGCTTTATCGTGATCGCGCTGTTCATCCCACTAGTGGAACTGATCAACGGCCTGACGGGATAAAATGAGTGTCAGTGGTCAGGGATTAGTGGCCTGGATCCTTAGTCGATCGCTGGCCGCTGACGACTGGCCACTGCCCACTTTATTGCATCAAAACCCCACGACTGAGTGTTCGATTGTGATACAATCGCTCTCGGCAATGAGGCCTCGGGGCAACAGAAGTTTTTGGCAATTCGGAACTCCCCAATCGGGGGGATTTCTGCGAGACTGCCCAAGAGCCTGACTTTTCCGGGGGTAGAACGCGATGCCAGGCCAATTCGGCACCTTGTGGGTTCGCGCAGACTGCCAACATGCTCCATTGCGCACGGAATTTGCAAATATCATAGCTGCATACCACACAGGAGATACGGACATGGCTGCAACTCAAATTGAGACGCTAAGCATTGCGGAAGGCGGAAGGTCGCCGGCGGAACCATCGCAACGCCATTCAATCCCACGGCCTCAGCCCTCAGCCTTCACACTTACCGAGCTGCTGATCGTGATCGCGATCATCGGCATTCTGGCATCCTTGCTGCTCGGTGCGGTGCAAAGCGCGATACGGAGGTCCAAGGAGACCGCGATCATTGTGGAACTACAAAACATGGCGGGGGCTTTGGAGGATCTCAATAACGAGCTGGGGGCTTATCCGCCAAACGCGATGATCAGCAACAACAACACCCTTGCATTGGCCGACTGTGTCCGGATGTTCAAGAAAGCGTTTCCGCGCCACAAGGAACCGCCAGAACTGATTCTCGCTCTGGCTGCCGGACCGTCTGGCTGGAATGGCGGCAATTTCAACGTGGAGCTACCAACGAATTCAAACGGCGACACAGGTGGCGGACTTACGGGAGCTGAAGCAATTTTCTTTTGGCTCGGTGGCTTTAGTGATGACGCTTCGTATCCGATCTCTGGCCCTGGCGGACCGTCATTCGTCGATGGTCCCGACAGCGGCACCGACGTGACAGCGAATGACGAAGTGCTCGAAGATCGGAATCTGAAGTTCGAGTTCGAACTTGCTAAATTGGGCCCCAAAACCGACGGTCTGTTCGACGACTCTGCGGGTCGGCACATCGAGTATGACGACCCGCGCCCGGGCGCCAACAGAGTACGCCGTCGCATCAATCTCTGGACCTATCGACCGGGCGCCTCGACGGTACCGGCATACTACTTCGACACTTCTCGCCACGACCCTGAGGAGTACGACATCGATATATCTGGCTTAGCCCGGCAGAGAATCTTCGCGCTCAAGCAGCTGCGCGCGGGCATCAGTATTGCTGAGCGAAATAGTGATATTCGCTGGGTCGAAGAGGGAACATTCCAACTGCTCCATCCTGGCGTTGACGATATCTGGGGTGATGCATTTGCCGCGTGTCACCTCAACGTGGAGGACAATGGCGACAACGCGTTCCAAACCGTCTTGCTCGCTCCCGGTGGCCCCTTCATCGGCGATATTGCTGATACCCTTGGACACTTCATGTCAGGCGCCTTGGAGGACAAGACGGAATGAGCGAGCCAAGAGTCACGATTTGCGAGTCTCGGGTCGGTGGCGGCGATGCTGCGCATCGCCGGAGCGCCGCGCGTACGCTGACAACTTGCAACTCACGACTCGCGACTCGTCAGGGCGTCACGCTCGTTGAGTTGCTGATCACGATCACGATCATCAGTATCCTCAGCGGTCTGTTCCTGGGCACCAGCCGGCTCGCGATGGAAAGCTCGCGCGAGTCACGTACCAAAACGCTCGTCAGCAAGATCAACGGCCTGCTGATGGAGAAGTGGAACGAGTACGCCACGCGACGGGTTGATGTGCATCCTGCCATCATTGCGGCCGTAGACAACAACCTCATGGTCGGCGGCAATTGGACGCCCCAAGCGCGGCAAGTTCGTGGACTGGCACTCGCCGACCTGCGGTTGTTGGCGACCCGTGAGTTGATGAAACTGGAAATGCCCGATCGTTGGTCGGACGTCATGATCAATGACATCACTGGCGACAATGTCAATTCCGTCGGCGTGGGTAGCCAGTCGGTCTTGAGCTCCGTGCCGGCGATCACGAATGTCTATCGCAGGAGATTCCAGTCCTTCCAGCAGCAAGGGCTGTCGAGCGAGGTGGTCTTGCAGAATCAAGGGGCCGAATGCTTGTACATGATCATCATGAACACCACGGCCGATGGTGAAGCCCGCACGCTGTTTTCCGAACAGAACATAGGCGACACCGACGGTGACGGAGCGTTCGAATTCTTGGACGGCTGGGGTCGGCCGATCGATTTCATTCGCTGGCCCGCCGGGTTCTATGATCGGTCCGACTTGATGGCGGGTCCCACCCTGTCCAATTTGGGTACCGGTCCCACGGCCAACCTCGATCACGATCCGACCGACATGTTTCGCAGAGATGTCGCTGGTATGAAGATTCCGGGGCTGAACGTGTATCCAAAATTATTGAACAACGCGCTTCCGAGCCTTGGCCCTCCCTCCGTCGTGATAAGTATGCGTCGTATACGGCAACGGAGCCTCAACGAAGGACTTGAACTGGAAAGCGGTACCACGACTCGGGTCGGAGCCTTTCGCCTGCTGCCGCTGGTGTTTTCCTGGGGTCCCGACGGCGAGAGCGACATCGACGCGGCCGTCGATGACAAGGTCCGGAACCTTAACTCAATCGATCCGTACGCGATCGATGTCAGCCTGAGAAAATTTGAGCTTGGACGACCGATCGATGCCAATCAAGACGGCGACGACAACTCGCTAGACAACATTCATAACCACTTGCTTGATAACAGATGATGAAACTCGGAGTGTGGAATGCGGAATGCGGAAGACTGCCAAGGCGCTCGGCGTGCGCGCGGCCATTCCGCAGTCCGAAGTCTGAAATCCGCATTGGGCTGACGCTCGTTGAGCTACTGGTGGTGATCATCATTCTGACCACGTTGGTAGGGGGCGTGATCCCAATCTTGTCCCCCAACAACGACACGCGAAAAATCCGCGCAGCCGCCCGTGGCCTGCAAGGCTACATCACCCAGATTCAAGCCCGCGCCGCCCGTACTGGCAGGCCCCATGGCATCGCGTTTCGTGAATCTGCAGTAAACTCTGGCGTTGCGATCGAAGTGTTTGGGCTGGAAGTACCGCCTACGTTCGCCGGCTTCAGCACAACATCGCAAGTGCGCGTCATTCAAGAAGTTCCGCCTGGCGTCAATCCGCCCCCGCGTTACTACGTGCAGTTCGTGTTGGCGGATGCGAGAATCACCCCACCACCTTCGCCACCGGAATTCCCGTCGCGGCAGTACCTCTCCGAGGCAATGCCACCGAATTTCATTAAATTACTGGACGAAATTCACATCAATGGCACCATCTTCCGCTTTGTCGACTTTGATTTTAATGGCAACGGTACTCCTACTCCTGACAATATACCCGCGGACGGTTACTACACGCTCGACTTTGGCAATCACCGCTTCTCCACATTTGAGGTAGTGCCGGTTAACGCCAATGGTCAGATGCTTGCTTTCCAGCGGCCTCTCTCTCCGTATCCGCAGGGCAGCAACTTGTATTACATAACCGCCCCGCAGCCTTACCAAATCGTGCGGCAGCCGACAAACTCCTCGGAAGCGCCGTACCAACTCCCCGCCGGTATCGCCATCGACATGCAGGGCTCGATACTGCAGGACGCAAACTTCACTGTGCAACTTCAAATCGGCGGCAGTCTTCCCCGTCAGCTTCGGAATGATGTGAATTTTCCGTTTGTGGGCGCATCGCTTTCGGATCGAGATGTTAACAACCAAGACCTCGTCGGAATCATGTTCACGCCAACTGGCGCCGTCAGCGAGATCTACCACAACGGCCTGCAAGTGACGGGTACCTCGCGCGCGGTACTACTGCTGGGCCGCATAGAGAATGGTGGTCTCACGTACACACACGCAGACATCAACGACGCAACCGAAACCGTCACTGCTGGCGATTGGACCATCGCCACCAATGCCACCAAAAACGACCTGGAAGATCTGCAAGAGCGCGTCAATTGGCTCAACCTGGATAGTCGCTTCCTGAGCATCATTACCAACTCTGGCCGGGCAGTGGTCAGCGAGCCCGCTTTCGTTGATGCCACGGTTTACGGTAACGAGAACGCCGACGTGCAGTTCTTCAGGCAACTTGAGGTGGCACAAGGTTTCGCGCGTGAGATGACGACCGTGGGGGGGAACTGAGATGGCTTGTGGAGTTCGGAATGCGGGATGTGCAATGCGGGATAGACCGGCGCTTCGTGCGCGGGTAGTCCGCAACCGGCCATCCGCGATCCGCAATGGTATTTCTCTCGTCGAAGTGCTGATTTCGATGTTTGTGTTGCTGTTTGGACTGATGGGCGTGGCGGCGATCTTTCCGGTCGGCAATCACTTTGTGGTCGAAGGCGAAAAGTTCGATCTCGGTTCAGCGCTGGCCCAGAATGCCTTCGAAGAACTCAAGGCGCGGGGGTTGTTGCGCCCCGAAGTTTGGCACTACGCCGACCCGAACAACGACGCGTCCGACGTGGTCTCACAAGGTACCGTTACGCAGAACAACCCGAATACCGGAGAGTTCGATGCGCTGGTGATGCAATCGCCCACGTTAGTCGCCTTAGGAGGCCCAAATCCCGATGTAGGCAGGTTCAACATGGTCCTCGGCGGTTTTGGGCCAGGGCATGCTTTTGTGCTTGATCCTTTGGGTAACTCAGAAGAGCCGTCGCTGACCAATCTGGATTTATTTCCGCGTGCCACCGACGCGAACGGAAATCTAATTTTTGGTAATCCATGGTTTCAGAACGGACCGAATGGCGCTCTCGGTTTTCAAATGCAGCTTAGCGGCGAGCGGTGGCCAGTTCGGCGAATCACAGTTCTGGACGCGACGGGTCAACTCCGCACCGCAGTCGGTGAAACGATCTTCCGCCTGCGCGACGACCTGTCAATCGAGCAGCCCGACGAGACCGACATTCCCAGCAATCAATTGTGGCGAACGGCGGACGTCAACATTCGTGGGCGCGAAAACAACAGCATTGACGACTTCCGCGACGACCAACTCCTCCTGCGGCAATACAAGGGTGACTATTCCTGGCTGGCCACGATCGTGCCGACCACCGACCAGGGCTTGCTGGCGCTGCAACCAGCCGATGACAACTACGGCGAGATCGCTTGCGACGTGTCAGTCGTGGTGTTTCGCAAGCGTGATTTCGTGCCGCTAGACAACGAGCGGATGCTATTTGCCGAGTTGCTCGTAGGCGGTGAGTTACTACTCTACTCGCAGCAGAACGACGACAACGACGCACGCGACGAAGTGGACGACGCGCTGGACGATATTCGGGCTGGCAATTGGATCTCGTTGATGGGCGTGAATCAGACCACCGGCGATTTTGTGCTGAACTGGTACCGCATTTTATCGATGGGCAGTAAGGACGACACCGAGATGGTCACCATCCCCAGTCAAGGACCTTCTGGGCGTGCCTATATGGCCCGCCGACTGATGCTTGCCGGCCCCGACTGGCCTGCAATCCCTAATCCCCGCGGCGGTTTTCTTCCCTACATACCAAACTTGCGTGCTGGGTTACTTCCCGGCGTGATCAGTGTCGTGACAAAACCACTGCAAATGGAACACACGTCGTTGTGGAGTTTGGAGTGAACGAGTCAGTAGTTGCTAAACGCTAGCTCACGACATACGAGCGTTTAGTAACTAACAACGAGAAACTAACAGCCGCCGTCTTCGCGTCGGTGGCTGCGAGGGGCGTAGATGCTTTTTTGGAGCGGATCGATGTGCACAAGTAAGAAAGTTATGCGGCGCCAGTTACCCGGCGCTCGTTTGGGAAGAGCTGACAGGACCAGGGGCCAGCGTCTGGCTGCTAGCGCGTCTGCGCCGCGCCGTGGCATTCTGCTCCTGGTCGTGCTGAGCATGTTGACGCTGTTCTTGCTGATCGGCACTGCCTTCATTGTCACCTCTAAGCAATATCAACAAGCGAACAAGATTCGCGCGCGACTGACCGAAACGTCAAACTCTTCGATTGATCAGCAAAACCTACTCAACGAAGTACTCAACCAGCTGATCCGCGATACGAACAACCCGTACTCTTCCATCCGCTACCACAGCCTACTCCGCGACATGTACGGCAACGATGGTGTACGGATTGGGCCCTCAGAGATTGTTCAATTTCTCGATCGAGATCCAAGCGTATTCGATGCTTTGAACCTCCAGAGTCGTAGCGGCAACACCATTACGATCAGATTGACGGGAACTGACAGTAACAATAACGCGTTTATTCCACTGGAAGGCAACGTCAACACGATCGATGGAACGATGGATCTCATCGGCGACCAGTTCTTCTGGGTGGCCGTTGGCTTCGAACTCCCCACCAACGGTGGTCGAACGCCGCTGAACCTGAACGAGAATTACTACAACGGCCGAGTGATTACGTTCACCAGAGGGGAACTCCAAGGCAAGTCTGCGCGGATCATTCGGTACAACGTACTGCAAACCAACGGTTTCCCAAATAACCGCTATGGCCTGTTCACGCTGATGTCACTCAACGAGAACGAGACCGTTCGTTCGCAAGATCTGACCGCCGCGGCGCTCGCCAATCCCGGTGCCTGGGCTGCGACCGAAGCGGTGATTAACGGCATGCCGTTCAACGGCACGGGAGTGGGATACGACCCCTTGGCCCTGGCTGCGCGACTTTCGATGTGGGAATCGATCACTTTGCCCGACAGTTCCAGCACCACGCGGAACGTACAGGCGGAAATCGCGCTGCTCCCGAACACACCGTTCTTCGACATTCTGGCCGGCGGCAGCGTGCTCCCCAGATACTACGGAAACACGATCGTCACCCCCCCAGATACGCGCGCCTATGACGGCCTAGGCAGCAGCGACGAGTCGTACGATGCGGTGGACTACCAGAACATGATGCTCGCGCTGCTGCAGCCGAATGCGGTCGAGACCGTGTTGCCCAACCTCACGGATTCTAATCCGCGTGATCTGGGCAACATGATACTGCCCTCATTCCACCGTCCAGCGTTGTTGAACTACTGGGCAGCACGTGATGAGTTTACCGGGCAGAATCCGGGTCTTCACGATCCACTTAGCGTCGGCTTATTGCGCAAGGTGTTGATGCGGCCCAATTGGCACGATCACCCCAACTTCACGGGAAGCAACCCGGAACTTGCGAGCATTGGATCGAATTCAGATCAAGACCATCAAAACCGTCTCAGACGCATGGTCTTCGGTCCGTGGGACGTGGACAACGATTTGGATGGCGTACGCGACAGTGTGTGGATCGACGCGGGGCTACCAGTGATGGCAGACTCCGATGGCCGCCTGGTCAAGCCGCTTGTTTCGGTGCTCGTGGTCGACATGGACGGACGGTTTAATCTCAATGCCCACGGCAGCGAGGACATTGCAGATTCAAATCAGATAATTTTCAACCAACTCGATGGCGCACTCGCTGGCAACAACGATACCGACAGCCTTGCTCATGGCCAAGGCTTTGGCCCTGCTGAAGTCAGCCTGGACACGCTGATGCCGGGCACGACGCCTGCTGAGCGCTGGGCTTGGTATCGCCGCATCTTCCACGGTGTGGACGGCGACGAACGAATGGACGCATTGAATCAATCAGACTTGCGGTTTTTCCGCCGTCGCGCGATTGGCAAATATGGCCAGCGACCGAATGTGAATACGAGTCCTTTGCCGGGGGTCGACCGAACCAACGTGTTCGATATTGCCGCACAGCTCAAGATGCAGGGAGTGCCTCGCTGGGCAGACGGAAACATCCTGAGTAGCTCGGCAGACGCGGTCCCAGTTCAAGGTGGCTACGGAACTCTACCTGATTTTCGAGCGCGTTATGGACTGGGCTTGAACTCGCTGGGCCAACCCGTTTCCGAAGCAGTCATAGACCAGCGCACAATCAGGTCGACGATCGATACCAACACTCCGTATGAAGTCGATCTCTCGCTGGGCGCAAATCGTGGCGAGAGCTTGACCGCGCCTGACGGACCTTACACGGTCGCCGAGTTGGAACGCATTCTACGTCCGTACGATGCCGATGCAGGCTCGTTGCCCTCACGTATATGGGAGATGGCGGGCGAGTTTATAGATGTCCCCAACGCCACGGTCCCCAACCTCGATCGGCTCGACCAGTGGCGCACCACCATTACGACCGACAGCTACGACTTGCCGGTACCCAGCGTGGTAACACCAGATTGGATGGTGTTGGGGCCGGATGGACTGCCCGGCGTTGCAGGGCTGGATGACGATAACGATGGCCAGGTTGACAACGTCACGGAAATTGGCTGGGCCGGCGCGGATGACTTCGCGAGCGTGATGGAGCATCCTCCCACGCAAGCAACCTTTGTTGACCTGCTGGAGTATCAGATCCGCATCGCCCCAATCAGGGCGAATGACAGAGTTTGGCGCCGAGTACAAGATACGCCTGTTCGGTTTCAGATGGTACAAGCGAGACTGAAAGCACTCGTACCGCGCGAAATCGCTGAGGGGCGACATCTCGACATCAATCGTCCCTTGGGCAACGGTCGCGACGACAACAACAACGGTGTGGTCGACGAGCCAGGGGAATTGGATGCAACCGGAACAGCCGCGACCGGTGGCGATGGCATCGAACCGGCCCTCTGGGCAACCGATCGAAACAACCCGCTCCCACAGAATTTTCGATCGCCAGTTTCCGCAGCCTATCGCGATGCCGTCGATCGTAATGGAGATGGCGT
Source organism: Bythopirellula sp. (assembly GCA_028285205.1). Taxonomy (GTDB): domain Bacteria; phylum Planctomycetota; class Planctomycetia; order Pirellulales; family Lacipirellulaceae; genus Bythopirellula. The sequence goes on along the minus strand of JANQQA010000092.1, from coordinate 2,660 downwards.
CATCAGCAACATCGAACGCGGCGACCTCGACGATGACGGCGTCATCAATCTGTACGAAGCCGTCCACATCCACAACATGCGCCGTCAAGACTTGGCTCGTGACCTTTATCTGATGGCAATGACGTTGGTCGATCCATTGCCGATTCCCGCCGCCGGAGTCAACGATCAAGATTATCGGGATCGGCAGGCACAGCGTGCCAAGAAGTTGGCCCAATGGGCCATCAACGTCGTCGATTTTCGCGACCCGGACAACATCATGACCGCGTTCGAGTACGACATCGATCCGTTCGACGGATGGGGCGATCCAAGTAACCCGATCGATGGCAGCCTCGCCACACGCGCCGACATCTATGGTGCCGATGAGACACCAGGCGGCGCCTTCCCTGACATTGGCGGACTTGTATGGGGAGCAGAGGCTCCAGAACTCCTGATGACCGAGACACTGGCGTGGCACGATCGCAGAACGCGCGATTCACGTCGGGAAGGCGAACCGTCGACGGCTCTCCTAGAATTCGCAATCGATGGAGGACAAAAAGGCCAGAAGGCGGACGTCAATTCCTTCCGAGCAGGTAGCGAAGACCCGTTCGATGCCAGCGAAGACCAAGAATTAAGACCACAGGGGGTGGCCCTGGTCGAGCTGTATTGCCCATTGCCGGAGAACCCTGCTGCCAGTGCCGACACCCACTTGATCGATAATCGGGGCAACGATTTGGGGATTAATCTGGCCGCGATCGTGGCCGATCCGAACAACAATCAAATTGCCTCGCCGGTCTGGCGGATGATGGTCTACAAAAAGGGCGGGCCTGGGCTACATCCTGAAGACCCCAATGAGGACAATCGACCCACGGACCTGCAAGGCAACCCGAGGGCGGATCGCTCCGTCTACTTTGCTGGTTTCGATCCCGGATCTGCCCAACGCCCCAATCCGGCCACCAATTGGGAGGACGACGGGGTCGCGTTTTTCAATGATTTTGATGAGCGCAACCCGCCCCTGGGTGCTGGGAATAAGGTTCCCAGCGTGCGGCCTGGCAGATATATGGTCGTGGGTGCCGGGGAGGAAATGGCCCCAGGTGAGTACTTGGCGAGGTTCGGCGAGAACAACAGTACGAGTTCGCGTCGGGGAATCTGGTTGCGAACAAATTCAACGGGCAATGCCGTGGAGCTCACCAATGCCAGCGGTACTACCTCCAACGACGCTGCTGGCTTCACGGTTGCGGCACCACCCGATCCCGCCAGTTCTGCCGCAACACTACCAGTCAGCTTGACGTCGGTTGCGATCATCAATCAGACGGATAGAAACCTGACTCCAGGCGTCGATAGAATCTTCAACGTGTCGGAGCCCGCGGGCGGTTACCCTCGTAGTGTTCCCGTAGAAAGCGCGAAGCCGTTCAGCAATAGCGCATGGGACCAGGGGCAGCAGAGATACGTACCGATTCTGGATATCCCACTCGACGATCAGCGTCACAATACCAGGGGTGACGGAAGCGCGGCGAATCCGACGCGACCGCTTACCGGTCCACTGGCTGATGGCGACCTACGCCTACAGTTGCCAGCAAACGATCAGGGCGATCGGACGATTCCCAACTTCAGCTGGATCTACCTGCAACGTCTCGCCAACCCGCTGCTGCCGTGGAATCCACCTGCACAGCAAGCGGATGGGTCGAACGACCCGAATTACGATCGGAATCTGGCTGTGAATCCTTACATGACGGTCGACTCGATGGGCGTCAATGTGACCGTATTCAATGGCCAGCGCGACGCCGAATTGGCGATCCGAGGCGGTGAGCGTAAGCGCTACAACAACAATTACTCGATGCAAAGTTTTGCCAGCGTGCAGCGGGGTCGCTACAACGACGCGACGACACCTTACGAAGACGACTCTACGACTGTACAGAACCTCATTCAGCTCGGTCGCAGAAGGGTCCCATCAAATGATCCTAACACAACCCCTTTGCCATTTGTCTCGAATCTGTACGGCCTTGAACGAATCGAGGCCGACTCGTACTGGAAGAATAACGGAGGTCCTGCGGGCAACGGCAACGAAGGCAAAACGGGACACTTCTTCGAGGCGCTGCCCGACTGCACCTTGGGATTCTTGAATGAACCATTCCGTGGTACGAGCACCAATCCTAAGATCGAACCGGAAGTGCCCTTCCCGTGGCTGACCTGGAACAATCGTCCGTTCGCCAATGCGGGTGAATTGCTGACGGTGCCCGCATTCAACGGACTGGATCTGCTGCAAACGTTTTCCTACAGCAACAACACAGGCAACGCGCGCTTGGAAAACTATCGCTCGGATGGTGATCAGAATACGCGCGATGACAACATCATCGATTTGCTGGAAGAAGTCAAAAAAACCAACAGCAATCTGACTGCTCAGCTTGAAGTCGATGGTCGCTACGGGCACTTATTGAATTTCTTCCGCACCGACGAAGACGCTAGTGAGACTCCGACCGATCCTGCCGACATCAGGGGCATCGCCGGACTCTATCGAGTGCTCGACTACGTCCACGTGCCAAGTCCGTTTGTTGGTACCGAAACCTGGCTGAACCCGACCGCATTTGGCAACGCCGCAGCTCTTAGCGCGGACGACCCGCGCTACGCGCTCCAGCCGCCGTTTAACCGTGTCAGTAGCTTCCGCGACCCAGGGCGAGTGAATC
>JANQQA010000074.1 GCA_028285205.1 Bythopirellula sp. | reverse complement strand
CACTGCGACCATCCTTGCAGAACTCGGTGGCACGTGGGGAGCGTGGAGATCGCTCTACGGAAAGATGAGCGGAACTCGGACCGGCGCGCCTCCCAGCCCAGTCTACCAATTTGGTTTGCGAAAGATGTTCGTACTCACGATCTGGTTCGCGGTGATCCTCACCTTCCTGAAATATTTCCACGTGCTCAACGAACGACTGTTGTGGCTGATTGGGATTTGGGTTGGGTTGCAGGTAGTGTTCCTGACGGCAGTTGTCGTTTTGGTGAGGCGGTTAGGGCACAGCCGTTTTCCTACTCACGAAGAGGAACTCCTGCCTCCGGCATGACGTGTACAGCAAATGAGTAGCGAGCTATCCAAACTTGAATTTGAATCTGGGTATGCTTTGCCCTTGAATCCGCCAGACCCGCGGGTCCGGCTGCTAATAGGTGCCTGGGGTGGAACGGCGCTCGCAGGTGGAGTATTTGGCGTCTTGCTGTTCTGCTGGGAAGTTGTTCTGCCGATCAACGATCCGACCTCGTTTGGCTCAATTGGGTCGCTAGTCGCCAGCGCCGGTCTGTTGCTGGCCGGCAGTGTCGCCAGTTTTGTCGGGGGAACTCTATTTGCCGGATGGGTTGGTTGCGGTGGGTTGCTGGGCGGGATAACAATCATTGAGCTATTGGGCATCCGAAAAGCACCACTGTGGATCGCCAGCTGTTTTGGTGGCTGGATCGCCTTTTTCTGCTGCGGAGGTTTCGTCTGGGTGGCCGTGATTCTGGGGCAGCTGGGGGCGACCCTGGGCGCCTCCAAAATGATCGTCCCGACCTCGAATACTGCGATGGAAGCGAGAACGGAAAGCGGCAACCGCTTCGGTCTGGCCCAGTTGCTTCGCTTCATGACCGTCGCGTGCGTGTGCTTGGGAGTCGTGTCCATCCTGCCGCTCAGCGAGCAGTATTTGACACACATGGGCTACTGCCTCGCTTGGCAGTTCGTCTCACTAACTATGGTATTGGGAATGCGAGAAGTCTGGCAGCGGCATTCTCGGTTGGGTGAAGCAGTCGCCATGCGCCGTGCGGGAGGAACTCCCGATGGCCGATGATTCCAAGCCCGCCTTAGAGGGCCTCAACTCGTCAACGGGGCCTGCACGCAACCACGTTGCCCAGCGGCTCGTCCTACGGGACCCGTTCCAAGACTACTGGTCCAACGTTGTCCTGTGGGTCAGCCTGGCGGAGGCACTCCTGCCGTTCTGCCTGTTGGTCCTCGTCACCTTCTACAACGTGCTTATAGGCACCCAAACAGCTGGTGGATTGGGGCATCTGTTGATTACGGCCGTAATGACCCTCTGCCTTGGTTTTACGTTGGTGTTCGCAACCATCCTGATCGTGACCGGAATCTTGTCGGCGCTGATTGGATTCGCATGCAAGACGCTGGGCATCGATGTGTCGAACACACGGGTAGGCGCGTTTACCGGCGGCTGCGTGGGATTGCTGATGGCACTGCCGTTCGCCGGTTCGGGTATTCCCTCGCTGCTCTTGTTGTCCGTTTCGACGCTGCTCGGTCAGTTGGGCGGGGCATACGGCGCCTGGAGAACTTACTACCGAGTGAACCACGCGACCGAGCAACCTCTTCAAGTTCGCTTCGGAATCAAGCAGCTGTTGATCCTCACGATCTGGTTCTCAGTATTGATGACGATCTTGAAGCTTTCTGGCATGACCAATGAGAGCTACCTGACGTTCTTCGGTTCCTGGATCGCACTGCAGGGACTTGGGGTCGTCGCCGTCAGATTCTGGGAGGCATCGGCAAGACCCACGAAGTGATGACTGTTCCACGTGAAACGATGAGCTAGACTACAATGATCATCCCTCGTAACGCGTTTGGCCTGGCATGACTGTGGAAACTAAACCAACTGTAGATGATCCAAATGCGTTCCGTTGGCGGAAGTTCCTCGGCAATTCTTTGGCGGGTTGGTTCTTCATGTGGTTGGGGATCACCATTGCCGGCGGCTTGTTCGGCACCTGTCTCTTTCCGATTGTCGGGACCATCTTTGGCCTGGTTCTGGCAGGGATGGCTGGCTCGGTGACAAGCGTGCTTGGTATCGGTTTGCACATCGCGCTGCGCGGAAGATTACCGTTACGTGTGTCGGCTAGTTTTGCTGGCGCGACAGCTGGGTTCGCGAGTTGGGGAATCAACGGTGAAGGTGCCGTGCTTTCGCCGACCGTTGACATGCTGCCCTTTCAGCTCGTGACGGCGCAGCTCGGCAGCCTCGGAGCTGTCATTGCGACGTCGGTGGTGCTGAGGGTGTTGGGTCGTATGCGGCTGGCGAGCGCTGTTCGCTCGGGTCAGTTTTCCATTGCCGACTTGCTGCTATTTACCGCGTGGCTGGCCACCGTGCTCACCGCCTATCGAATTTGGCTGGGTCCTGATGAGCATGCCGCTCATGTCGAATTAGTATTTGTCGGCGTCATCGGGGCCGCGATGTTGGTCACCGAGTTGCTATGCCGCGCATATCGAAAAGCGCTGCTCTCGCCGAAGAAGTCCGTAGCCGAAACCGCCACACTCCCGTCGCAAGGGTCCGAGCCCGCGGATCTCGACAAGTTCACACAGCCGGCCGACTCGCAGTAGCCTCGCGCTGGGCTACTCCAGCGGATTAATCACCAAGCCGCTGAGCAGCTTCGGATAGAAGTAGGTGCTCTTGGCCGGCATGCGTTCATTCGCGTTGCTGATAGCGCGGATGTGCTCCAGCGTGGCAGGCATCACCAGGGCGGCCAATTCGAACCGTCCGCCGCTGGCCATCTGACCGGTGTGATCGCGTCCGACATCATCGCCGTGCTTGAGGCCGTCGACGACCTCCTCGAAAGATCGGACGTACTTAGGTGCCTGCAGGTTGGGCGCGTCGAGTAGTGTTTCGACGATCAGCCGATGCAGGATGCTCACCCCCAGAGCCTGCCACTCGGGGCAGTGGTCGTCCGCGACTTGCGCCATGCGAACCTTACCGGCGTCAGTCAGACGAGCCCAAGTCCATTGATTGTCCTCGGCGGTGTAGAGGCACAGCGTTCCCTGCGAGTCCTCAGTTTCAATTTCCTCCCACAGCGCCGGAGCCGCGTCGGGGCCTTCGCCAGCGGAGGACGTCTCAAAATTGTCACCAAGCTTCTCGATCAGCTGGCCGGCAGTCATTGACGGCAGACCGCGGAACAGCCGGTGCGTCGGCAAGACGATCATGCCGGGGTCACTCATCGATACGCACATCATCAGCACGTAGTTGGCCGGGTGCTCTGCGTCGAGGCCGCCTTCCTGCGCGGCCAACTCATCGCGATAGTTGCAGGCGGTCTCGTAGCGGTGATGCCCGTCGGCAACGTAAACCGGCCGACCACCCATCGCGGCGGTGACCTTTGTGATCACGTCCACGTCGGTCACTGGCCACAGTCGATGGCCGACGCCCAAATGGTCGGTCGCTTCCAGAGGAGTGACACCGACGATGGCGGCTTCGAGCAAGTCTTGGGCTGTGTTTTCTGGATCGGGATAGAGTCCAAAAATTTGGCTGAGGTTTGCTTTGCAGTTCTGCCACAGCTTAAGCCGATCGGCCTTTGCGCCGCCATGCGTCTCTTCGTGAGGATAGATGGTCCCTTCGCCGAATGGCTCCAGCTTCGTGCGGCACATGAACCCGCGACGAGTGAATGTTTGACCTCCTTCGGTGAACTCTTGATGGTAGACGTACAGCGCCGGGTCGCCCTCGACGAATAAGACCTGATCGCGTAGCCAGTCCTTGAGGTAGCGGGCCGCGCGAGAGTAGCGATTGTTCGACTCGTTATCACCGTCAGTATCCTTGCCAAGAATGAGCCGCGTGCAGTTGAACTCGCTACGGTCGTAGAGCTGCTGCTGCAGGTCGGCATCGATCACATCGTAAGGCGGGGCAATCACATCGCTTAGTGAGCCAACGTGGCCCAGGTCGTAACGGATCCCTCGAAAGGCAGAAATATCAGGCATGGAAGGTTGAGCGGCGGGTGGGGGTGGGAGGCACGATCTTCGAGTGAGCAAGCCAGGTCGTTCCGGACTCGGGCAGCCGAAGTCGATCAGTTTACGCGAAACCGAGCAACAAAAAAACCGCGACCCGAGGGCCGCGGTCGAGATTCATCGAGTCATCATATTTGTCGGCTCAATACCGATAGTGGTCGGACTTATAAGGACCGTCGACCGGCACGCCGATGTAGTCGGCTTGCTCTTGCGTGAGCTTGGTGAGCTTGACGCCGAGCTTGTCGAGGTGCAAACGGGCGACCTCTTCGTCGAGCTTCTTGGGCAAACGCGTGACGCCGACTTCGTAGCTCTCGCCATTGTTGAACAGATCCATCTGTGCCAGAACCTGATTGGTGAACGAGGTGCTCATCACGAAGCTGGGATGACCTGTGGCACAGCCGAGATTCACCAGTCGACCCTTGGCGAGAATAATGACGGAATTGCCTGTCTTGGCGAAGGTGTAGCGGTCGACGGCACCTTCTTTTTCGCCCTTGATCTCGTCCTTGGTCGCGCGACCAGCAGCGACTTCGGCTTCGAGCCAAGCGACGTCGATCTCGGTGTCGAAGTGACCGATGTTGCAGAGGATGGCATCGTTCGCCATCTCGACGATGTGCTCGCCGAGGATGATGTCTTTGTTGCCGGTGGTCGTAACGAACAAGTTGCCTTCCTTGCAGGCGTTCTCGATCGTCGTGACTTCGAAGCCTTCCATCGCGGCTTGCAGCGCGTTGATAGGATCGATCTCTGTCACCAACACGCGACAGCCGTAACGCTGCAGACTGTGGGCACAACCCTTGCCGACATCGCCGTAGCCGCAAACGACTGCCACTTTGCCGGCGAGCATAACATCGGTGGCGCGCTTCACGCCATCGGCGAGTGATTCGCGGCAACCATAGAGATTGTCAAACTTGCTCTTGGTGGCGCTGTCGTTGACGTTGATCGCCGGGACTTGCAACCGGCCATCGCGAACCAGAACTTCCAGGCGGTGGATGCCGGCGGTCGTTTCTTCGCTGAGGCCTTTGATATTCGCCAGCAGTTCAGGGAACTTGTCATGGACCATCGCGGTCAGATCGCCGCCGTCGTCGAGGATCATGTTCAGGGGCTCACCCGATGGGAAGGCGGTAAGCGTCTGTTCGATGCACCAGTCAAATTCTTCCTCGTTCATGCCCTTCCAGGCAAAGACGGGCACGCCAGCTTTCGCCATCGCACAGGCGGCGTGATCTTGCGTGCTGAAGATATTGCAGCTGCTCCAGGTGACCTCGGCGCCCAGCTCGAGCAGGGTCTCGATCAGCACGGCCGTCTGAATCGTCATGTGCAGGCAGCCCGCTACACGTGCGCCTGTGAGCGGCTTTTCTTGGCCGTACTTTTCGCGGAGGGCCATCAGCCCTGGCATTTCGTTTTCGGCCAGAGCGATTTCTTTGCGACCCCACGCTGCGAGACGTTCGAACTCTTCAGGGGTGCAATCGAGAACTTTGTACTTCAGTTGTGATTCTACTTGGGCCACGGCTGTGAACTCCTAAGTTAATGTGACCAGCTATTGCAGCCGGCAAAAATTGAAACTACGGCGGACAGAGTGTCCCGCCGCGGACAGCTCGCAGGGCGCAGGCTTGCGCTGTCGAAGACTCTGCATATTATAGCTGGTGCGAAGCCAGCCTGGCAAGACGGACTTCAGTCACGGCTAATTTCCTCAAACGCCGACTTGGCGTTCACTATAAATGACTGCATTTTTGCGCTGTCTTTAACGCCCGGCGAGCATTCCACACCGCTAGCGGTATCGACCCCATACGGGCGGACCGTGCGAATCGCCTCGGCGACATTTTCTGCCGTCAGCCCTCCAGCGAGAATGAGAGGAATGTTGCCGAGCCATTTTCGATAGTCTGCTAGCCCCGCCCAGGAGACGGTTTCGCCCGTGCCCCCGTAGTGGCCAAGAGTGTACGCATCGACCAGCACAGCATCTGGCAATCTCCCGGCAGCCTCGCAAGCTTCCAAGTCTGCCGCAATGGCGGCAACTCCTCGATCATCCATCCGTCGCGCACGCACAATTGGCAAATCCGGCAGGTCGGCGAGAAACTCGGGTGGCTCGTCGCCGTGAAGCTGCACCCCAGCCAAAGCGTACCGTTGGATTTGGTTGCAGATCGTTGACACGTCGGCGTTCACGAATACGCCGATCGGCTTCGGTTCCGATTCCAAATCAATGAGCCCAGCCGCTTCTGCCGAAAGATAACGCTTGCTTCGCGGGTAGAAGTTCAGACCGACTCGATCGGCGCCCGCCAAGCCGGCGGCGAGATGATCTTCGTTTCTTGTGATTCCACAAATCTTGATTCGAAACACAGCGGGCAATCGCACGTGAACATATGAACATAAATGGAATCGCAAATTGAACGATCCGCACACTCGTCCTCATTGTTCGTCCGGCCGACGAATCGTCAACCGAAGGCCGCCTTTTGATCGCTGAGCCTGTAGTCCGCTTGCAGTCGTTGCCGATGGAACAACTACAGTCTGCCGGATCGGACTGACATGTGCCGACGGTTTGCATAGGGCTCGGCACTCACGCTATCCAGCACCCCCGCGCTGAAGGAACACCATCCGATGTCTTCCCCACAACAGTCCGCCTCCTCGTCGCGTCCCTTTGCTGCCGCCCCAGACGTGAATCGGTACTTTCCTTCCGCCGCGATGGAAGAAGCGCGACTCCGTATTGGTCGAAGCATCATGCGAGGCGAGGGTCCTGTGCTGGTGATCGGTGCTGCCGGACTCGGGAAGACCTTGCTGCTGGAAGTCCTAGCTCAGCAACACTGTAAGGAACTCACGCCCATCACTTTGCAAGGCGGGCAGCTCGTGACGCGCCGGGCACTGCTCCAGATGACGTTGTTCCAGCTCGGATTGCCCTATCGAGAGATGGACGAAAGTGAGCTGCGGCTGTCGTTGCTGGCGCATCTGCAACCTCAGACGGGCAGTCCTCGGCGAATTCTATTGCTCGTTGATGAAGCCGATTCGCTGCCGCCGAGATTGCTGGAGGAACTCCGCGCGCTGACCAACCTGTCGGTCAATGGTCAGCTGCAGGTGAATTTGGTACTCGCGGGTAACTCGACCCTCGAAGAGCAATTCGCCGATCCAAAACTGGAACTCTTTAGCCAACGTGTCTCGGCGCGGTCGTACCTATCGGCGTTTGGTCGGGAAGAAACGTTCCAATTCATCCGAGCACAGCTGATCGCAAGCGGAAGGGAACCGCAGGCGCTATTCTCGGACGATGCCTTGGAAGCAATCTTCGCGGCCACCGACGGGGTGCCCCGTCTGGTGAACCAGCTGTGCGATCAGTTGATGTGGATGGTCGACGAAACGGGCGTGGCGCCGCTCGATGAGACGATCGTGCAGCAAGCCTGGTCGGAACTGCAGCAATTGCCCGCTCCCTGGAACACGCAGACGAACGAGACACTTAGCGGCGAAGTGGAGTTCGGCGAATTGTGCTCCGATGACGTCGTTGTCGATGAAGTCGTTATCGAAGACGATGACTACGCGCTCGATGGCGACGACGACATGCCCGCTTCAATCCCAATTCACATTCCGCCTGCTTACGCTCCGGAGCAGTCTGTCGAACCGTCCAGCGCATCGGAGTCGCTCGACGTAACCGAAGATCTGCTTAAGCAGTTGAACGACATCGAGGCTGAAAAGCCGTGCAGCACCAAAGCCGAGCCTCCCGCAAAGGCGATGACTAACCCATTTCTGGAGTCCTTTGACTCTGAGGAAGTGGTACTCGATCGATATTCGACCTTCGAAAGCCTTTTGTTGGCCGAGGCGCCACGCGTGGTCAACCAGCGGGACGCGTCATTTTCGCAACAGCTTCACCAACTTGAGACGCCGCCGCTGCCAGTGACACGGTTCGAGAAGGACCCAGTGCTCGAAATCCGTGATGCTGAGTCAATGTGTGTGGCGGATGAAGAATCTGCCATCCTCGCGGATCAGTATCAGCAGACTGCACAGCTGGAATCGGAGCGTGAGGTCTTGATCATCGAAGAGACCGAGGCGTCCGAGACAACCCTGGTCAGTGGCCAAAAGTTTCGTCAGCTGTTCAGCAGTTTAGAAAGTGCCAACAACGCATCGTGCCTCGGGTGACAGCTCGGCGGTAAACGTGTCGCTCTCAAGGCGATTCAAGTGCCACAATCGTCGGGGTAAGTCTGCGGGAATCTACCGAAATCTGCGTTTCGCGATGTGCCTTCTCTGCTAGAATCCGTCGATGGAAGACGAGCAGCCTATTCTCGTGGCGTTAGCCACGTACAACGAAATCGAAAACTTACCCTCGCTGGTCGACGCAATCCATGCGGAGTTGCCGCAGGCGGACGTGCTGGTCGTCGACGACAATTCGCCGGATGGCACCGGCAAGTGGTGTGAGGAATTCGCCAGTTCGCATCCGTGGTTCTCGCATCTGCCGCGCGCTGGCAAATTGGGGCTGGGGACCGCGCTGGCAGCGGCCTTGCAGCACGCAGTGGAACGCGGCTACTGGGCGGTTATCACACTTGACTCGGATTGGAGTCACCCGCCTGAAAAACTGCCTGAGTTGCTGGCAGCGGCCGAAACGGCCGACATTGTGATCGGTTCCCGGTACTGTCCGGGCGGGAGTATCGAAGGTTGGCCGAAGCGTCGGAGAATTGCCAGTCGGATGATCAATTCTCTAACCCGAGTCCTGGTGGGCATTCCGCTCAGCGATTGCAGTGGAAACTATCGCCTCTACACCACGCAGCTGCTCAAGCAACTCGATTGGGATCAACTGCACGCGGAAGGCTATGCCTATCTCGAAGAAATATTGTGGCATCTCCAGCGGGTAGGCGCACGATTCGCCGAGGTGCCGATCACGTTCGCCGAACGCCGAGCTGGACAATCAAAAATCAATCTAGGCGAGGTGATTGGCGCGGGGCGAACGTTGGTGCGACTAGCGTTCCGACGATTGGTTTAACACCCGGACTCAATCGACTTGCTTGTGCCGTCGATCTGTCCTGAAGGTTTATCGCAGAATCCCCGCTCCCACAGAGAAACCGAAGAAGCCGAGGTCCGCTGATTCGTTGTACGAGTTCCCCGCGTTGCCCCAGATCTGACCTTCCATGGCTGTGGTTAGCAGCCACTGGAAATTTCTCGAGGTGCGTTGGCTCATCCATTCCAGGCCGAGACGCGCTTCGCCGATCGGGAGCAAGTCTTCGCGATTGGTCACTCGGACCGTCGTTGCCGGCGCGCCCAAGAGGTCTTCCACTGCGGTGAATCGCGAAACGCCATCACCGAACAACAGCGAACCACGTGCGGCACAGACGATGTTCAGGCGATTGTAGAGGGGCCGCATACCCGAGAGCGAAATGGTCGGTCCGATACCCTCAATTTCTTGCGAGTAATCGAGTTGGTCGGTCACCGCCGCGCCATCACTCAGCGTAGCGTTGTAGCTTTGCGTGGTCGAAGCGTACCGCACACCGCCCGCGACACCCAACAACCAACGATTGATTCGCGCGTTTTTGACGGCTTCGATATCGATCGTGTAGGCGTCGAGGTCACTCGCGGCGGTATACACGTCGGTGGGGACGGTGGTCGAAAGATCGACGTCGGCGAAGTTGGGATCGTCGACGTTGAAGTTTGGATGAGTGATCTCTCCATTGCCGTTTGCTGGCGGTGAGGTAGAAGCGGTCGAGGGCGACTGATCGAATTGCCAGTAGGTGCAACGCCAGCTCCAGCTATTTGTGAAGGCCGCGCCGAGCCATGCGCGAGGCGACATCTCCATGTCGTAGTCAAATTCCGTGTCGGTAAACGTCCGCAGTCCCGCACCATCGTCATCCAGCGTGCTGAACGCGACGTTTTCAGAGAACCGCGGTTTGACGAACGTGAATTCAACACCGGCGAACCAGGTTGGATAGTAGCCCATACCACCCGCTCCGAACCCAGCACCCGCGACGCCGCAGCTGGGCTCACAACACGCATCGCAGCAGCTATCGCAGCAGGGAGCGTCAACGTAGTCTCCGCATCCGCCGCAGCAGTCACAGGATTCCGAGCAGAATCCGGCTGGCATCAATTCGTAGTCATCCTCGGTGTCGACCAACGCCAACGAATCGAGAACGTCGGATGAGCCGTCGTCGAGTCGGTAGTCGAAATCTGGCTCCGCCTCGTGAGCCTGTTGAACCACGGGCGCCTGCCGGCGACGGTAGGGACGTCGGCTCGTTGCACCGTCGGCATTGACGAACCGTGAGCCTGCACGCACGCCAAATCGCGAGGACTGCGCCTTGGTTACGGATGCTTGCACCGACACCGCAGCGCAAATCATAAGAATTAAAATTAGCTCACGCGAAATGCGTGAGGAACAGGCATTTCCTGCCGAAGAAAAGCAGCCCACGTTAGCACACCTTCGGTTGCGAATGAGTGTCGATCACTCAGTCAGCAACGCTAGCAAGTGCGCCCCCCTGCAGACCTAGCAGTAGCGCATTGCTACTGCGGTCTGTAATGGTATCGGTGGTCTAACCGGCAAAGTTTAACACAACTCCAGGTTTTCCGGCCGCCGAGATACATGCGTGCATGCACGTTGAAACCAAGCGGTCGGTGCTCTTGGTCGCTTAGGGTATTGCTGCCTGCACGGTCACGACGATGTCGAGCAAGGTGGCCTGCAATTCTGCATCGCTCGCGCTAACGCGAATCGTGTACTCGCCAACCGTTTGATCACTATCGGCAGTCCATTCCAGTTCGCCGGTCGACAGCAATTCTGGTTCGTTCGAGCCAAACGATTCGCCGGGCAAGTTGTTGGCCACGCGGGTAAATGAGATTGCCTGATCGTCCCCGTCAATGTCTGAGACGAACAACGATAGGTCGGCCATGAGCGTCGCCCCTTGCCCCAAGTTCACGCGGATCACACCATTGTCATTCGTCCCGCCCAGTTCCGTGGCGAGCGCAAGCACATCAAACGCTGGCGCGTCGTTGAACCCAGTCACGGTGACCGTCACGGTCCCGTCAACCAGAGAGGTCAGTGCCGCGTCCATCGCACTGTAGTCGAATGTCACTTGCGTTGTTGCGTTTTCCGCCAGTTCCTGGAAATCATCCCCTGGGTCGTAGCTGAAAGTACCGTCGCCGTTGTTAATCACGCTCCCTTCGCCGTCAGCGAGATCGCGAGTGATGGTATAGGTCAGCGTGTCGCCTTCGTCCACGTCGTCGCCATCAAACGAGCCGATGACGGTGTCGCCGTCTTCGCTAGCCGGAATGGCAACCGCGTTGGCGGTTGGTCGATCATTCACGCCAGTGATCGTAATTGTCGCGGTTGCTTCGTTGCTACGACTGTTCGCGCCTTGGTCGTCATCAGCGACGTACGTGAACGCAACCGTGGTGGTCTGTCCCTCGGCCAATTCGTCAAAATCATCACTGGGAACGAACTCGAACGTGCCATCTGGCTGAACGGTTAGATCGCCAGTTCGTCCCTCGCCGTCGGAGACTGTGATCGTCGCCCCGACATTTGCTGCATCGCCGTTCACTTCAGCGACCGTGAGGGCCGCGGTGTCGCCATCGTCGGTATCGTTGCCCAAGACTCCATCGGTGCGTTGCGATATGGTCAGCGTCTCATCTTCCGCCGTCGTGTAACTTACGCCATCCTCGGGATCGTCAACCGCGGTGGGTGGATCATTGACCAGCACGCTGATTCTCGACGGTTCGGAAGTGGCTCCATCGTTGTCGTTGACAGTATAGGAAATCACCGCAATACCGCTGAAGTCAGCTTCTGGTGTAAAAGTCACCACTCCCGTATCGTTCACGGTGAACACACCAACGCCCTGCACCCCTCTGATGAAATCGCGAGTTCCGGTGGCGGGGTTCAAATCGATCGTCGCTGGATCGATTGTTCCGTCACTGTCGGTGTCATTGTCAGTGATGTTGAACACCACTGCGGTCTCTTGCATGGTGACCGATGTGTCATCTGACGCAACGGGCGGGGCATTGACGCGTACGGCAATGTCGGCGGCGCTGGAAGTCTCTCCCTCCGAATCAGTCACGATGTACTGGATCGTTGAGGTCCCCACGAACTCCGCCTCCGGAGTGAACGTGACGTTGCCCGCGTCGTCTACGCTGAACGTCCCTTCGCCTGCGACGACGGTGGACGTCTGCCTGGTAGGTACCGAAGGATTTAGGTCAACGGTTGCAGGATCAATCGAGGCATCGCCGCTGGTGTCGTTGTCAATAACATTGAGTGACACAGGCGTATCGATTGCTGTGACTTCCGAATCGTTGTTCGCTTCAGGACCGATCGTGACGCCCGTCACAACAATTCGGATCGGAATCAGCGCGGTCAACTCTGCGAGGTCTTCGACTTCGACCATCACGTCGACAATCTTGGTCTCGCCGCCCAGCAGAGCGGCATCCTCGGCAGGATCAAAAGTGAGTATTGCACTAGTTGGACCGTCTGTTGGTGCGGTGAACGAGAAGCTGCCGTCGTCGGTATCGGCGGGTGCGGCGCTAATGTTGATGACGTCACCCTGATCGATGTCGAACGCGGCCGCCAGAATTGTTGCGGTATCAAGCGTCATCGGTCCATCGTCTTCATTGACGGAGAATTCCGGCGTGACGAAGTTTGGATCATCGTCGACCGTGAGCGCCCGCGGCGCGTCATTTCTTCCGAAGACGGTGATCGTCACCTTGGCTGGCGGAGTGCTGACTGCGCTGCGACCGTCATTC
>JANQQA010000052.1 GCA_028285205.1 Bythopirellula sp. | reverse complement strand
CGTTCGACCTGGGGAACTTCAGCTTGTATGTTCACGCCCAGTTCTGCCAACACGTCGGCCGAACCGCTCTTGCTTGTCACGCTACGATTCCCATGCTTGGCCAGCGGCACGCCCACCGCCGCGATCACCAGCGCCGCCGAGGTGCTGATATTGAATGTCGTGCTGCCACCCCCGCCCGTACCGCAGGTATCGAGCAGTTTTTCGTGCCGGCTGCGGATCGGGGTCATGTTCGCGCGCATCGCGGTCGCGGCGCCGGCCACCTCTGCTACGGTTTCGCCTTTACCAGCCAGCGAAGTGAGCAGCAGTCCGATTTGTTCCTCGGTCCACGCGCCGGTCATCACTTGGCCGATGGCTTCGGCCATCTCTTCCCGCGACAGATCTTCTCCCGCCGCGACACGGCCGAGCAGGCTGTTGATAGATTCAGACATTGAGTGCTGGGGTCCTTCGTTTTCGTGAGGGCGTTTGTATCCGATTGTACCGTCAAGCCCAGGCGCGAAGTAGAGTCCCCAGCCTGCAGAGCTGCTGATTGTCGTGTGCAGTTGCCGAGATTCTTCTTGTTGCGGGTCAGTCTGTCGCATAAAATGCCTCCGCAAATGAGCCAAGCGAACGAACCCAATGTGCAGCCAGCTGTCGATCTGACGCAATCGCCGTCGACGCGAAAAATCCTTCTCGATGTCGATCCGGGTGTTGCTGACGCGCTGGCGATGTGTTTGGCGCTCAACGACTCACGGCTGGAAGTCGTGGCAGTTACGGCAACCGGAGGCAATGTCCCGCCCGAACAAGCGACGCGCAACGTGCAGACGATCGTCGAGCAGCTCGATCCAGCTCGCTGGCCACGTATCGGCGCCGCCGACCCGATGCAACCGCTGCGAACGGACAACCGAGCGTTGTACGGTAGCGATGGCCTTTGCGGTGCTGATTTCCGTTATGCCGAGCTTCATCATCGGCACTCCTCAGTCAAACTCATCGCCGATGAGATTCGTGCCGCACCTGGCCAGCTGACGATCATCGCCGGCGGTCCGCTGAGTAACATCGCGGCCGCGCTGAAACGCGAACCCGATCTGGCCTACCAAATTGGACATCTCGTCATTGTCGGCGGCACGCTCAGCGGCCTGGGCAACGTGACGGCAGCGGCGGAATTCAACATCTATTGCGACGCGGAAGCAGCCAAACATGTCTTCCATGCGCCAGTCACGCGGACGCTGCTTCCAGTCGACGTTGCTTGTGCGGTGGAGTTGGGAGTTGGCGTACTCGAACACCTTCCGGACGGCTCGCAAGGCGCGGGGAAGTTACTGCACGAAGTCATGCCTAACGCGTTTCTATCTTATCGCCAAAACTTGGGTGTCGAAGCGATCACCATACCGGAGGCGATCGCTGTGGTGGCAGCTGTTCACCCAGAGATTTTCACGACGCAACGAATCTACGGCGACGTCGAAACTGCGGGTTCGATCACGCACGGCGCGACGGTGTTTGATCGTCGCCGACAGTCGACTGAGCAAGCGAACTTGGATGTCGTCGTCGAGGTCGATGTGCAGGCGGCACTTGATTGCATTCTGCGAATGCTGAATCACCCGCAGTCCTAGCTATCTAGCAGCGGGGGCCGATGGCCGCGATCACTCGGTCGGAAGGTAGTCGCTGCGCCGACCAATGCGAATGAATTTGGTCAGGATCTGACGGTCACGGAAGACAAGGACTTGCACCTGTCTGCCGATCTCCGTGCGTTTTACGAGATTGATCAGATGTTGTTTGTTCTGAATCTGTAGTCCATCAAAACTTAAGATCACGTCGTTGACACGCAGGTCAAAACCCGGGGCTGGAGAATCTTGGGTAAAGCCGGTGATTCGAGTACCTCGGAGTTCGCTCAGTCCCACCAACCGAGCAGCTGCGGAGTCGAAATCCAGATCGAGTTGAATGCCGATAAAGCCATCTTCGACTTTACCGGTCTCGATGAGCTGCCGCATAATTTGCACCGCAATGTTGATTGGGATCGCGAAGCCAATCCCTTCGTTACCGCCAGAGTTGCTCGCGATTGCCGTGTTCAGCCCGATCACTTCGGCCCGAAGGTTGACGAGTGGTCCCCCGCTGTTGCCGGGATTGATCGCCGCGTCGGTCTGCAAGAAATTCTGATAGACGACTTCGCCTTCGCCCAGATCGAGGTTCGATCGCCCTTTGGCGCTGATGATCCCGCGGGTGACGCTGCGGCGCAGATTGAACGGGCTGCCAAACGCCATAACGATGTCACCGATCTCGGCGGAATCGCTGTTGCCGATGCGGGCTGGCACCAGGTTGGGCGATTCGACAAGCATCACGGCCACATCAGTGTCTGTATCACTCCAGATTTGTTTGGGTTGGAGTTGCCTCCCGTCGTGCAGTTCCAGGCGAATTAGGTCTTCTTGCGAGTGTTTGATGACGTGCCGATTCGTGAGCACGTAGTCTTTTCCGCGATAGCGGACCAGTACGGCCGAGCCAGCTTCTTCGATGTCTCGCCGGAAGCGGTACTGCGGCAGCGGCGTCGCCTCGACATGCACGACCGAGGGCGACACGAGCTTTGCCACGCGCTTGTAAATGCTCAGCTCGCGCGACAGGGCTTCGACGTCGCGGGACAGACTGGCGAATTGATGCTCTCGCTCTGAGAACGAGGCATCAGTTGGGCTGGTCGCTTGAGCGAAAGACAGCTTGGGGACCGCGATCAACAGCATCAGCAAAGCGACATGAATGCCGCGCACGCAAGTTCCCTGTCGCATCGTGGTCTCCCCAGACGATTGGTTCGCAATGGCTTTGGCGGCTGCGCTTCGCTGGCGATCGACTAGACTTCGCTATCGCTAAACGAAGCGTCTGCATCGAAGGTCATCCCCAAGTCAGCACCAGGGCCAGTGTTGCTTTCGGCGGCACGCTGACATTCAATGCAGGTCATCGCGTATGGCAGTGCGTTGAGACGGGCAAGCGGAATCTTATTGTTGCAGACCTCGCACAGGCCGTAAGTTCCCTGACGCATGCGTTCCAGGGCATTCTCGATTTGCGCCAATTCGCGACTTTCAACTTCTGCAAGCTTGGAGCTGATTTCGTCTTGGGCCGCGTCGAGCGCCGCGTCGACCACATCTCCACCCGTCATTTCCGGTAGGGCTTTGAGCAGACTCAGGTCGCCGGCGAGCGCTTGCCGAAGCGCATCGCGACGCTTGACGAGGAGATTGTGAAGTTTCGTGATAGAGTCTTTACGTGCCATATCGTTCCCACCTGCCCATTAGTCCGCGATAACTAGATCTTCCGTGGTTGTCGCCTCAAGTCGTGTTGCTTAGTTGTCGCGGTCGCTCTTTCTCAGTCTCTGTTCGCATCCCGGCCAAGAGGGTGTTCCGACGCCTCGGTGGCTAGGTGCCCGTTGCTGCCTACTGAAGCCGCTTCCGTTACAAAGTGTTCGGTAGGCACCGTAACTATAGTACGCATCGTCTTGGAAATGGGTTGCTACGAAAATTTCTCCCTGTTTTATCGCTCATTCGTGCCGTGACAATCGCCGTAAGTGATTTAATGGAAAGCACTTGTGGCAAGCCCGTCGGCCGGTGTTCGCGGATCGTTTTCGCGCCCGGGTTCCAGATTTCGGCTGGACAAATCTGCCTGGGACGGTTCCTCACTCAGGTGGTCGCCTTACGGCAGCCGTACCCGTATTCGATCATCGGCCAAGTCCGGATCGGCCATCGATCATTTCTCCATACAATCCGCAAATTGCTCACTTTAGGACACACGATTTCGATTGGCGGCCACAAGATTTCCAGCCTGCCAGCTACTTTTTTGCTGATCAGGGCTTTTCGAGCGGCAAGCAGCCGAGTCGCAGAGCATGGCGCAAACCGTGACCTAGGGTTTTATACGGTAGAAACCTGCCTCAGGCGCAGGGTCCGTCGTCATATTTTCGCCTCTCGGCAGCTGAACCCCAGACCAATTCATGACTACACTGACCAGCAACGATGCATCCAAGTCAGCCGCGATTCCGGTGTCTGCCTCGGCCAGATTCTCCCTGCACATTACCCAGCCCGACGGGCAGGATCGCGACATCGCCTTGCCGCAGGGCAAGTGCACGCTCGGCTCGAGCGAGCGTTGCCAGGTCCATCTCGATGGGCCCTCCGTCAGACCGCTACATTGCTTGATCGTGCTAGAAGGGGCAGAAGTCTCCGTAACGCGGTGGGCAGAGGGTGCTCTGCTCAACGGCCAGGACTTCGCGACTGCCCCGTTTCACGCGGGCGACACGCTGCAGATCGGCGAGGCACAGATTTCGTTGGTCGTGGAATCACCCACAGACACGACGGACGAGGAATCGACCAAGACAGGGTTTTCGTCTGGCGAAGCACTGCCTATTGCGTCACAAGTTGCCCCTTCGAACCAACCCGTCAGGCAGCCGGTGACGCCCACCCAACGGGATACACGACGGCCTGAAACTGCGGTCGCGTTTCCGGCCGCTCGAATAGGTTCTTCCAGCACTGTGACGCCGCTGGAAGCTGGCGATCCCGAGCAGCAGGCCAGGCGGTTGAAAGCGGCCAATGAAACCGCACGAGCGCGATGCCGCAAGTTGGTTGCGGTATTGCGGACGATGCGTAGCGAGGCGACTAGTTTCGATCAGCGTATCGATGAGTTGGAGAATCAGTTGCATGTTGCGCTCCAGGAGCGAGAGCAGATTTTCAATCAGCTGTCCCAGCTTCAGGCAGAGGCCGCTGATCGCGAGAGTCAAACCGCCCAGGAAGTCGATCGGTTGATCTCTGAATTGTCGACAGCCTATGAAAAAGCCAACATGGCCGAAAAGGCTCTCACCGACTCGGGACAGAATGCCGAGCAGCTTCGCTGCGATCTGCAGCAGCAGTTGACTGACACACAAGAAAAGTTGGTATCCGCCGAGGCAGCGCTTGCCGACTCAACAAACGCCACAGACCAAGTCCGCGGGGCGTTGGAGCAGCAATTGGCAGAAGCTAACGAAAAACTGCAGACTGCTGAGGCATCACTGCGGGAATCGGGGCAGAATGCGGAAGAGCTGCGGAGCGAACTGGAACGCCAGCTAGCTGCCGCCGAAGCAGAACTCAGTACTTCCAAGAACGCTCTGGTCGAGGCGGGACAGAATGCCGAACAGGTTCGCGATGAGCTGCAGCAGCAGCTGGCAATGACCAAAGAATCCCTTCAATCAACCGAAAACGCACTCGCTGAGGCGGGACAAAGTTCGGAGCAACAGCGAAATGAGCTGGAGCAACAACTGAGTGAGGCTCGCGGGAAGGCGCATTCTGCCGAAGATGCGCTCGCGGAGCACCTCGAGCAAACCGAGCAGCTCAATGCTGAACTCGCCGAGTTGCGGGGACAGAGTGAGCAATGGGACCAGGTGCGCGAGGCTGGCGAATTGCAGCGCAGCAAGCTCGCACAGGCGCTCGCCGATCGCGAACGGTCCATCGACACCATGCAAGCGGAGATCGAACAATTCCGCCAAGCCGCGGACCAGGCCGACGAAAGCCGCATGGAGCAGGCGGCCTCGACAGAGAAGCTGCAGTCGGAACTCGAGCAAATTCGCGCAGAACGCGAGCAACTGCTCGCACAGCAGGGTCAGTCGCAACAGTATCAGGCCGATCTGGAACAAACCCTGGCGAACAGTGAGCAGAATCTCGAGGTCTTTCAGCTTGAGCTGGAGAAGTTCCAATTAACGAGTCGCCAAACTGAACTGGAACTCGTTGAGAGCACTGCCGAATTGGAACGCATGAAGGCAGATTTCGTTCAGCTCACCAACGACCGGGATAAGCTCAAGTCCAAACGCACGGAATATCAACTTCGTGAGCAAGGGATGGAGCATGAACTCACGAGTCGCGATGCTCAGATTGAGGAACTGACCAGCGAGATTCAACAGCTCCGAAGCTCTGTCGAGGAGGCTTCGGAGGGAGCCGCTCAGCATGACTCGCAAGTGGCGCAGATCCAACAAGAGTTTGAGACGCTCAAGACCGAGCGGGATCAACTGCTCAACGCGCAAGCCGAGCAAGTGGAGAATCTGAAAGCCTGGGAAGAAGCCGTCGCGTCGCGCGATCGGCGCATCCAAGAGCTCGAAGAAGAGCACGACGGCATCTGCCAAGTGCTACAGTCGGTCGAAAAAGGTGCCTTCGAGCAGGTCGACGCTTGCAACAAATTGCAGGATCAGTTGGCTGTGCTACGCGAGGAACGCGACCAATTCGCAAACGCGTTACCCGAGCAGCAAGAGTACTCTAAGCAGCTCGAACAAGCCCTCGCTGAGCGAGATGGGCAGATCGCAATACTCAACGACGAGCTAACGAAAACGACGGACCGCAAGGGCGAGCTGGAATCGCAACTCGCGACAAGCACGAGCGACCGTCAGACTTTGCAGGCCGAGATACAGCAGTTGAACGTCCAGTGCGAGCAACTTAGCAGTGCGCAAACGAACAGCGAGGCCAGCAAGACGGAGCTCGAAGGTACCGTGACGGAGCACCAACAGCAAATCGAGCGACTGCGGGAGCAACTCGAAACCAGCGAGCAACAATGTCGTGATCTCGAGCGACGCGTCGCGGATGGCTCTCAGTCCGAGGAATCGTATCAGCAGGAGCTGATTGAGCTGAAAGCGAGTTACCAGCAACTCACGGCAGAGCATCAGGCGGAGTTGGAACGTCGACAGCAACTCGACCATGACATGGCCGAACGCGATCAGAATCTGGAACTGTATCAGGTCGACCTCAAGAGCATTCGAGGCGAGCTGGATCGCGCTTCTGAAAAGCTGAAGGAATCGGAGCAAGAGCGAGAAACGCTGCAGCTCCAACTGACGGGGCTACGTGAGGAACTGGCAGCTCAGGAGGCGTCGCTAGAAACTGACGACCAATCAGAGAATGCTACCGCGCTTCAACAGCGCGACGAACTTGCCGAAGAACTAACTTCCGTGCGCGCCCAGCTTGCAGAGCTTCAGAGTCAAGACACCCGACAGGTCGATACGGACGAGGACGCACATGAGCAGCTCGGCAAACTCGAAGCCGAGAACAGAGTACTTGAGCAGCAGATTGCGGAACAATCGGCACACTCCAAGCAGCTCACCGTCGAACTTGAAGCGTCCCAAGCCCAGCTAGAAGCAGTTCAGAGCGAAGTTGAGCAACTCAATCAGCGCTATCTGCAATCGCAAAGTGACTTGGATGAAGCGCACCATATGTTGCAGCACGCTGAGCAGGCACTGCTGGAACGCGCAGGTACTCCGGCGGACGAGCCTCAGCCCACTGCCGAGGCTGAGCAGGAATCGGAGGAGGCGGGGTCTGATCCTGCCGGCTATCCGTTCGACGTTTCGGGCGCCAACTTTGAGCAGCGGGACGCTGAACCGACAGCCGAGTTCGACGATCTGCACACGGCGACAGTAGAGTCCGACAGCACCGAGGAGAGTTCAGACGAACCTGCAACCGCACCGGCCGAGTCGCCTACCGCGACGGAGGCTGCCGAGCCCGTGTCATGGGACATTGCCCCGGAGGGCGCCGATGATGCCTCGGACGAGGACGTGTCGGCCGACTCCGCCGCCGCATTCGCAGCCGGTGAGACTTACACTTCGACAGACGACGACGCCACAGAGGATTATCTCGATGCTTCCGATGAGCTCGTCGAGCCAAGTTCGGAAGCCGATGAGGAAGCTCCTGCCGCCACCGCGTTCGACGCGAACTTCGAGGAAGAGGATTCCGACGATGACGACTCGGGTGACTCGGCGCTGATCTTGGAGGCAGAGCCAGACGAACCCGGATCAGCGCTGCTTGACCCGTCGCCTGACGAGACCAAATCGACATCCGAGGCGGACGACACGGACCAGGAAGTCGCCGAAGCGAGTGCTGCTCAGCCTAGCGAGCAACCGGCCGAAGAACCCGCAGAGGAGTTCAAGCCGACGTCGTTCATCGAACAGTACCAGCATTTGCTCGACGATGAAGACACCAACGTCGAACCTGCCCGCCCCGAGCCACCCAAGCCGGAGGTCAGAGAGAATCGACTCGGCGCTGAGCTCGATGCGATGGGAGCTACCGGAGGCGATGACGATTCTGACGAAGCGCTGCAGGCCTACATGTCGAACATGCTGGCTCGTATGCGTGGCGACGCGAACGACGAAAAGCCAGCGCCGGCGCAGCAACCCGAAGCTGCGACGTTGAATCAGGATCCCAATCCCGTGGCTGCCGTCTCGAGTGTGCTGGGCAATGTTGCTCCTCAATCGGAAGCTGAGGAGCCGGAACCCCAAGAGCCAATCGACCTGGAGTCACTCAAACGCACTTCTAGCAAGCCGGCGT
Source organism: Bythopirellula sp. (assembly GCA_028285205.1). GTDB lineage: Bacteria > Planctomycetota > Planctomycetia > Pirellulales > Lacipirellulaceae > Bythopirellula. Next base: position 7,851 of record JANQQA010000052.1, on the reverse strand, counting down.
TGCCCACCGATCTAGCCGCGATGCGCGAATTGGCCAACAGCTCCGCTCGCAAGGCGATTGCAAAGCACCACAAGAAGCGTCACCTCGAAAAGGCGCTAGGCCTGTTCATCGTGTGCCTGGTTGCCGTTGGCGTTGGTGGCTACATGCTCTTCACCGCGATCCAGACCAAGGACTTCTTAAGCGCTAACTGCATCGGCGGTTCGATTGCCGTTCTCGTAGGTGCGGCTGGTAGCATCAAACTGCTCGGGTTGCTCTTGCTAGCAATCCGCGAAGGTTCGAACCAGCCTCAAATCCCGTCTGGTGGTGTCGCCGAAGGGGCCTGAGTTGCTTGCCGTTCGCGAGCGGCGAGCTGTGCATCGCAGCAATCTCGCCAAGTGGAATGGTCTAAAAACCCCTGTCGGCTTTCACGTCTTCGAAATCACGCAAGTGATAATCGATCCCCACGAAATCGAGAATCCTGCAAAGTCCCTTCAGTGCCACGCTCATTCCATCTGGCCCGCTAAAGCCCCCAAACTGGCCGCCGCCCTTCAGGTGCGGTTCAAGATCGAGGATCACGCCTGGGATGCCACGACGCTTCAGGCGGCGTTCTAGCCGCGGGATTTCCTCGGCGAAGTCCTGTAGGATCTGTGTGTGTCCGCTGTCACCTTCGTCGGCAGGCACGTAGTTCTTCAGTTTGTCCTCGTCGACGTGGGCTGTGCGGGTCCGCAGGTTCGGGTCGCGATAGTCCTTGATGTGCATCCAGCCGATGCTTGGCTTCATCGCGTGATATTGCTCTACGCATTCGGCGGTGTTGAATCCCTGACTGATGATGTTGCCGCCGTCGAAGATCGTCACCATCGCTGGGTGATTTACGCGACGGTGTAATTCTGCCAGCAGCGGACCAGTTTGTCCCACAAGGTTTGCTTCGATCTCCAGACCAAACGTCAGATCGCTGCGGTGGCACATCTCCGCGATCTCGCCCAGTTGATCAACCGTCTGGGGCAAATGCTCCCACGGGTCAGTTCCCTTGGGGTGATAAAACGAAAAGCCGCGGATCAGCTTCGTCTCGAACGCGTGCGCCAATTCGCACGCCTTCTTCACCTCGGACTTCAAATACTTCTTGAACGGCACAAAGCGGTTCTTAGTGCCGTCCCGCTTGTCGAGCAATTTCACCTTGCCGATCGGTGATCCGATCGACGCGACGTTCATGCCGTACTCGCCTTCCAGATGACGTAGCTTGGTAATCTCGCTCTTGGTTAGCTCCATCACGTTCTTGATGCCGTTGCCCACGTCGACGAACCGCAGGCTATAGTATTCCAGCCCCAGCGCGGCAAAGGCGGCGAATTGCTCGATCGCCGTTTTGTGGTTGGCGGCTTCGTCGGCGAATCCGGAGAGAATGACTTGCGGCGTTTTGGTCATTGATTTCTGTGGGGGTTCGTACGTGGTTGCTGCTAGTCGGCATCCAAATCATCGACAGGACGATCGGTCGATGTCGGCTAGGCACGGTGCTCGACCGTCACGGTCTCGGTGATTCCACCGCGGGCGTTGAAATCGGCTTGCACCTTCATCCACCGAGGTTCGAGCACTGCTACCAGGTCGTCAAGGATCGTGTTCGTGACGTTTTCGTAGAAGATGCCTTCGTTCCGATAGCTTTGCAGGTAGAACTTCAGGCTCTTCAGCTCCACGCACTTCTGGTCCGGTGTGTAGGTGATCGTCATTGTCCCGAAGTCGGGTTGCCCGGTCTTGGGACAAACCGAAGTGAACTCAGGACTGACGATCTCGATGCGGTAATCCCTGTCGGGAAACTTGTTGTCAAACGCTTCCAGCAAACTGCGAAAGTCGCTCATAGCCCACCTTCTCCTTTCGTCGTGCGGCTCTCCTTTCGAGAAGCCTCGTATTGTGGCATGATGGACCGCTTGGCGAAAGAGCCGGGGTGGAATTCGGAATGCGGATTTCGGAGTGCGAAGTCATCGTTATGCAGTGAAAGCGACTTGAATCTATTAGAAACACACGAAGCGATGAGTAACTCTCCCCCAAAAGCGGTTGTCTTACTTTCTGGCGGGCTCGACTCGGCGACCTCTGCGGCGATCGCTAAGGCGGCCGGCTTCGAAGTATTTGCCCTCAGCATCGACTACGGTCAACGGCACCGCTTCGAACTGGAGTCCGCTCGACGCGTGGCGCAATCGATCGGCGTTGCCGAGCACAAGACCCTGCCGATCGACCTGGCCGCACTGGGCGGTAGCGCACTGACCGACGAAATCGAGGTGCCTCAGGGACGTAGCGACGATCAAATCGCCGAGGGCATTCCGATCACCTACGTGCCTGCTCGCAACACGGTCATGCTTTCGCTGGCGTTGGGCTATTCCGAAGTACTGGGCGCTGCCGACATCTTCATTGGGGTGAACGCGGTCGATTATAGCGGCTATCCTGATTGCCGACCCGAGTTCATCGCGGCGTTCGAAAACGTCGCGAACCTCGCGACCAAAGCCGGCGTCGAAGGGGAACTGCAGTTTCGCATTCATACGCCGCTGATCGATCTTACCAAGGCGGAAATCGTTCAGCGTGGGACCGAACTGGGTGTCGACTACAGCCTCACGCACACGTGTTATGCGCCTAGCGAGCAAGGCATTTCATGCGGAACCTGCGACGCCTGCCAACTCCGCCAGAAAGGCTTTGCCGACGCGGGCCTCACCGATCCGATAGAATATCAATAGGAGTTCAGCGTCGCGGGATTCAAGTCGCGAGCAAAGAACTAGCTGCTTGCGTCTGATCAACTAGCGCCTCACCAATGAAAATCGCCGAAATCTACAAATCGGTCCAAGGCGAAGGTGTGCTCACTGGCACGCCCAGTGTGTTTGTGCGCGCCAGCGGTTGCAATCTGCGTTGCTGGTTTTGCGACACGCCCTACACCTCGTGGCGGCCGGAGGGAAACGATTTCGCCGTAGACGAGATCGTTGCACAGGTCGAGGAGTGGGATTGCCGTCACGTGGTGTTGACCGGCGGCGAGCCGATGTTGTTCGCGGAACTGTTGCCGCTGGCCGAACAGCTGCGCACACGCGGCTGGCACATCACGATCGAAACCGCCGGGACGCTCTACCTGCCCGTCGCGTGCGATCTGATGTCGATCAGCCCCAAATTCGCCAGCAGCGGCCCCGACCCGGCGGAGCATCCGCACTGGAGCCGACGCCACGAGCGTGAGCGTTACCAGCCCGAGGTACTGCAGCGGTTGATCACAGACTATGACTACCAACTGAAATTCGTGATCGACTCGGCGGACGACGTCGATCAAGTTGAGCAGTTTCTCGATGCGTTCCCCACCGTCGACGGCGAACGCGTGCTACTGATGCCGCAAGGCCAGAACAGCCATGAACTTCAGCAACGCACCACCTGGCTCGAGCCGATCTGCCAGCAACGCGGTTGGACCTTTTGTCCCCGCCGCCAAATCGAATGGTACGGCCCCGTTCGGGGCACCTGAGCATCTCGATGCGGGCTGATTCACCCCCCGATTGGAGTTTTGACACACCAGTATTTGCACCTCTGTCGTGTCCTAAAATACCCGTTGGCCGGCGCCATTTGGTGCTTGGATATCAGTGTTTCGATCATTCTGAGTCAGCGACTTTTCGGACAAACGGTCTCAAAAGTGTTTGAATAAGCTCTCGCGGTGGTGATGCTAAGTACAAACACTCCAGGGACTTACGCACGTCCAGGAATTTGGGATCCGTGTCCTAAAAACCCTGCGGCCAGTGTGGCTGCGGCCGTTCGCACCGAACCCGTGGTGTTGTCAGGCAACGCGTCTGATTCTGGGCCAAGTTATCAAAGAACAAGCGGCTGCTCGGGAGCAACAAGCAACCTCACTCTACCGAAACGGCCGTGGCGTTTCAGCAACTGTTTTTGGGCCATTTCTGGAGGGGACGTTTAGGACCGCGAAGCAACGCTCGTCAGCGCTAACGGAATCTGGTTCCCAGGCTCCTGCTTGCAGTATCAGGTGAGGCAGCGGTAGGTGATACGCCGATGTGGCGCGACTTGGGCAAGTTAAGATGATCCGTGATGTGCCATCAGCTTATCATTATCGCGTACGGATGATCTCTCGATCCTAACTGAGGAAGCACACCCGGAAAGGCGTAGATCGTGGTCACGATTGAGTGCGGATTAGGGATCGTACTAGACTGTTTGCGGTAGTCGTGAACGATGGTGCCGCGACGGCGTATCCACGCGAGCGATCGCTTGACCCATTTTTCGTATTCGGGTCCAACACGGTGAAGGTTACTGGGCGGCGCTAGCACATTATTTTGGCCGAGTTGATCTTCGAAAACATCGCCGCGTCGATAGTAGATTATTGGCGACAGATCCGTATCAATTAACTTGTCTTTACTACTAAGTCCGCGTTGATCCCATTCGTTGCGTGCAAACAGGTTCGTCACAAGGCTGCCATGCGTTGGTCCGCTCGCGCTAGGTCTTGATGTGTGCCAGATGAGGTCTCCGTGCGCTGGCTGGTGGATACAGAGGCTTAGTCGCATTCCATGTACTGGTGGATCATCGGAGGAGAATGCGTCACACAATGTCATGTGGCCGTCAGCAACGTCATACACCAACGTGCCTTCAGCTTTCGTTAGATAACGCAGTACCGTACGCTCTTCGTCGAGGCTACAGAAGAACTCGACTTGTGCAGTCATGAGTGCCGCCTCTCAACTAGGTCGAGGTCCATGATGACAGAGGAACAACGTCGGCGTATTGGAGATGAATCGAAAGCCCGGTCATCTACTATTTGCTATCAGGGACCCTACTCCGCATCCGCCAACACCGCTTCAATCTCCGTCACCGCGCACTTCAGTGAACGCACGGCCATTTGGAAATTCATGTGGGTGGAGACTTCCGGCTGTAGCTCTTCAAAGTCGTTGGTGGCCTGGCGGAGTTTGCTGAGTTTCTTTTTCGCTTGACGGACGTAGGCGTCGGCGTCTTGGGCTTTCCAGGCGGTGCCCAGAGCGAGCATGTAGTCGTAGAGCGTACGCTGGACATCGCTCAGTTCGGGGTCATCTTCCAGCTCTTCGGAATGCTTGATGAACGTGCGCACCATCCAGACGTGGCTCAGCAGGGTGTCGACGCGGTGCATGGTTTCAGTGTTCATAGCCGTTAGCGTTAATTGACTAAAAGACCTCGCCACAAAAAACACGAAAGATCACAAAACAGGATCTTCGGACGGTCCGTTTGTGCCTTCTCGTGTTTTTTGTGGCGGCACATAAGCGGCAAGACCTGAACGCGAGCGTCGTGTTCAAGCCTTTCGTTCAAGGCCGTTACTTCGGTTTCTCGCTCGTATCGGTTTCGACTTTCGGCGGCGGTGAGCCTTTGGGGGCAAAGACCAGTACCATCGCAGCGCCGGCGATTACCAAAATGAGGCCGGCGAGGAACAGCGCACTAACTTCGCCCCACAAGCCGCTGGTGAAGGTTGTGAACAACGTATTCACCACCGGCGCGCCGCCGAACACCAAGGGCATGACGAATACCGGTTTGCCGCCGAAGTTGAAGGCCATGATGATGCCCAGGGCGCCGATGGCGCCGGCTGCGCCGGCGGCGAGACTCCAGATCGTGCCGCTGAAGTTAAATTCACTGGCCTCAGGAATCCCTGTCACCAGTAGCATGTTGGGCACCAGCACCGCGATCGCAAAGTATGCCAACCCAACGCAGAGCAGCGGTCGCAACCGGCTGTGGTGCATGGCCGCCTGGCCTTTGTGTAGCACTGGCCCGTAGGCGCCCCAGCACACGATGACGGTGGCGATCGAAGCCAGCCGCAGCACGAAGTCGCGCATGCCATGCGATTCTTGCGGCGCGGCCACTTCGGTGTCCGCAACCGCCGCTTTCGCTTCCTCTTTGGGCGCGGAGGGCTTGTTGATCAGTACGGTCACGGCCCCCAGCAGCACCATCACCAGGCCGGCCAGAAAGACGGGGCCAATCTCTTTCACTTTTTTGGCCCAGTAGATCGTCAGGAAGGAGTTCACTACCGGCGCGCCGCCAAAGACTAGCGGCATGACGAAGATCGGCTTGCCGCCGAAGTTGAACGCCATGATGATCCCCAGCGCGCCGATTGCTCCCAGCGCGCCGCCAGCGAGGCTGTAGAGAACGCCGGTCAGAGACCACTCGCCCTTTTCGCCTTTGAGCTGGAGCAAGACCGCTGGCACGATCACACCAATTGCGAAGTAGGCCAACCCTACGCAAACGAAGGGACGCAGCCGGGCATATTTTTCGCCTGCGGCAAGACCTTCTTCCGTGACCATCGCCGCCTGTCCCCAGTGCAACACGGGTCCGTAGAGTCCCCAGGCGAGAATCGTGATGGCGAACGACGCGACGACAAATAGGAGGCTGCGCATGAATTGGTTTCGGAGTGCGGATTTCGCAATGCGGAGGGATCAACGCCGTGATGCCGCGCATCGCCGGGAGGCTGTGTGATCACTCACTCTAAACTACAACCTATCGAGTCGCTAGTCGCCTCGCAGCGACGGAACGATCGGCGCCTTCACCGCCGCTCGAACGGCTAACCAACCTGCCAGCAGCCCCGCCACGACGACAGCCGCCAAGAGTACAAGCAGCGTCTTCCACGGTGTGCCTGCGGCTTGCAAGAAATAATGCGGCAAGACTGCCACCAATGCCGCGACGGTGCCAATCCCTAACCCGGCGATCAGCAGCACCGCATTCTCACCCAGCACCAATTCGGCCAGCCGCGAGCGACGGAAGCCGCTACTGCGAAGCAGCGCGATTTCGCCACGTCGCTGCAAGATGCTCCGCAGTTGCGCGATGGCGAGCCCCAACGTGCCGAGCAATAGACCAAGTGCGCCCAGTGACTGGAAGGTCGAGAGATACGTGTTCTGCACGGCGAGAAAGCCGGCGAGTTGCTCCTCGGCCGACACCGCGTCGAATCCGTAGTCTTCCAGTTGCGTTTCCAGCAGCGTTGAAAGTTGGTCGATCGCGACTTCGGAAGAGTCTTTGCGGATGAGAAACAACTGATGCCCCGAGGTGTCTGGGAACAGTCGTAGGAAGTGGGCTTCGCCGATCATCACTTTGCCTTGCAGAACGCTGTTGGAGAGCAAGCCGACGATCTCAAGCGTGACCGGTTGTCCGTAGCCGTCTTCGATCGTCAGCTGCGAACCGATTCCGCCCAAGTGCAGGCTGTAGGCGGCGGTGTTCTTGTCGAGCACCATCGGCACGATCGGTTGCCCAGCGTCGTCGTTGCCCAGATCGACTTGCAGCACCGCCCAGTTGGTGTGGGCGGACGATTGCAGGCTTGCTGAAGCAGACCAGCCGAACGTCGGCGTGGTCGCTCCTTTCTCGCCAAACGAGGGCGGCACCCCCACGATCTCTGGTTGGGCCGTCTGATACAGATTCAGGCAACTCGCATCCTCGCCGCCTTGGATGCGGAAACTCGCGATCTCAATGCCGGCCAGAGATTTGTTTGCCTTCGACTGAAATCCCAATTCCTCACGACCGTCGCTCGTGTTCAAATCGAAATGCAAGGGTTGATCGCTGGTGGCGATCAAATCGTATCCGCCCGTGCCTTGTTCGGTCGGCGCTAATCGAAACGCGCTGAGCGCGATGATCAAAAAGCTGGCCACCGCCGCCAGTGCAACCGACAGCAGCGTGCGGGACGGGTAGCGACGTGCGTTTCGCGCAGCTAAACCGACCAACGACAGCGCCTGCGGTTGCGCGAGCGAAGGTCGCCGCAAGCGTTGGCGCAGCCAAATCAACAGTGCCGTCAGCACCAACGCGCCGCCGCCAAAGAAAGCCCCCGCTTGGGCTTCGCCTTCCAGTTGGGTGGCCCCGCCGCCGAGCCCGACTGCAGCAATCAACAACGTCGGCGGCAGGTAGCCGCGCGACGAGGCCCCG
>JANQQA010000068.1 GCA_028285205.1 Bythopirellula sp. | reverse complement strand
CGATTGCCGCGCGGGCGTTGCTCGACGTGCAGACGATGCCGCCGTGTCGACCGACGAACGCTTTGAGGCTGGCGGCCGAGTTGATGTAAGTGACCGGCGTCAAGTCGTCGGTGTCGATCACCTCGCCGATGTCATCCCAGGCGTTCTCAACCTGATCGATCGCCGCCATGTCGGCCATCGAGCAGCCCGCCGCCATGTCCGGCAGATAGACGGTCACACGCTGGCCATCGCGTTCGGCCAGTTTATCGGGGCGATTGGCCAAGATGTCGGCCGTCTCGGCCATGAAGTGCACACCGCAAAACGCAATATGTCGGCACTCGCTGCTATCGGCCGCCATTTGACTGAGCAAGTAGCTATCGCCGCGCAAGTCAGACAGCGCGATGACTTCATCCTGCTGATAGTGATGCCCGAGAATCAGCAGTTCGGGCCCCATCGCGTCGCGGACGGCTTGGATCCGAGTCTCGAGTTCGTCGTTTTCGAGCGATTTGTATGGCTGCAGCTCGAACTTCGGTAGCGGGTTGTCGGCGGTGGGGGTGACAGTGCTCATGGATGCCGTGTGCGGGAAAAAGTGCTAGCGACAGACTCGCAATTATATGCGTAGTGAGCCGCGAAAAACACCGCTAGCTGCTCATCCGGACGATCTGGGCAAAGTTTAACGATCACCGCAGCCGATAGAGTACTTAGTTCGCTGCGCCTCCGTTGCGCTCGAATTCCCTGCCCATGAGTGAACTAACGCCTCAACTTGGTCCTGAAATCGTCGCCGCCTCCCAGGCGGGCGCCGAGGAGGCTGCCGGCGCGCTGAGTCGGTCGCTGGATGCGGAGTTTAGCCTCACCGTGGGCGAAACGAGCACCTTTGATCCAGCTGCCCCGCCGACCGGTTTCGACGGGCCGGGCTTAGCGATCATGATGCGGTTTGGCGAAGTCGGCGCCGCCGCGCTGCTGCCCGAGTCCAGCGGCTTGTTGCCCGAGTGGTACTCCGCACCCGATGTGACGGGCGAAAGCAAACTCAGCACGCTCGCGCAAGAGTTGAGTATGCTCTTTTTTCCGGAGAGCATGCTCGCCGAGCGATTCATGGCGGCGCGCGTTGAGAACCTCAGCGAAGCGCTAGCAAATGCGAAACTCGCTGCTGAAGCTGGTTGCCTACCCATGGAGGTAACCGCCGGCGAGGGTGCCAGTGAGTTGACCCTTTTGTGGCCGCTGGAATCGCCCCAGGAGCTTTTTCCCGAGCTGGAACAAGTCGAGCCATCGGAAGAGCCATCTACACAAGACGAGCCGTCGACGGCTGCCGCAAAGAAACGGCAGATTACCAGTTTCTCGGAGTTGCCGGGATACTCTCAGAGCCTACTGCGAATCGAACTGCCGGTGCGGGTCGTGCTCGCTTCGAAGAAAGAGAACTTGCACAACGTCGTCGAGCTGGCGGCTGGATCGATCATCAAGTTCAGCAAAGCCTGTGACGAGATGCTCGACCTGCAAGTCGGCGACCACAAGATCGCTGTGGGTGAGGCGGTCAAGGTCGGCGACAAGTTCGGCTTTCGGGTCAGCAGTATCGTCATGCCCGAAGAGCACTTCATGAAAGCGCGACCCACCGAGACCAACTAGACCAAGTCTCAGAACACTTCGTTCCAGACTAACTCCAGGCGATCGCGTTTCTTGTCGATCGCGCGATTCAGCTTGGCGACCAGTTTGGGACCACGCAGTTCTTTCTCCAGGAGGCGCGGTAGCTCTTCTCCAATTTCGCGAATGATGGGCCCCTTGGCGTTGCTCACGCGACGCAGACGAAAGTCGACGATATTAAGCCGAGAGTCGTTGACTTTCGGGTCGAGCGCGACGCCGGGTTGACCGTCGCGGGCGTGGAGGCGCACCGCGACTTCGCAATCAATCTCCAGGTCGATAGTCGCGTCGCCGACGGCCTCCAGGGCAATCAGGTGCACGCCATATTGATAGACCTTCGCGCGCGCCCACAAATCGAACTTCGCGTCCAGCGCCAACTTGAAGCTCAGCCCACCGTCTGTGTTGAGGCGCAATTCGCGGATCTCAACGGACAGGTTTTCCTCCGGCTCGACTAGCTTGATGCGGTAGTGCTTCCAGACTCCGTGATTGACCGGTTTCTTGCGGCGGTGGAGCTTCCATCCGTCGGTGCGGAGTCCAACGGTGATGTTTTTCGTGTGACCCCAGTCCTTTCGTTTCTCGTACTCGCGAGGGATCGCGTTCTCGATGATCTGCGCGAAGGCGCTGGCCAACGCGCTGGATCGCTGTGAACTGGGAGCCGCCGCTTCAGCATGCACGACATCGCATGCCGCGACGACGTGGAGGCCGACGAAGAGGAGTGAATACTTAATGTTGAACAAGGAGTATCGGAGGCTGAAGGAACCGCGCGAGCACCATCGGCTCAGTAGTTCGACATTCGACATTCCTTGTTCGGTATTCATGATTCAAGAATCGTCCGGCGCCGCGTTGCTACGTAGCTACGCTGTACGACTTCGGCCAGTGGTTGGTTCCCATGCATAAAAAAAGAACCTGCCCCGGGCCCGAAAGCCCAAGACAGGTCCTCAGAGGGGGATCCATCTATCTCAAATCAGCTGTCGCTTAGCGAACGAAGCTGGCACTCACGACCTTGCGAGGTTGAGCGATCCGAGCCGCTGGGTCAGCAACAGGTGCTGGCGGAATCGGAGCAGCTTCGGGAGCAGCAGCTTCCATCTCATCCGGAGTAGCGGACGATGAGGAGGAAGTGCATCCGCTGTCGCAGCAACCGCTGTCGCAGCAGCCGTTGGAGCAACCGCAGCTCGCTTCGCAGCAACCGCAAGAAGCTTCGCAGCAGCACTTGTTCTTACGCTTGAACAACTTGCTCAACAGGCACTCACGCTTCTTCTTGCAGCAGCAGCTGGAAGCACATCCGCAGCTGGCTTCGCAGCAATCGTCGCCGCAGCAGCCATTGCCACAGCAGTCGTCGCCACAGCAGTCGTCAGCACAACCGCAGGACTCTTCGCAGCAGCCATCGCCACAGCAGCCGTCGTCGCAGCAACCGTTGCCACAGCAGTCGTCGCCACAGCATCCGTCGGAGCAACCGCAAGAAGCTTCGCAGCAGCAGTCGCTCTTACGCTTGAACAACTTGCTCAAGAAGCACTCACGCTTCTTCTTGCAGCAGCAGCTGGAAGCGCATCCGCAGCTGGCCTCGCAGCAGCCATCGCCACAGCATCCGTCATCGCAGCAACCGTTGCCGCAGCAGTCGTCGCCGCAGCAGTCGTCAGCACAACCGCAGGACTCTTCGCAGCAGCCATCGCCACAACAGCCGTCGTCGCAGCAACCGTTGCCACAGCAGTCGTCGCCACAGCATCCGTCGGAGCAACCGCAAGAAGCTTCGCAGCAGCAGCTGCTCTTGCGCTTGAACAGCTTGCTCAAGAAGCACTCACGCTTCTTCTTGCAGCAGCAGCTGGAAGCACATCCGCAGCTGGCCTCGCAGCAGCCATCGCCACAGCATCCGTCATCGCAGCAACCATTGCCGCAGCAGTCGTCGCCGCAGCAGTCGTCAGCACAACCGCAAGACTCTTCGCAGCAGCAGCCATCGCCACAGCAGTCGTCGCCACAGCAGCCATCTGAGCAACCACAAGATTTTTCACAACAGCAACATTGCTCAACGCGGTCGCATCCGCAACCGGTTCCCAGCATTGTGTCTAGCAAACCAAAACCAAAACTCTGGCCTGTCAGACAAACGCCTACGATGAGCGCTCCTAACAATTTCGACTTCATCGAATAACGTCTCCTATTCCTTGGGGACGACACGGAAAAAACGTTCTGACGGTGCCCGATTGCTCGAATCACCGATTCCCTCCCTGGGTCCGTCGAGATGACTTGTCTGGATGGGCGGGGTGCCCGGCGTGAGGTGGGAAGTGGCGGGGTGACCCGTGGGGGGTCGGGGGGTCAAAGGGGGAATCCGTTTCTCGTTTGTCCCCACAGTCAGGCGTCAACACCAGTCGAGCCAATCCATGACTCGAAGTAACAGGCCGGTTGGTCGACGCACCAATCAGTGGTGAATTGTCGCCAGGCATGGTTATGCCTAGCAGCGACATCACCACGTATCGGCGTGCCGCGCAGCCACCCTTGAGTTCTCGGAAGTGATTTTCTGCAAGTGGTTTAGGAAGATTGTTAGGCAAACTTTGCGGCCCGCGGAAGCTGATCGGCTGGTGCCGATTGTAGCCCTTGGAATCGCCCGGACCGCGTAGTTGTGGGGGCGATTTTGTGGTATCCTAGCGGGTCCCGAAGCTAGACAGGCAGTTCAAACGGGCAATGCGAAAATGACAACGCGATGCGTAGTCATCGCGTAATCGGCAGGGTTTAACACAGCGATGGTGTTCAGCGTTCATTGCCGACGTCGTGCCCCGTCCGCGATACTTGCCTCGATCCCGCCTTCCCATTCCTTCCGCCCCACGATGGTTCTATGAAGCGATCAGATGTTCCTCGTGTCGTTGTTTCGCTACTGGTGTGCACGCTAGGTGCCCTGGTCTCCCACGAACATGCCGAAGCCGATGATTGGCCGAACTGGCGTGGGCCACAACAGAATCGGGTTTCTTCCGCTACGGAATTGATCGATGAGTGGAGTCCCGCGGGCGGGCCAGACAGCAACGTGATTTGGAAAAGTGAGGAGCTTGGTGGTCGCTCGACTCCGGTCGTGATGAACGGGCGATTGTATACGATCGCCCGCGACAATCCGGGCACGTCCATCGACGGCTCGAAAGTGGTTTGTGTCGATGCCGCCACCGGCGAGCCGATTTGGGAGCACCGCTTCAACGTTTATTTGACCGACGTGCCCGATACGCGCGTTGGTTGGTCGAGTGTTTGTGGCGATCCAGAAACGGGTCGGGTGTACGCACTGAGCGTCTCGGGCTATTTCTGTTGTCTCGACGGCGAGACCGGCTACATCGAATGGGAACGGAGCCTGCACGAAGAGTTCGGTCTGCTCAGCACCTATGGCGGGCGGACACACAGCCCCATCATATTCGAAGACACGGTTATAATCAGTGCTGTGATCATCGGCTGGGGCGACGCGCCGCAGTGGGGATTCTTAGCGAAGCCGGCCCACAGATTCCTGTGTCTCGACAAGCGAAACGGAAAGCTCCGTTGGCTTAAGGGGACAGGGATTTCGCCATACGACACGACCTACAGCACGCCGACGCTTGCCATGTTGGGCGATCAGATGGCGATGGTGTTTGGCTCCGGCGACGGCGAGATTTGGGCCTTGCAGCCGCGCACGGGTGAGCGCATCTGGCACTATCCGTTCTCACGACGTGGCGTGAACGCTTCGCCGCTGGTCGTTGGCGACACGGTTTATGCTTCGCATAGCGAAGAGAACATTCTCGGCAACACGATGGGCTCGGTCGTCGCTCTCGATGGCACGATGAAAGGCGACCTCACCGGTAAGGAAAAATGGCAAGTCTTCGAGCTTATGGTTGGCAAGGCTTCGCCCGTCATGGTCGACGACCGGCTCTGGGTTATCGACGATCGGGCCAAGCTAAACATTCTCGACCCCGAGACTGGCAAACGGATTGCCAAGAAGGCATTAGGCACAGTGCAACGCAGCACTCCGTTGGTCGCCGATGGCAAGGTGTTCACCTGCACGCACAACGGCCGGTGGTACGTGTTGCAACCGACCGAAAAGGGCGTGAAGGTGCTGCACAAACTTCGGCTGCGTGGCGAAGCGAGTGACGGTTCGCCGATCGCTGTGGATGGGCGGGTCTACTTTCCAACTTCGTCGGCGCTGTACTGTCTGGGCACGCCGTCCACGGAACCTGAGCCCGAATCGAATCTTCCACCGCGACCCAGCATGGAAGAACCGACCTTCGCGGACGAAAAACCGGTGTTGGTGCAAGTCGTTCCGTACGACACATTGCTTGCTCCCGGTGAGAGCGTTTCGTTTAGCGCGAGAGTCTATAACTCTCGCGGCCAACTGCTGAACGTGGTTTTGCCTGAAGATATGAAATTCAGCGTGACCGGCTCGGGCGGGCTGTCCGGCAATACCTACTCCGCGGGCTACAATAGTGGCCATGAATGTGCGCTGATTACTTGTTCGGTCGGCGAGTTGAAAGGCACCGCCCGCGTTCGCGTCGTCCCTCCGCTGCCCTGGAAATTTGATTTCAACACCGAGCCCAAGGTCCCCCTGACTTGGGTTGGTGGCCGCGTGCGATGGGTTGTCCGCGACGTCGATGGCGAGAAAATCGCCGTCAAACGCGACGTGTTGCCGACGCCCCGCGATCCCAACAACAAGCTAGGCACACGTAGCCGCATGTGGATGGGCTCGATCGAAATGGCCAACTACACGATTCAGTCCGACTTCGCGCTGCAGTCGTCGATTGAGCCAACGGATCTCACCGTTCTGACGACCCAAGACGAGCCGAACAAGGTTGGCAAGATGTCTGACTTTGGCTTGATCAACAGCCGCTACACGATGACGGTTCGCTCGTCGAACAAGGAACTGCGGCTCTACAGTTGGAGCCCACACGATTATCGTACCTACGCGTCGGTCCCGTTTGATCCCGAGCCAGGCAAGTGGTACACGATGAAGCTGGAAGTCACGCCAACGAAGTTTGCTGCCATCGGCAGTGAGTCGACGGCCTCCGCGAAGGTACGTGGCAAGCTATGGGTCCGCGGTGAGAAGGAGCCTGACGATTGGACCGTCGAAATGGTCGATGAGTCGCCCAACCTCGCTGGCAGTCCTGGTCTGTACGGAAACGCCCAAGAAGCCGAGATCTACATCGACAACGTCAGCGTTGTCGCGAATGAATGAGCATCCCCTGCCCTGTGGGCAGTGGCTAGGGAAGGATCAATTTACCAAGCGAAATTGAGATCCTCCCCTGACCCCTCCCTGCGAGGGAGTGGAACATAAGTACTACTAACAGGAAACTGACATGAACCGTATCGCAAAATACTGTGCATTGATGGTCGCTGCCGCACTCGGTTGGTGGGCGGGGGCCGGCTTAGATCATGTCGCGCTCGAGGCAGCGCAGGGCGAAGCCCAACCCGATCGCACGCTCGACTGGCCACAGTGGGGTGGCGACTCAGCACACAACAATACTCCCGTCGGCCGTGACATTCCCACCGAGTGGGAAGTGGGCGACTTCGACTACCGAACTGGCGAATGGGACCCGACCGACGCGCAGAATATCAAATGGGTTTCCCGCCTCGGCTCCCAGACTTACGGCAATGCGGTCGTGGCAGGCGGCAAGATCTACGTCGGCACCAACAACAGCGGCGGCTGGCTGGAGCGCTACCCCTCGAAGGTCGACCTGGGATGTCTGATCTGTTTCGATCTCGAGACCGGTGAATTTCTCTGGCAACATAGCAGCGAGAAGCTTCCCTCGGGTCGCGTGCATGATTGGCCGCTGCAGGGGATTTGTTGTGCTCCGCTGGTGGAAGGCAACCGCCTGTGGTTTGTGACCAGCCGCGGCGAAGTCCGCTGCCTCGATACCGAAGGGTTCCGCGATGGCGAAAATGCTGGTCCCGTAACCGACGAGGAAGAGTACATCAAGAAGCAAGCCGCGTCGGTCGAAGCCTCCTACGACATGCAGCACGAAGCCGATGTCGTGTGGGTGTTCAACATGATGGAAGAACTTTTGATTTCGCAGCATAACATGTGCAGTTGTTCGGTAACGGCCGCGGGCGACATCCTGTTTGTGAACACCTCCAACGGCGTCGACGTCGAGCACAACTATATCCCTGCGCCCGACGCCCCCAGCTTTTTCGCCATGGATAAGAACACCGGCGAAGTACTTTGGACGGACAGCTCGCCGCGGAAGAACATTCTTCACGGACAATGGTCTTCGCCCACCTACGGCGTCTTCAACGGCCAGGCCCAGGTGATCTTCGCGGGCGGCGACGGTTGGGTATACAGCTTTGATCCCAAGGGGGACAACGGCGAGGCGAAGCTGCTTTGGAAGTTCGACGCGAACCCAAAAACCTCGTTCTGGGAACTCGGCGGACGTGGCACGCGCAACAACATCATCGCCACGCCGGTGATTTACGAAGGCAACGTCTACGTCGCGGTCGGCCAAGACCCCGAACATGGCGAGGGCATCGGACATCTGTGGTGCATCGATCCCAACAAACGTGGCGACGTCAGCCCAGAGCTGGCATTCAATGCGGCTGATCCCAACAAAGTGATCGAGCACAAGCGGGTCCAAGCCGTGGTTCCCGAGGAAGGTGATCTGGCACGTACGAATCCGAATTCGGCGGTCATCTGGCACTACAGCGAGTACGACCAAAACGGCGACGACGAAATCGATTTCGAAGAGACCATGCACCGTAGCTGCGGCACGGTCGCGATTCGAGACGACGTGTTGTACATTGCCGACTTTAGCGGCTTGTTCCACTGCCTGAACGCCAAGACCGGTGAAGTGAATTGGACGTACGACATGCTGGCGGCCGCCTGGGGCTCACCGCTGATCGTTGAAGACAAGGTCTACATCGGCGACGAAGATGGCGAGGTGGCAATCTTCCGCCATTCGGCCAACAAGGAAGTCGCGATGCAGGATGTCGATGGCGAGTGGGAGCCGGCCTACGGCACTCGTGACATGGGCAACAGCGTGTACAGCACGCCGATCGTCGCGAACAACGTATTGTACATCACGAATCGAACGCATCTGTTTGCGATCGAGAACAAAGAAGATTAACCAACGGAGTCACGGAGGACACGGAGAGATTCTCAGAGATTCGCTTTCTCTGTGTTCTCCGTGCCTCCGTGGTAACAACTAGATGTCTAAGAAAGTTCTCGACGTTGGCAACTGTGGCCCCGACTTGGCCACGATCACACTCTTTCTCACCAGCAACTTTGATTGCACGGTTGAGCAGGCGCACGGCACGGACGATGCGCTCGCCAAGCTAAAGGCCGACCAATTCGACCTGGTGACCATCAACCGCAAGCTCGACGCGGACTATTCCGACGGCGTCGAAGTGCTTAAGGCGATCAAAGCCGACGCCCAGATCGCCGGCGTGCCTGTGATGTTGGTGACCAATCTGCCCGAGCACCAGGAACTGGCCATCTCCCACGGCGCGATTCGCGGCTTCGGCAAACTGGAGTACGACCACCCCGAGACGGTCGAACGCGTGGCAGCGGTGCTCGGTTAGTCGTCGGCTTCGACGACACGCGGCTTCCGCCTGAGCTTAACCACTGGCAGCAGACTCAGCACCAGGAACACGCTCAGCGAGTAGATGCGGGCGTAATTCAATTGTGGCCGATGATGTGCCGTCAGATTGTCGCGATCGATTGGTTCGCCGCCATCAACGGTCAGCAGTGCTTCGGCTGCCGCTTTCGAGATGGGAAGCTCGATCAATTGTGTCCAGCCGTCAACGAAGGTGACGTGAATGCCGCGTACCGGTTTGTAGAAGAAGCCTGCGTTGACTTCATGACCGTACTCTTCAGTCGGCGAACTGATGAGCAGTTCGACCGCTTCTTCGAAGCTCATATCTTCTGGTTTGGCCCAGGGAATCTCCTTATGGGGAGCTTCGATCAGTAGAATCGTGTTCGCCGTGCCATCGGTGATTTCGCCGAATTGGCGTCCACGATCGGGGGGCCACGTGGTTTGCTCACCGACGATTGCGAAGTAGTGAGTACCTTTCGTGCTGGAATGGTACGATGGACACTGAAGAACATTTGCGTACCGATACTGTGCTACTACCTTGACATTGTCCGGACTATCCCAAGGTTCGTCCATATTGTATTCGTCGTACAAAGCCGAGGATTCGAGATATGGGAGGGTCCATAATCTCCAACTGTGCATGTGATTATGATCTGGCGGAGAACTCGCTTGAGCCGGCAAGTAGCCATTGGTGCTCTCGTAGTTGAGAATCGACAATGCCAATTGCCTCATGTTGTTGGCACAAACGAAGCGCCGCACTACATATCGCGGCGTTGAAAAGGCGGACAACATAAGTGTGGATACGACAACAATAACCGTGAGCATGACAAGCAACACGCTAATTAACTCTCGTTTCGACTGGTAGTAGTTTGTCCAGAAGCCAGTTACTAGCAGGCACGCGAAGGCGCTCACCACAAAGCCAAACGTCGCCATCGCCGACGCCAGTAGCGCGAATGCCCAAAAGATCGTCCAGATGCGGAATTTCATGAGCTGATTCAGCCGGTTGCGTTGTCGGTCGTTGGCGATTTCGATCGCTTACGCAGATTGAATACTGGCGAAATGCTTAACAAGACGAACACGCTAAGCGAATAGATGCGCGCGTAATTTAGTTTCGGTCGGTGATGTACCGTCAGATTGTCGGGATTGATTGGTTCGCCGCCATCAACGGTCAACAGTGCCTCGGCGGCCGCTTTCGAGATGGGAACCTCGATCCATTGTGCCGAGCCATCCGCGAATGCGACGTTGATGCCGCGCACGGGTTTGTAGAAAAAACCCGAGCGGACTGCGTGGCCGTAGTCTTCGGTTGGTGGACTGGTGAGCAACTCGACCGCTTCGTCGAAACTCAGATCCTCGGGTTTGGCCCAAGGAATCGGCTTGTGGGGAGCTTCGATCAGCAGAATCGTGTTCGCGGTGCCATCGGTGATTTCGCTGACTTTGCGCCCGCGATCGGGAGGCCACATCGTGCGCTCACCGACGATTGCGAAGTAGTGCGCTTCGATAGCGTCAGTCTTGTGTGCCGGGCATTGTAATGCGAATTGCGGGAACTGAATTGAGGTCACCGCCATGTTCTCGGGTGAGTCCCAACGCTTGTTTTTTTGATACGACGGTCCGTCAATGGGTGGCTGTAAGAGAAGCGGATATACCGAAAGTCTCCAACTATGCAGAAAGCCGCTTTCATTATGAACCTCTCTACTTGCGGGGAATGCCTTCCGCAAGTCTTCGAACATCAGTATCGCGAGCGAAAGTTGCTTCAGATTGCTTGCGCAGCTGCCACGCTGATTGGTTTCGTGCGCAATTCGGACTGCGGGGCTAAGCAGGAAGACGAAGAATGAGAAGGTTCCAGACGCGATCAGCAATTCCCAGCCAACAAATCGCTTGTGGCACCAGACTCCTGACCAAATCGAGAGTGCTGCAATAGTTGCCAAGACTCCGTAAGTCCCGAACGTCGCCATTGCCGATGCCAGCAGTGCGAATGCCCATAGAATTTCCCAGATGCGAAACTTCATGCAGTTATTTTAGCAGTGAAGTTGCGGCGGGTGCGCCGACGAGGCGATTGCCTTGCGGTACTTGCTAGGCGCGGTCTCGAAACCGGGTTCAAGAAGTCCGTAACCGCGGTGCAATGCGCCGCCGGGTCACGAGGAAAAATTCTGCCCTAACGGAAAAACCTCAGCCTTCCACCACTTCTTCTTTCACCGGGCCAACGAAGTGGGGGCTCTTGCCGCTCTTGGACAGTTCTTGGGCCTTTTTCTCCGCCTGCTTCTTTTCGTTGAATTCGAACAGCGCGACCCGTTTGAGCGATTGGTTGAACACGCCCCAGAAGGCTTTCAGGCGGACTTCCTTCGCGGCGCGCGAAGCACGCTTTTTGGCAGGCTTCTTCTTGGCTTTTTTCGTCGCCCCATCCGCGTCCGCGGCCGCCTTTTTCTTTGCGGGGGCCTTCTTCTTGGGGGCGGCTTTCTTGGCCGGAGCCTTCTTTTTTGCGGTCTTTTTCGCCATTACGCCGGTCGTCGGGTAGGAATCTGCCTGTGGAAAAAAGGCGGAGGGAAATTAGCTAGGTTGCCAGCATACCCGATTCCACGGGTGCTGACTACCTCAGCGGAGCTACCCACGCGGCGATGGTTCGGGCAAGTTCACAAGCGTTGGCGATTATTGCGGACGTTGACGATTAGATCGTCACGCCGATGGCTCGCGCCCGCAGAGTTAGCGCCGGCTGGAAGTACACCATCGGGCGAAACTGACGGCTGTAGGAGTGCAGCACGGCTCGTTTGCGTGCCCACAGGAAGGTCGTATCAACCATTTCCCGTGGCAGACGCCCTTGTTGCACGGCCAGTATCACCCGATTGATAAACAGTCGATCGGCGGGGGTGAAGGCCTTCAGCCCCACCGTCAGCTGCTGCCGCAGCGTCACCTGGCGACCGTCCGCTGGCCCAATGTTGCCCGCCTGCTGGGCGTTCAAGCTGGGCACCCGCGAGAATAACAATATCACCATCACCGCGACGGCGATCCAGCCGCCGAGTTTGGAGATTGAAAGAGATCGGGATGGGGCTTGAGAAGGATCGTCCATGACGCGGCTCGAACAGTCGGTTTGAGGAAGAAGAGACATCCGTAACATAAATCTTGCACGCCCGTGGCGCGCGCCTATTCCAACGGACCGACTTGTAGGACGCGCGACCGTTGCGGGCAAGATCAGTTGGCGATTTGCTAGCGAACCAAGCCTTGCCGTGGGCGTCAGCGAGGCGGTTCAGACGAGTGGTTTTCGTCGTTGTCAAGCAAAAAAGCGCGCAGCTCCGGGAACAACGGAAAGTTCTTTTCGGCACATATTTTGCACCCCGAAAGTTCTCTCCATTCTCAACACAAAAAATTCACACACCGCTATTCCGCGGAGTACAATTGCGGTGTAATGTCCCACTTCGACTGCGGTTGAGAGATCACCGCGACCGAAGATAGGGTAGTCACAAACGAAAACAAAGTTCGCCACCGGCGAACGTTAGGAGTCAAACTTCACGGTCATAATTCCGTCGGGAGGACCAAATTTTTGGATAGGCCCGAGTTGGCAACATGGCAGCGCGCAGCGCTGTTCGACACGCGCCTTTCTTCCAGCGACTCCACACCGTCGCAATTCGACCGGAAGTTTGTTTACAAAAGAGGCCGCATCCCAACCGGGTTGCGGCCTTTTTTCATTTTTCATTGCGCCAATAGACTTCGCGGAAGCTCAGCCATCAAACATGCGGAGTTCCTCGATCTGCTTCAATTCGTCGGCCACGACGTCCTCGATGCGGTTGCGGGTGGGGAACTTTAGCAGGAGTCCGACCAACAGAGCCGCGGCACAGGCGAGATTAATCGGCTGGTTCTCGACCAGATAGCTGGTCAGGTTCAAGAAAGCGGCGCCTTCCAGAATCGCAGCGCCAATAATCACCGTCGATTGATAGGCCGCCATTATCAATCCCACGTCGCCCAACTCTGAGAACTGGGACTCTGGCAGATTAGGGCCGAGCGACTCACCCGCAACGATCGCTTGTCGAAACTTCGCGCGCATCAATCTCGGTACGACCACAGCCGCTACCACAGCCGCAAGTGTTGCACCGATGGCGATTGAGGACAGCATCTGCGATTCATCGCCAGCGTTGTCTTCGGCGTCGCCGATAAAGAACACGACAGCCGCGAAGACGAGTACTCCCGCCATCAGCGCACCAACAATGATTTGCAGCGTTTTCGTGGTGGTGTGAAGATACTCGCGATGCTGATCGTTCATGGAATCCTCGCGCGAAGAGAGACGCATCCCAGCGGTTAGAATACCCACTGAAAGTCGATTTTGACAGAGGCGCGAATGATTACCGAACTGTCGACGAGGTTAACGGCGAGTGCCTGCGCAAGATACAAGTGCAATCAATAGAAGGCACCAGGCTGATGGTTCTGGCACGGCGAGAGTGGCCGCGGGATTGATCAGTGCGGTGAGCGATGCATCGTTGCCCTGGTTGCTGGTAAGCAGAACGCTCCCAGGGTTGTATCCGACCAGTGCTGAAATATCGAGAATTCCCGAACTCTCCGTCGCCCTGCCCCTCGTGCCAGTGTCGCCGATGAGCACGGGATTGCTGCCGTCTGGTTCGCTCATCCAAATCTCCCCGGTTGTGAAGTCTTCGTTGATGAAGACCAGCCCATCTGGATAGCTGACCCCGTTTAACTCCGTCGGAGCGGTCCAATCGACGTTGTCGGCATCGCCCACGGAACCATTGGTTGCATCGACATGGTCGTGGATCTTGGTGATCGAGAAGCCCGAGGTTGCGGCGTTGAAACTACCGCTGCTGAAGTCGAAATCGAAGTCGAACGTAAACACGCCCGAATCTTGATCACCCAGGAGAACCTGTGTGGGGTCGCCAGGGCTGGTGTCGACGTCTTCTAGTTTGTTCGAGCGCAAGGCATCGGCTCGCGTCGTATCGAAACTACCGTCGTCCGATGTGCCAGTGCTTGGCAGGGAATCGTTGAGGTAGTAGTAGCTGCCGTAGGCCAGACCGTTGCGCGCCATGAACGAGTTGGACGGATTGCCGTCGACGTCTTTGCCCTTCTCTCCGATGTAGAGTTTCATGCGCGTCGTGCCACCGTCGGGGGAAAGCAAGATTGCTATGTGGTCGGTCTCGCCGGTGTCCACCAAAGCCACATTTTCCCATGAGTCGCGGGGCATGCCGCCGATGCCTCCTGGCGCGCTTCCGGCTACGTCGCTGACTTGATAGAACTCGCGATTGGTCTTGTCCAGCGCAAACAGACGGTCGCGAGTCGAGTCTCCGAAGGTCTCCTCGCCGGTCATGTAGATGTGATCAACGAACCCGCGGTTGGGGCCGAACGTGTTGGGCACGTACGATTGGCCAGAGCAAAATCGACTGAAACTGGTCGTGGACGTATCAACCGTGTCGGTCCAGGTCTGCCCCGCGTCATTTGACCAGCGTTGATAGGCTTGCCCAGCGGATGTCACAAAACGATCCACCCCAATGCTGCCCGTATTGATCATGTTTTTGATTGCGGTCTCAAAGTTGGCCGCATCCAAGTTGACTTCGCTGATGGTTGCGTCTCCGATCTCGTGATTGACCAGTACGCTCAGTGTATCTGGGTTACTTTTCCAGGCACCCAATCCATCAAACGTGCCCGGCATCGCCCAAGTCGAATTGTCATTCGTGGGATCATCACGGATGGAAATCACTTCGAACGCTTTCCAGCCGTTCTGTGGATTGATCCGTAAAGGACCGCCATCGATTGCGAATGAAGACGATGCAGCGTAGACGGTTACGAGCGCGGTCAGATGAGCGGTGAGAGCTCGACGCAGTTTTGTGGACATGGAGTGTGCCTATTTTTAGGCATCCTTGCCAGCAGTGAGAAGCAGAGGAGCAGATGAGTGCGCTCATTATACTCGCGTGGCACCGAGAATTGCAGCAGTGCTACATAGCTATTTTGGGAAAAGTCGCGTCGGAATTGTATTGTATCGATTGGCCTACGGTTTAAAGTTTTCGTAGGGATTCACTTCCGTCGTGGCTTCCTTCTCGGCGGAGGGCATCTGCCCAGCCAATTCGCGGCCTGAAAGAACAACTGGCACGCCGAGCAACAGCAAGCACGCGGCGGCGCGAGCGGCATTCCTCCAGCGCTTGGACAACGTAGTCGGCACCGGCAACCACCCTGCCGCCAACGACATCGCCGCCAGGAGCAGCGCGGCATTCACCAAAGTGAGCTCCGCAAAGAAATGTCCAGTAGTCAGCAACGCGCCGAAGATCACAATGAGTGGTCCAGCTGCGGCATCGGGGCCGCGCTGGGTGCGCAAGATCATCGATGCGAGGGTGCAACCAGCCAGCGTAGCGGTCAGCACGCCGAGCAGTTGACCAAGCACGATCGATTTGGCTCCGACCATCGTGATCGTGCTTCCGAACGCAACCAGCGTGGCTAGCACGGCGCGCAGATTTCCGTCTTGATGATCGCCGTCGGAATGTCCGCGGCGGACGATCTGCCATGCCAGGAGCAAGGTCGCTCCGATCCCGCCGATCCAAGCCGCAGCTTCACCGGTGGACCAGCCACCGAGGTCAAGATCAAACTCCGGACCCAAGCTGAGCGGCAAGTACTTGCTACCGTCCAGCAATCGCCAGGGAAGGAACACGCACAGCGCGGCTCTCAACAGCCAGCCAACTGCCGGTCCCAGCTTGCCTAGTGCCGCGATCGCATCGGGCAGCGCGGCAAGCAATGCGAGCAATGGCACCCAGTGATGTGCTTCGCTGGCGTTGAAGCTCTTGGCGAGCGCCGCCACAAACTCAAAGTTGCGCGGATCGTAAGCCCAGTGCGTGCCCGCTGCTTCCAGCTCACCGCGTTGCAGCAGCGCTGCGGCGCCTAGATCACGCGCGCTGAGCGTCCAATGCCCGGCCAGGTAACCTACCAACACCGACGTTCGCCACGCACTGGCTGCCTTGCTGGTCGCGCGCCAAAGGATTGCGATTGTCGCTGCCGCGCAGACGGCAGGAAAGATGCCGCCCCACAGCAGGTCAGGGCCTTCAAGCATAACACCCTCTTAGATCGTCATAGGACGTTACCGCTTTGCGCTGCCCGACCCGTCGGCACCCTGCCGGAGGCCTTCGAAGCTGATCGTCACCGCCACTTCGTCGCCGATGTTCGGGAGCATGTTCGTCATACCGAATTCGCTCCGCTTGAGTGTCGTCTGGCACGAAAAGCCGGTCCGATATTTTCCGAATGGGCCTTTGCCTTCGCCCAGCTTCTTAAGGGGCAGGACGATCTGTTTGGTTACGCCGTGCATTGTGAGGTTGCCCGTGACATTGTGCGTCTGTCCACTTGGACCAGGTTGCGGCAGTGCTTCGACCTTGGTGCTGACGAACGTGATGTGCGGGAACTGGCTGGCATTGAAAAAGTCGGCATTCCGCAAATGGTCGTCGCGTGCTTTGTCGTTCGAATCGATGCTGGCCGTTTTGATCAGCAGCTGAAAACTGCTGGCGGCCGGATTGGCGTTGTCCCACGTGAATTTACCCTCCGCGTCGTTGAAGCGCCCGTACGTGTAGCTGTACCCCAAGTGACTGATGCCAAACAGAATCGAAGTATGCGACTTGTCGAGCGCGTACTGAGCGGAGTGGGCAGCATTGGTGGTCAGCAGCACAGCACCCAACGTGAGGCAAGCAGCGAATCGGGTTCCGAAGCAATTCATTGTGAGGTTCCTTCTGGGGAAAGCGGCGGGACAAAAAAGTGGGCAGGCCGTCATTAAAGGCTCCCGGCGACGGCCGAGTCTGTGAGATCGCCCACGTTGCTGCGGCGAGCGAGTCGCCGGCGCTCGGACATTCTATGCCAAATCTGACCGCCTGGCACGAGCGATAGCATGGCGGAGTATTGCTGGGATAGCTTCTATGCCAGCTGCGAATCGGATATGATTGGTAATACTAGGCTGTCAGGTTTTGCTAGGTTTCCTGGCCGCCGCAAGTTGTGAGGCCTCGCCTCCGAGTCTTGGGAAGCTTAGTTCGCATAGGGATTTCATTTTTATGAACATGCACTTAGGGAATTTCCTACTGTTCGCGCAAGATCCAGCGGCGCAGGATGCGGGTCGGGGGCCACTGGAGTGGTTCTTGCTGGGAATTGCAGGAATTGCAGCACTGTTCATTCTCGCGTTTCTTCTCTTCTTCTTGCGGTACTTTTCGCTGTGGCTGCAGGCGTTCATGTCCAACGCCAAGGTGAGCCCCTTCGATTTGATTGGTATGGGACTGCGGCAAGTGAATCCGCGCGTGATCGTTGATGCAAAAATCATGGCGATGCAGGCGGGCGTCGGTACCGATCCGGAAACCGGCATCACCACCCGACGCGTCGAAGCTCATTATTTGGCCGGCGGTGATGTGCCACGTGTGATCAACGCGATTATCGCCGCCCAACGGGCCGACATCGACCTGGACTTCGATCGCGCGGCAGCCATCGATCTGGCCGGACGCGATGTGCTCGACGCGGTGCGAACTAGCGTCTACCCGAAGGTGATCGACTGCCCCGACCCAGACAAGTCGGCCAAGACCACGTTGAGCGCGGTGGCGAAGGATGGCGTAGAACTGCGTATTCGTGCACGTGTAACCGTACGCACTAACTTAGGTCAGCTCATCGGCGGTGCGACGGAGGACACGATCATCGCTCGCGTCGGCGAAGGCATCATCACTTCCATCGGATCCGCCAAGAATCACAAGGACGTGATGGAGAATCCCGACCGGATCTCCACCGCGGTGCTCGCGCGCGGCCTCGATCATGCTACGGCATTTGAGATTGTCTCGATTGACATCGCCGACATCGACATCGGCGAAAACATCGGTGCCCGCTTGCAAGCCGATCAAGCGGAGGCCGACACGCGAATGGCCCAGGCACTTGCCGAACGGCGGCGTGCGAACGCAGTTGCCACAGAGCAGGAGATGAAGGCCAAAGTCGCCGAGAACAAGGCGACCGTGTTACTGGCCAAGGCTGAAGTCCCTCGAGCGATGGCCGATGCCTTCCGCGAAGGCAATATGTCCGCTGGTGACTCGAACGGAATGCCGTGAGATTTCTGGTGTCGCGGAGCCCGAACGGTACCCAGCAGTAGATTGACTATGTGCTTCATTCACCCGCGTCGTGTGGATCGCTGGATGCTAGGCGTCGCGATCTTTTTGTTTGGTCAGTGCGCTGGTACTCGTGCGATGGCAGAGAACGCAAATGGCGTGCAAGCGTTGATTGATCGCGGTGCTTTTGCGGACGCGGAAGCACTGCTCCGTGCAGAGATTGGTGATGCTCAGGCTCCGATTACCGAGCGACCTGCGATCCAGCTTGAGATTCTGCGGCGGACGCGAAAAGACTTTCCACTCTACGAGGAGCAAGTGCTGGCGCAGGTGCGCGAGAGTATTCCGGATGCCACGCCAACCGATATCGCCAACTGGCGGGCCGCGAATCAGTTGCAATCACGCGTCATCGACGGGCAGGTGCGCTACTTCCGCCGGGCCGTGTCGAACCTCTATCGATTTAGCGAAGAGGCTAAGCAGCGACGTGATGCGCAGGCCGAACCGTCGAAGTCGGCGACGAAGCGGTTCGACCTGACGGAGCAT
This sequence comes from Bythopirellula sp., assembly GCA_028285205.1. Classification (GTDB taxonomy): domain Bacteria; phylum Planctomycetota; class Planctomycetia; order Pirellulales; family Lacipirellulaceae; genus Bythopirellula. Next base: position 68 of record JANQQA010000068.1, on the reverse strand, counting down.
GTGGCCGAGCTTGTGACGATGGCTGCGGCTACGGAGCAAACAGAGATCTATCCCGTGCACCACCGCGT
>JANQQA010000045.1 GCA_028285205.1 Bythopirellula sp. | reverse complement strand
AGGCTTCTGCGCGACAGCGATCGTCGGCTTCCACTATTTTGAGCGCGTCCGGTACTGGAGCCGTATGCGCGGGAAGACCGATCCTTGAGCGACTGAGCTCCCAACCCCTGTAGCTCACATTCGCGGTGTATTCCGCTCTTGCTCGGCCGGCGGGGCTCAATTCCGCGTCGGTGTCGAAAACCACAGCACCCGCAAGCATGTTCATGTACATCTTTCGTCCGACGATTAAAGCACGCACAGCTTCGTCCCGCGGCAGCGGATCGTTTGGGCTGATGAACAACTCCAGTGTTTCGGTGTAGTTATCGTAGGCGTCGAACAGTTCTCTTCCCGCCAGGAACAAGCCACGCTCAATCGCCTGATCCAGGAGCATTTCCGCCTCCATGAACGCCTCTCGATCAACTTCACTTCGTTCGAGTGTATTTAGCAAAAGACCTTCATCGTCGTGCGGCCACCTGTTGCCGGTTACACGAGTTGCCTGCCAGAGGCGGTTAAGTCCGAGCTGCAGCATTGCTTCGGCATCACCCTGCTCAACCATCGATGCCAGATCGGCGTTGTTCACTGATTGATAGGGCCAATAGGTGCGCGCATTGGAGTCGCCCAGGCCGCCGTACCAAACCGCGAGCTCACGCTCGTAGCTCTCCCGTTCGGCCATGGAGAGTTTCCGGCAGGGCGCAGAATCGACGGAGGTCATATAGGGAGTTGCACGCTTGATCGCTGCTTTCGGTGGATCTGCCGCGGCTGACTCAGGGGAGGGGGGGCTATCCAATGTGGTCTCGGTGTCGTTGTTCCCCTTGACTGTCAAAAAGATCAGCGCGGCGAGAACAACGAGGGCCAACAAAGCCAGCAAAACTGAGCGGTTATTCATATGCCAGGATTTCTATGAGTCAGGAGCGGATTGAATACACTATAAGTTATTTCGCAATCATATTTTTTTAGATATTTACGTTCTGGACAAATATAAATCTTTGTACTCATATGAAGAGCGCCGGTGTGCTACCATGTCGCGCGCAGCTTATGCAAAAAGGGTAGCCGATGAAAACGATGAAAACGAAGAAAACCGCGTTGCTTATCTTTGCGCTGTCATGCGCGGGAGTCGCTCTGGCAAAGACTGCCTGCGAGTTTTATACCGAGTTCAATTCGGACGGGAATCCGGGGCTTACTCAGAGCGAATGGACGACCGGGTTCAATACCTCCGGTGTGGGTTACTGCAGAACGCGCGCTACCAATTTTTTCGCAGGTGCCGACGGCAACCATGACGGAATCGTTACCAAGGAAGAGGCTTCCAACTACTGGACGAATATTGACGCTGCGAGCTGTTGGTAGTCAGGTTGCGTCTCGCCTGCAATAGAAGCTAAGCAGCTCGCCGCGATCGAGGCGGGTTCTCATCGAGCGACAGGGTTTGAATTCCTTGCAGTCGTTCTCGGCCAGCGGCTGCTCCTGGGGTGGTTGTATCTCTCGCGCACAGGCGCTGAAACAAGCTTGCCACCCAATCCCGGTTGTCCAATAATCTCCGCAGTCTCTGCTGGAGGAAGCGACGTGATACCCGAGCTGGACGACAAGGAAGCGCGAGTTATCGGCTGTCTCATCGAGAAATCGATCACCACGCCCGACCAGTATCCGCTGACGCTGAACGCGCTGACCAACGCCTGTAACCAGAAATCGTCGCGGGATCCCGTGATGTCGCTATCGCCGGGGGAGGTGCAGCACGCGATCCGCAGCCTCGAGGGCAAGCACCTGGCCCGCACGGAGGAGAATTTCAAGAGCCGCGCGGAGAAGTATTCGCAACGCTTTTGCAGTACGCGCTACAGCGACCTGCAGCTCGACGCTGCGGAGGTAGCGATTGTCTGCCTGCTGTTGCTGCGCGGTCCGCAGACGCCGGGAGAACTCCGTGCGCGCAGCGGGCGCCTGCACAGCTTTGCCGATAACGCCGAGGTGGTCGAGGCGCTGTCTGGGATGGCAAACAGAGAGGCGGGCGCGCTGGTCGTCAAACTGCCGCGCACGCCCGGCCGGAAGGACTCGGAATACATGCATCTGTTCTCCGGGCCGATCGACGTCGAGGCGTACGTGGAAGCGTCGCCGGCGCGGTCCGAATCGGCGGGCGCTTCGGCATCGAGGCGGGATACCGTGGCGGAACTCACGGAGCGCGTCGAACGGCTCGAGGCCGAGGTCTCGCAGCTCAAGGA
>JANQQA010000039.1 GCA_028285205.1 Bythopirellula sp. | reverse complement strand
CCAACGAATACCGCGTCTACTGCGCAGAGTCTCTCAAGCACATACCGCTCGTAATTGCCGCTAGTAGGTATGCAGGAACATGTAAGCCCGACCGACGGGGCGAAGAAAAAAACAGCAATGATTACAATACGCATTGGGCAAAAAGCGATTCTTTGGTAAGCGGCCGGTTTGGGTCAATAGCGGACAGTCAACTGGCACAATCCACGAAGGTTCCGACTAACGTTCTAGCTTACGGGCCCGGTGGCCAGTGCAGCGCCTTGTTAGGCCGCAGATTTTGAAACACTTTCGGCCTCCTGAATCAACTGCCGAAGATTCCCTTCAGCGAACCAGAATCCGAAGTCCCATGTCTCGTCGTCGTGGCCAACGAGTATCGAGATTACTCCATGTTCGATGCTCCAGAAGCAGTCCGCCCCAGCGCATGTACCCATTCGTCTTGATCTATCTGCCCACGAGCCAAGCGAACTAAGCGCATCAACATCTTTCAGAGGTAGGAATACGTTTATCTCCGAGCTGGCGGATTGAATCTTGATTCCGACTCCCTTTCGACCATCTTCGTCAATCGATGAATCGGCTGAAATTGAGACGCTCTCTGGATCCACCAAGATTGTCTCCTGCGGCCTAACGTTCTAGCTTACTTGCGACCAGTATCTGGCGGCATTCTTGCGAAAGCAAGAATGGTGACAGATAGCCGGACGGCAAGTGCAGCGCTTTGTTAGGCGGCATATGGCAGCATCTATCCGTTATCTTCTTGCGGCCATTTCAAACCAGTCGTATCAAGGGACTCTCGTTCTGAATCGGCAATCGATCCAACCGAAAGCGAGAGGAAAAAATCGCAATTTTGGAGTATCGATCGGACTTCTTCGTTATCAACCGGCCGGATCCTTTCAACCCACTCCTCCCGAATCTCAAAGTCCTCGTGACCATCGTCACGCTCGAGATATGCCCGATCTCCGTCCTTTCGGAATGTACCGGGAAAGACCGCCCAATCATCGTCCCCCTCTTCAGTTTTGGCCATGAGGAGTAGGGCCAGAGTCTTTCCTTCGAATTCGCTGCTCAAGTGACTGCGCCGCCTAACGTTCTAGCTTACTTGCGACCAGATAGCCAGACGCAAGTCCAGCGATTTGTTAGGCAGCACCTAGTACGACCATGACGATAAACACTTAGCATCGCGGTCTCGATTCAACGCAAGCACAATCTCTTGATTGTATGACTGAGCAAACCTACTCGCCAATTTCAACGAGTCCTCGGTATGCATCGGCTCAACGCTACTGCGCCGCACATCCAGTTCGTTAATCAGGTAGTTGGAGCAACCCTTCAATCCTGGAGTGTAGGCGGTAAGCTCATCCTGATACGGGCGCAGATTCACATCCAAGAATCGGTAGTCGCCAGCCAGAACAGCTTCGTAGGCTGCGGTCCGCGGTTCCTTGCGACCGTCGTATCCCCAGTACTCGCCGCCATTTCCGACGCTAGTGGCCATCGTGTATAGGACCAGCACGAAAAAGATCATTATGACTGTCGAAACAAGTAGATAGCTGACAATCTGCTCTGTCTTCAAAGTGCCGCCTAACGTTCTAGCTTACGTGCGCCAGGTGACTGGCGCGGTTCTTGATACAAGAATAGCAGCATCTGCAAGAACCGTGACAGGCACCGCCCGGCGGCCCGTGCAGCGCCTGGTTAGACGGAATCTCACACGTACGCCTTCCGATGTCGGCTTCGACCCATTACCGTCACTGGTTCGTCAATCGAGATTGAACAACAAGTGGCACCCAGTAGTGTTGATAAAGGACTAGGACTAAAAGGGAACCCAGAATAAACGCTGCAGCTCCTAAGTATCCATATTCCCGCAGTACTAGTACCGTAAGGACTGGGAACGCCATCGCATATAGCACCACTGGGACAGAGCGCAACTTGCTGACCGACACACGTGCTCCGCACGATTCACAGACGACAGACCGCGCCGGGCCTAGAAACTGCTTCCGCCAAGCCCTGAAACTTGGCCTATCGCAGTTTGGGCACATCAACCTTCTCGACATTTCGTGACTCTACGGACTCTCGAGGACGACGGCAGCTGTGAATCAACCGCCGAACACCGATTGGCACAATCTATCAGACTCTGTCTAACGTTCTAGCTTCGGGCGCCAGGTGACTGGCGCGGTTCTTGCCACAAGAATAGCAACATATCGCAAGAACCGTGACAGGCACCGCCCGGCGGCCGTGCCGCGCCTTGTTAGGCAGCGCTGCTACTATTTCTGGCCGCATACATGCCACTTAACACTATAAGTGTAGCGAGGATAGTATTTGCCACAGGTATCCACCGCAGATTCGAATCGAACTCAATCAAGTAAGAGTTATAGTCTGCACCGCAAAGATGGTTCCCAACTATTGCTGAGTCGTATACCCATGGTATCAATAGGAAAAGCAAAGCCATTGGAGGGGCGATCGACAGCCAGGCGAGGTAGCGGATCCCGGAATCCCTTTCTAAGCCAGTCAGCAACAGCAGACTCGCTAGCGCAGCCCCCGGAGCAGCTAAGACAAACCCGCCGAAATAGCTATCCGTGTCGCCCATCGTACAGGTTTCCATACCATGGGATGCCCAGATGTGAAACGCAAACCAGCCTGCGCAAATAGCTGCGACTGCGTAACGGATATGTTTCCGCATCTGACGCTGTCTAACGTTCTAGCTTACTAGCGACCAGTATCTGGCGGCATTCTAGCAAGAATGGTGACACAGATAGCCAGCTGGCAAGTGCAGCGATTTGCTAGGCCTCATCATCGACCAACTCAAAGCTTGTCCTCAGATCAAGCCTGACGCTACGAACAACATCGACCAATGTAACTTCCGTTACCCAAACCCCGCGCAGGTCGTCAGGCTCTCCTGTGAAACCGAGTACTAGGTCAGTCAGCCGAACGTCATGTGGGTGGCCGGCGAGTGGACCTTTGAAACACTGCTGATCGCTCAAATCGACAGAAAAGCTTCCGTCCGGGCGGATGACTCTAAGATTGCACCTCACCTCTGCTATTCCGGTGCTGTCAGTCTTTGGGTTCGCAAACATGATCAGGGTGAAGAGCTGCTCGCCCACTCGAACGGTCGAGGCCTCGGAGTACCGAGGAGCCGTCTCGCGAGGTGTTAGCCACTTCTCTTCCCAGTCTTTGTCCGGGGTAACAAGAAGCCAGCCGCCGAACCCTTCGCTCCCCTTTACGTTTGACGCATCCGGCACGGGATTTCCGTCTTCATCCCGCCAGCCCGTCTCTTGCGCCGCTCCAATGCTGACTAGGAAAACGGTCAAGAAAAGCGATATCAGGTTCTTCATTAGAATGAGGCCTAACGTTCTAGCTTACTTGCGACCAGTATCTGGCGGCATTCTTGCCAATGCAAGAATGATGACAGATAGCCAGACGGCTCGTGCAGCGCCTTGTTAGGCAGCATCATTGCCAAGTTTTCTACGAATCCCCAAGAACTGGATCGTGGCAATCAGGGCAACTGCAATCAAGTATCCCAAGAATGCTATTCGAGTAACGTAGCTTGCCGGCTGGTAGAGCACTACAACACCCGCATACACGATCACAAACAGCCAGCCAGAGATCACTAGCAGCCGCCGTGATTGAACGGGATACTCGTCAGCAACCCACGCCAGGAAGTAGAGCCAAATCGCGAGGATGAGAATCACCGGTAGCGCGAAGGCATGTGGAGCCAAGAACTCGTTGTTCGGAGGGAATACGCCCGCTAGGAGCGCCGCCGTGACGTATGCTGAGATTAGGCCGAAGAGGACTACGTGGCGCAGTACCGCATCCTGCTTACTGGAAGGAACCCAACCCCGGGCGACACCCTTCTTGTTGAAAATTTCCCGATACGTGAATTGGAAGGCCATGCTGCCTAACGTTCTAGCTTACGGGCGACAGGCACCGGCCGGCGGCCCGTGCAGCGCCTTGTTATACGTCGCTTGCCAGCGATTTATGAAATTGCCTCTCATACTCCTTCGCCTTGTCTTTGAGTTCCATTTGTATTGCTGCCTTCTTGATGCGCCTCCAAAAGCCCGATCTGCACCCATACTCAATTGCTATTTCCGCGAGCTCATCCATAGCCAACTCAAACTCATTGTTATCGATGTAGCCTTCGTAGTCTCGTAGTTCTCGGTCGGGAATAGAGAACCTCTCCGGCTCAGTTAAGAAATCGGCCGCTTGACGTAGCTGTACTTCGACCACCTTCCAGTGTTTCGTGAGGCGGGAATCACTCATGGCTTTGAGTTAGTGACATTCTCGCGAAGGCCTGTTGCCAGGAGCTACGGATATGTAGGGGTTAACTCGATCTTGAACCGTGACAGGCACCGCCCGGCGGCCCGTGCAGCGCCTTGTTAGGTGGCATACTCTGATCAACTCCACATCTGGCCGGATAATCTTGAAATGAGGGCAGATCCGGAAAGCGCGATTATCGGAAACGTTACATAAAGCATCGTAAGTACCATGCCTCCCTTTCGAATAATGAAGAATCCACCAACTACAAACAAGAAACCAAGAAATACTGCGATGGGCATCACTATTACGGTCGCTGAGACGGTCAGGTTTCCGATCCAAAGTCCTAGCCGACTGAGTTCGCACCCCAAATTCGAAGGAGAAGAAACTCCTCCGACATAGACTAATGATGCGGCACCAAAGATCGCGCCAAGAGCCCAGGCCAGAGCGATAAATGCGTCAGTTCCGCTGGGGACGCCCACTTCGCTGAGAACATACGCAAACAAAAGTAAGGCGACCACTGTGGCGAGAATTCCTGTGACAAGCGCCCAAGCGCGTTCCCTCTGGGACTTGTGAAGGTCGTTGCGTCCGGCCTCGAATCTCTCGGCAAACGACATTGGTAGATGCCACCTAACGTTCTAGCTTACGTGCGCCAGGTGACTGGCGCGGTTCTTGCGAAGCCCAAATGATAACAGTGCAAGAGGCGTGACAGGCACCGCCCGGCGGCCCGTGCAGCGCCTTGTTAGGCCGCACCGCGTGATGAATCCCACCAACGGAAACAACCACTAGATACACATACCTTCTGGTTCGGCATCCAACACCAGCCTCGACGCGCTCCCTGTCGTTTCGACAATCACTTTGAGCTTAGCCGTGCAACCGCGACAAAAAAACTCGCCGAGATACAAGACGTGCCAAATGCCGACCCTGTCAATGCGCGTCACATCCTGATATCCGAAATTCGTATACCATTCAGGCAGACCTTCGATTCCATTATCGCGAAACACCGTCAAGATCTCATTGGCTTCTTCGATTGAGACATCATCGGACAGCGTGAAATGCAGGTCAGGCGACTCGAAGAAATAGGACCTCTGCTCAGATAAAGGTAAACAAAGAAGGCCGCCGTCAGTTGGAGAGCAGGATGAACGCTTAACAGTGAGTTCTTGTTCCGACTTCGGTGACAAGTACACGAGCGTGGTCCGACCACCCATTATAGAGTTAGTACACAAAGACTTCCGCGTATCGTCCGGCCCAATCTCGGGAAAAGCACGCCGGATATTCTCTTCAGTGAATTTGAGGTGAAACTCTGGAATGCGCCGGACAAGTTCATCGGCAGTCCCGTCGTCATATCCATGATCCTGGCGCAACTTTGACTTTCGCGCTTCTAGCTCGGCCTGCGTAAGTAGCGTGTACGGGACAAAAACTGTCTCTGGTTCTTGCGCGAGGGTAGCGCTCCAAAGGCTTGGAACTAGAAACAGGATGGCTGAGACACGCGATATCATCTTTCCAGGAGCCTCCAGAAACTTTCCGTCGAGGAGATCTAACTGTGCGGCCTAACGTTCTAGCTTACGAGCGCCAGGCGGCTGGCGCGGTTCTTGCCACAAGAATAGCAACAAACCGCAAGAACCGTGACAGGCACCGCCCGGCGGCCCGTGCAGCGACTTGTTAGACGGAATCCTGCGCATATGCTCTTCAGTGTCTGCTTTCACCCAAGAGCGGTCGGCAGACTCATCGCCGATCGGTTGGCGGACGACCTTCGGAGAATGTCGTTACATCACTCGGCATAACTTCCCAGGATGCCTTGGAGTCTACAAATATGTGGTGTACTTCTTCCAACTCCGGCTCTTCGTTTAAACAACCCAATACAACACCATGAACTGAACTATCAATCGTACCGCACAGTGTGGAGCCGCAAACACTACAAAAAAGCAGTCCGAATCCATGCTGCCCGACGTATGAGGTCAGTCTTTCTTCGCCAGCCAACCATTGAAAATCCCCCGAATCGACTCGGGCGTAGTTGGAAGACTGGGAGCTAAAAGCTTTTCGGCATCTAGAACAATGACACGCTAGTGGGTCAACGAGTGGCCCGGATATTTGGTACCGAATCTCTCCGCAGAAGCACTCGCCAGTCAGAACCACTGAAGTTCCTCCTCAATTTCGATTCATCAAAAACTCTTGCTTTCGGCTAATGACGGCTGGGATAGAGAGTGGGCATTGGTTCGACCTATCAGATTCCGTCTAACGTTCCAGCTTACTGGCAACGGCGCGCCTGGCGCTACCGTTGCCTCCCATTGCAAGGGTTGTGACAGGCGCCCCGTTGGCCAGTGCAGCGCCTTGTTAGGCAGATTCTTCGAAGACTCACCTTCACAACAGATCAATACTGTCGAGAGCACGTAATGGCTTGAATCCGCCTTGTAAGTTCAATGCGTTAGCTCGCGAATCAAGACGGTAGATGTGCCGGAACAAGCCTTCCAGGTCCCTGATCTCATCATCTCTAATGTTGTCCCATACTTCAAAGACTGAGAAATGCGTCCACAGAGTTTTCTTCCGCTGCCGATGCGCACGCAGTCGCCGCTTGATCCCGTCGTACCGGTCGCGGACATCCCGACATACACTACGTTGAATCGACCGGCCCTATGTTTGTAGAGAACATATATTCCGCGCAATCCACGAGGAAGTCGATCAACTTCAGACATCAGTAGGTGTTCGGAGAACTTTTTGACTAGTCGAAGTGCGCTCTGTGGCATCGTTCAATCTGCCTTCCAGCTTACTTGCGACCAGTATCTGGCGGCATTCTTGCGAATGCAAGAATGGTGACAGGTAGCCAGACGGCAAGTGCAGCGACTTGTTAGACGGAATCTTTCGCATGTGCTTTCCAATGTCGGCTCTCTGTCTGGACCGACCCATAGCGAATCGCCACAAGTCGATCTCGTTAGTCCCCATACGGCTTGTCGCGGAACGCCAATCCCAAATCAACCCAGCTGTGGTAGGAAATCTCCGAAACAAGCCCGGTATGCTTGTCTACGACGAACCCAAAAGCGCCAGCAAATTGCTCTTGTTCTGCCTCCGGGACATTTAGATCGCAAACGATTGTGTAATCGAAGTACCAACCGGGATCTACAACGACCGGATCGCGCCTTGAGAGGTGGTATCCAGGGCCGGGATCATCCAAAGACGCTACATGTTTGTCGGCTATCTTTTCGGCTTGTTGACGACCAATCATCGCGTCGACCTTTGCCTAACGTCCCACTTCCTTCCTGTACAGACGCTTTTCCAGTGTCCGATTTCGGCTAGAACCAGACATCAGAATCCAGGTTTCTTTCTCACTTTTTGCGCTTTTTCGCATGCCGTTCGTTCAGCTGGGCGACTATCTCCTCGACTGCACTCGTAACGGCTTTGAGACTCCCTTGTCGGCGCCCACGAATGGAGTCTGTGTCGTCACACGCGATTACATACTCGTACCAGTTGGCACCTTCGGCATTCGGTGGCGGCTCTGCTCGCTTGATTGATACGATTTCGTAAGTTGGCTTCATTGGCTTTGATTAATCATTAGACTCCGAGATCCTCTAGGGGGCGTTGTGGGCCAGAAGCAGTCGTTCAAGATTTACTGCTTTCTTAAGGGGAGAACGGGCTTTCCAAGACTTCCCCAAAGCCAACTATACGGTGTCCTTCGCGAATCGTGAAAGCAGCACCAGAAACCAGCTCCTCATATTCAACCGCCCCGAAGTATAGAAGCAACAACGAAACTTCATACTGCTTTCCGGGGAGCATTTCCTCACCATCGCCATCGAAACACACGCCTAAGTACGCCTCCACAGCAGTCCTCCCGTATTCGGCAAGAAGCACCTCCCGCTGATCTGGGTCACCAACTACGACATGTGGCCGATACCTGTCAAAATTCCAGGCGGGACTTTTTCGACCGCCTTCTGCTTGGGTGAGAAAGGTCACTCTCGCCTGAATCCGAACTCTATCCATGGCTCATCTGTTGCTGTTTGGGAGTGTGCGCTGAGGGTCAAAAGCAGACGATGAATTGGAACAATCTATCAGATTCCGTCTAACGTTCTAGCTTACTGGCAACGGCGCGCCTGGCGCTGCCGTTGCCTCCCAATGCAAGGGCCGTGACAGGCGCCGCGTTGGCCAGTGCAGCGCCTTGTTAGACGGAATCCTAGCAAAATGTCTTCCATAGCCTGGTTTGCCCGCCCAACGCGATCCGTTGCGAAGCTACTTCGCACCCCACTCCTGCAACTTCTCCTCAAAGTCCGCTAGCTCAATCGGCCAACTTCGTCCCTTTCTAGAAAAGTAGCACGACACATGCGGCGCCTCACGAATTTCACAGGCATAGCTCTTTTCGATCGGCAAGGTCTCCAAATCATCAAAGCCTGTGAAGTCTAGGTGAAACTGGTTCGTTCCGTCAGGCCGTTGAATCAGCCAAACGCCAGAGATCCTATATCCATCTCCATCCAGTTCTTCAACAACCTTCCAATGCAACCTTTCAAGGCATCTCCGAATGTCCTTCAAGTGAACATCACTCATAGTTTGCCTGTGAGACGATAAGCTGGCCTAGGTCAGGAACCATAGACTGGAACAGTCGTTCAGATTCCGTCTAACGTTCTAGCTTACTTGCGACCAGTATCTGGCGGCATTCTTGCGAATGCAAGAATGATGACAGATAGCCAGACGGCTAGTGCAGCGGTTTGT
>JANQQA010000020.1 GCA_028285205.1 Bythopirellula sp. | reverse complement strand
GTCAGCCGGGTATCACACTTTGATGAGCGGAAAGTGGCACCTGGGATACCATTCACCCGCCACCTGGCCCTGCCAACGTGGTTTCGACCGCTACTTCGGCTGCATCGCGGGTGGGTTCAACTACTTCCGTCCGGGCGGAAATCGACGGATGGTGCTAGGCAACGAGTTGGTCAGCACCGACAGCGACTTCTACGCAACCGACGACCTGACGGACATGGCCTGTATGTTCCTCACAGAAGTCACCGAGCGCGACGACAAGCCCTTTTTCTTGTATCTGGCCTACAACGCGCCGCACTGGCCACTGAACTCAAAGTGGGAGGAGTATCTCAAATACAAAGGCAAGTACACTGACGGTTGGCAAGCCGTCATGCAGCGTCGACTCGCCAAGCAAAAGGCAATGGGCATGTGGCCCGACGACATCACTCCCGCGCCGCACGTCGGGCCGAAGTGGGAATCGCTCAACGACCAGCAGCGAACCGACTTGGATGCAATTATGGCAGCGTACGCCGGCTGCATCGATTCGATCGACCAGAATGTCGGCAAGCTGGTCGCCCATCTGGAAGCGCTCCAGCGACGTGACAACACCGTCATCTTTTTCCTCTCCGACAACGGCTCATGCCAGGAAGGCGGCCGACTCGGCCAGGGCAACGAAGCGATGATCAAGAACCCACCGCTGGAGACGACCGACGGCGTGCGGTTGGGACTCGCCTGGGCAAACGCGTCCAACACACCGTTTCGGCTCTACAAGCATTTCGTTCACGAAGGCGGCGCTTGCACGCCGATGATCGCCTCGTGGCCCAGCAAGATTCCCACGGAATCACTCGGGGCGTTCGTCCGCCAAGTCGCGTACCTGCCCGACTTCATGGCCACTTGCCTCGATCTCGCTGATGCGAACTACCCTAACGATGTTCCACCGCATCATGGCCGGTCACTACTGCCGTTGCTGACAGGTAGTTCAGAACCGATTCACACCGAGCCGCTGTATTTTGAGCACGAAGGCAACGCCTCGCTGCGGTGGGGCGATTGGAAGCTCGTGAGGCAGTACAAAAAGCCGTGGGAACTTTACAACATGGCGGAAGATCGCACCGAGTTGAACGATCTGTCCGAGTCCGAGACCTCACAGCGAGAAAAGATGATCGACATGTGGGAAACGTGGGCGACGAAACACGAAGTCCGCTTCCCTGAACGATTTAACATGTACGAACACTTGCACAAACAACGACAGAAAGAGAAGCAGCAGGCGAAGAAAGCAGGCACGTAGCGCAACGTCAGTCCAACGGGCCCCTACGCGTCAATCCAACGGGGCTGCCCAGTCGAGACCTGTGGCTTGCACCACCCGTTTGTCAAAGTCGCCCAGCAGCCCCCCGACGACTTCCCAACCCTCGCGTCGGCGAATTTCCAGATCGCCCTGGCGATTCACGCGGACGATGGTGTCGTCCTCGACGCCGCTGGATTGAAGCTGAAATGCATTCAGTTCGTCCTGTTCCATGACAGCGACCAACTGCTTTCCCGTCATCTCGATGTATTGCATGACCGTACTGCCAATGTGAAAAGCATACGAAGCAGGCATTTGCAGACAACCGAATATCACCTGCCTTTGCCCTATAAACTAACCGATGTTGCCCCAGTTTTGAAGACTACGCCGCGACGAACCCGAACATACACACGCATTCTCGGCTCCTGGAAGTGTCGCGAAGAACTCGCCCGTCGGGGGGCGCGTGAGTAGAATCCAACTTGGGGATTGAGCGAAGTTTTGCGACGTGGGCGGAGTTTCAGGATCAAACGAGAAGCAGGCCAGTTAGTCAGTATTCTATGAACAAACGAATCATCTCCAGCCGGCAGCAGTTCGAAGAAGCGAAGCAAGAACTGATTACGCCACCGACGGCGCCCCACAAGAAGAAACGCAGCGACCGCAGTTCGTGGCAGTTGGTCAAGAGTTTTTTCCAGTTGTTGCGCGGTCAGCGTGCGGCGATGGCATTTGCATTGGGCACTTTGACCGTTGCGACTTTGCTCGCACTGGTACCGCCCGCCGCGACAAAGGTGATCGTCGACTACGTGCTCGGCGATGAGCAAATGCCGGAATTTGTCCCCGCTTGGGTACCTCGCGAGCAATGGCCGCTGCTGATGACACTGACGGTGGCGGTGTTAGCGATTTCGCTGGTCAAGTTGCTCGTTCACATTTGGGGGCGTTGGCACGCCACGCGCGTGACGAAGTTGCTACAAATGTCGGTGCGCAAAAAAGTGTTCTCGCACGTGATGCGTCTGCCTCTGCATCGGATTCAGGAACTCAAGTCCGGCGGCGCGGCAAGCATCCTGCGGCAGGACGCGGGGAGCGTTGGCGACTTGGTATTTGGTCTGCTCTACAATCCTTGGCGCGCAATTATCCAGCTCATCGGCAGCCTGTGTGTGTTGGCGATTGTTGATTGGCGACTGCTGCTGGGAGCGTTGTTTTTGGTTCCGCTGGTGTACTTCACCCATCGCACCTGGATTGGTCGCATTCGTCCGCAACATCGGCGCATCCGCGCTGAGCGCGAAAAGGTCGATGGCGTAGCGACCGAGGCATTCGGTGGCATGCGAGTCGTGCGTACGTTTGGACGACAACGGTCCGAGACCACGCGCATCATGACCGGCAACCACTTGATGGGTCGGCAAGAGTTATTCGCTTGGTGGTCCATGCGGGGAGTGGAGATCGTTTGGGAAGTGCTGATGCCGCTGGCGAGTTCAGCGCTGCTCGCGTACGGCGGTTGGCAGGTCCTACAGGGAACACTGAGCTTGGGCGACTTGGTCATGTTCTTAGCCTATCTGCTCATGTTGCTCGGGCCGCTGGCGGTGCTCGCCCAAAGTGCAGCGACGCTGCAGAATGGACTGTCGGGGCTTGATCGAATCATTGATCTGTTGGAAGAACCAACGGAGATCGGACAGGGGACCGCACGCCTCGCCGCTGACCATGTCGAGGGCCGACTGACGTTAGATCGCGTCTCGTTCAGCTATCCTGGGTCGGGCGACTTCGCGCTGCAGGAAATCGACCTCGATATTCAGGCTGGCGAGACAATCGCGCTCGTCGGCCCCAGTGGTAGCGGCAAGACGACTCTGTGCAACCTATTGGCACGTTTTTATGAACCGACTAGCGGCCGCATCCTGCTCGATGGCGAAGATGTCGCGGATCTTGATATCACCAGCTACCGCAGCCTGCTCAGCATCGTCGATCAAGAAGTGTTTCTGTTCGATGGCACGATCACCGAAAACATCGCCTACGGCAATCGTTTTGCCAGCGAAGCACAGATCCGCACGGCAGCGGAACTTGCCAATGCAGCGGAGTTCATCGAACCGCTGGACCATGGTTACGACACCTTCATCGGCGAACGCGGTGTCAAGCTCAGCGGCGGGCAGCGGCAACGATTGGCCATCGCCCGCGCGATACTGGCCGATCCGCACATCCTGATCCTCGATGAAGCGACCAGCAATCTCGACACCGAGAGTGAACTGAAGATCCAGAACAGTCTCACGGCGCTGATGGATAGCCGCACGTCGATTGTGATCGCCCACCGCTTGAGCACGATTGCCCACGCCGATCGCATTGTCGTACTCGAAGCTGGACGCATCGTCGAAGTCGGCACACACGCGTCGCTGATGGAATCCGACGGGCGCTACCGCGAGATGGTCCTGTTGCAAACGCACCCCGAAGTCGTCGCACGCGAGCAAAGCTAAACCGACTCACCCGCCAGCCACCCGGTACTGAAGGCCGCTTGAAAATTGTAACCGCCGATCGGCCCATCGAGGTCGAGGATCTCACCGGCGAGATACAAGTTCGGGCAGCGTTTGCTTTGCATCGTGCGCGAATCGACGTCGCGCAGATCGACGCCACCGGCAGTGACCTCAGCTTTCTTGAAGCCTTGTGAGCCGTGAATTGGAATCGGCATGCGCTTCACAACTTGCACAAGCCGGTTGCGATGCTTCTTGGAGAGTTCGGCGGTACGCTGATCGTGGGGGATACTCGCCTGGGCAAGGAGTGTCTCTGCCAGTCGCCGAGGCAGCCACTCGCTCACGACGGCCATAACCGTCTGGTTGCGACGTGCCAGCGCGTCGGTAAGATCTTCTTCCGCGAGCGACGGCACGAAGTCGCAAACCGCTTGCCACACCGACGCATCCGGACGCGCCGTTACGGCACGACTCAAATCCATCACCACCGGCCCCGACAAACCAAAATGCGTAAACAACAGCGACCCCCGCCCAGACGCTTGCGCTTTCGTTTGCGGATTTTCGCCCTCCACGATCTTCACCCCTACATCCGACACGGTTACGCCACTCAATGCATGCACCCACGCAAGATCTGAAAGCAGCGGCACCAGCGCCGGACGCGGTGGCACGATCCTGTGCCCCAGCTGTTTCGCCCACTCGTAGCCATCACCGGTCGTGCCACAACCGGGATACGATTGTCCGCCTGTGGTCAAAACGAGTTTTTCCGCGGCAAGATTTCCACCTACCGTACGAAGAACGAAGCCAGCGTCGGTCCGCTCGACGTGCTGCATCGATCGGTCGAGCAACAACGTCGCACCGCTGCGGTCGAACTTGCGCCGCAGAGCTTCCGCAACGTCCACAGCCCGATCGCTAACAGGAAAGATCTTGCCCGTGGGTTCCACTTTGGTAGGCACTCCGGCTCCCTCAAACCAATCCACCAATTCCTCAGGCCCCAGTGCCGCGAGTGCCGAATGCAAGAACCGTCCCTGCTTGCCGAACGCATCGACAATGCCGCGCCGGTCGGTCGCCTGGGTGAGGTTGCATCGCGTACCGCCAGACATGAGGATCTTCACAGCGGGCTTACGATTCTTTTCCAGCAGCACGACTTGCCGGCCGCGCTCAGCGGCACGAATGGCCGCGAAATAGCCCGCAGCGCCAGCACCCACGACGGCAACTTGGGCCTTCTCGATCATCTTCGGTTGATTTGCCCCGAGTCGTGGTCCATAGTCTTACGTAGCCCGTTCCGACCACGCCAGCGCTGAACCGCATGTTCATTCCCTACTCGACGGATGCTCCAGTCTACCATCTGCCCGTCGCGACCGTAGGGCTGATCGTCGTGAACACACTCGTTTTCCTCGGTGCGACCTCTGGCAGCCTCCCACATCCAGAACTGTGGGTGTTGCCGTATGGCGAGGGGCTGACACCGGCCCAGTGGCTGACTTCCATGTTCATGCACGCCAGCTTCGACCATCTGCTGGGCAACATGTTATTCCTGTGGGTATTTGGGTTGGTGATCGAAGGCAAGATCGGTTGGTACCGATTCCTGGGTTGCTACTTGGGCATTGGCATCGCTCAATCGATGGGTGAACAAAGCTTGCAACTCCTGCTCGGTGGCGAAGGCGGTTCCCTCGGCGCGTCGTCTGCAATCTATGGCCTGATGGCAATGGCCGCCGTCTGGGCGCCGAAGAATGACATCATTGTCCTGTACTGGCTGTTGATCATTTACGCAGGCAGCTTCGAAATCTCCATCATGACCGTGGCACTGCTTTACATTGGATTTGACGTACTTCTGATGTTCTTTCTTGGCTTCAACTCCAGCAGTTGGCTGCACGTCGGCGGAGCGTTGCTGGGCGCGCCCCTGGCGATCGTGATGCTGAAGCGTGGTGTCGTCGATTGCGAAGGTTGGGATATTTTTCACGTGCTTCGCGACGACAAGGGCGGCCTGGAAGAAAAGCGCCGCCGAGAAGATCCCGAGGAACTTGAGAAGCTGCAAAAGAAGCGTGACACAAAAATCCTCGACGAAGGCAAAACGCAGCTGGAGAAGTTCATCATCTCGGGGAATTATCTGCCCGCTTATGCTCTTTACCAAAAGATCAAAGACGTCGGCCCCGGCCTGGTACTCTCGCGCTCGCAGCTGCTGAAAATCATCGCGGGGTTGCACCAAGCAAAGCGCTGGCGGGAGTCTTGCCCGTTGATGGCGGAACTCGCAGATCGATTTCCCGATCAGAGCCAGGAGATCAAAGTCAAGCTAGCGCAAATCTGTGTCGTCGAACTACAGAAGCCCGGCCGCGCGCTCGACCTGCTGAAGACGCTCGACCTGCACGCTCTCTCGCCCAAGGTCTTGTCGCTGGTGAAGAAGATCGCCCAACGGGCCAAGCAGATGCAGGCGGAGGGAGTCGTGGAGTTGGATGACGATGAGTGGTGAGCGTTCGCGCGGAATCGGGGCGAATTTAGTGGACTATTCACGGCAACCGATACCACTGGAACAGATATTTGACGCGTCTCCTAGCAGCAGCAACAATAAACTCTGGTCCGCAACGTTGGAAAGCGGCCTCAGAATAGTGCTTCAATTGGGTACGGGTCTAATCTAAGCATCTTTCATTTGCCAGCGTCCGACGAACATCTTCTCGGACGAATCCGGTTTCGATTCTCTACTGGCAAATCACTCGATCTCCACCCAGCTGCGCCATTTGTTTTCTTGCGCGCTCCCATGGTGATTGAGTGCCCCAACTTGATGCACGACTCAATATATACTGGCGATGCGGAACAACATGCTTCACTTGCTGCTGAAATCTCCTTCGACGTTCCATGTGCTGGTTCGCTCACTCGTTGTATGTCTGGTCGCGATCAGCTGCGCCAGGCCGACACTCGCCGTGGATACGGTCGCTCGACAATGGAACGAGGCGCTACTCGATGCGATTCGCATCGACTTCCCAGCACCAACGGTACACGCGCGAAATCTCTATCACACGTCCGCCGCCATGTACGACGCCTGGGCAGCGTTCGGCCAAGAATCCACGGGTCACTTCTACACCAACAAACACATAACCAGCGACGCGATGGCGGCGCGGAATGAGGCGATCAGCTACGCCGCATACCGCGTGTTGTCTCAGCGTTATTCGTTGGCGGTCGACCCGGTCGGGTCGCAGGCGCTGTTCGATACGTTGATGGATAATCTCGGATACGACCGGAGCATTACCACCACGATCGGCAATTCACCGGCAGCGATTGGCAACCGGATCGCCGCCAAAGTGCTGGCCGACACCCTGAATGACGGCTCCAACGAGGCAGGCAACTACGTCGACACGACGGGTTACCAGCCGGCGAATCCGGCGATGACGGTCGATCTGCCACGCGTCGTGCCTCCGGATTCGGATCCGTTGGCTGATCCGAACCGCTGGCAGCCGTTGTTCATCGACGCGTCCATCACGCAGAACGGTCTAGAGGGCATCGATCTGCAGGAGTTCATCGGACCGCATTGGGGAGGTGTCACCCCGTTCGCCATGGGACGGACTGGCAATCCGCAACTCTACAGCTGGTCGGGAATTGATCCCGGCGCGCCACCGCTGCTGGGAGGCGTCGGCGATCAGGAGTATCGCGATGACACGGTGCTGTTGATCGAGTACAGCAACGCGCTCGACCCCACTAAGGGCCTGGGCGCCGAGATGATTAACATTTCGCCAAACTCAACCGGTAATCGGCCCTTGGGGACGCACACCGATCAAGGCTACGCGACCAATCCGGTAGCCGGTGGAGCGTACGCCGACAACTTTGTGCGACGCGCCGACTACGGACGCGTGCTAGCCGAGTTCTGGGCAGATGGGCCTGAATCCGAAACACCACCCGGGCATTGGAATGTGATTGGCAACGAAGTCTCCGACCATCCGCTGATGGTTAAGCGAATCGGTGGCAGCGGCCCCGTTGTCGACGACCTGGAATGGGACGTAAAACTCTATTTCGCGATGAACGGTGCCGTGCACGACGCGGC
>JANQQA010000009.1 GCA_028285205.1 Bythopirellula sp. | reverse complement strand
TGCGGCCGTGGCTTGGGCTCGTAAACTTCGCGCAGCTGCGTCCAATCCCAAACACATGAGTTATGGTGGCAGCCAGCAGTAATTGCTCCACTCGCATGTTGGATCAGGTGGGGACCATCATTGTGGTGCTCGCAAAGCGGCGACGTGTTGAATGTCCATAACTGTCCTAAACCTTGTCTGCCGTGCCATGGCTCAGGTCCCGACACATCCAGATGGTGCTCGGCCAGGAACTCCTCAAGGTCGAACCCCCTCGTTGCCGCGCAACTAGTGCTGGCTGAAAGACCGACAGCGTGATTTGCAACGCTTTGGAGCTTTTTTGACTGCAACTCATTTGCCACGGATTCTAGCAATGCTGTTGGCACGACCTGCAAGTGTGGTGGCACCGAGAGTAGCTGGGCCATTCGATGAGGACGATCAGGCGTGTCGTCTCCCTTGCAGGCGAGCGTGCCGTACAACTTCCCGATTCTCGCCGGATTGAAGACACCGGTATCCACGTGCACCACCTCATCGTCAAACTTCGCGGCCAGCGACTCTAAGGCGCGTTGCACTAGTCCTCCGTCGCTAGCCGGTAGATCAATACGATACAGCAGATGCGCACCGTTTCCGCTGTCGGCGTGGATTCCTTCGGGGAAGCCCAAATCATGCAGGTACAGGTCGATCTGCCGCATCCGCTCGATGGCTGCCGTATGCTCCGCGTGACTGGCGGATATCCCGGAAGGACGCACGGCATCGCAATCAATCAGGAGCCAACGACGCCTCACGATGTGGGCATCGGAGGTGCTCTCGCCCTTAGGCGTTTTGCGTAACCGATTGGCCGCTCGAGCCAGCAGCGCTGGCTCAAGCGGGTTTGGTACGAAGTAGATGCCCTTGGCTGATCGCAACTGACTCACTGCCGCAGCGAGTTTTTCGGGATCATCGAAGTATCCTGACCAAGTTCGTGGCCACGGGTCGGAGAGCGTCGTTGCGTCCAGGGCTCTCAGTTCGGTCACCCCACCAGGCTCAATCAACAGCCGCAGTGCGACGACTATGACTTCGTTATCGACGAGTGTTTTCGCAAGCGAGTTCTTCATGCTGCCACCCTCCCCGACTGGATGCTCCTGCGTGTCCTGCCGAATACCGCAGCTTTGCACATGCGGTGCGCAAGTCTTCGATCCGCATTGCGCAGTCTGGCGGGAAGCGCCAGCAGCAAGTCACATGCTGCGAGAATATCTTCGTGGGTGTCCGCCTCGGGAAACTGATCTGCCAGTGGATCGCCATCGAAGCCTAATGGCAGGCCAAGTCGAGTGATCGCTCGTTCCAGACGCTGAAGGGTGACTATGTCCTGGCCGTTGGTGGGATTGTTCTGACTTGATGGAATCATGGTCGTGTGGTCCTTTCAGCCCGGTCTCGCAAACGCCAGCCCGCGAGCCGGGCTCGTGTTATGAGGGTTAAGCCGCTTTTCGAGCTGCGATGAAGGCATCAAGATCGGATCGTTCAAAGCGAACGCAACTACTGATCTTCACACGTGGTAAGTCGCCGTCGGCGACGAGTTGATCCAGTTTGCGCGGCGAGATCGCCAGATAGCTGGATGCCTCATGGCGAGACAATAAGTGGGGTGAACTGTTTGCAGGCTGCATAACTCTGGCTCCGATGGAGGAAGGTTGATTTGGGCAGCGTGTGCTTGCCCTCTAACCTCAATCCGGCTCCGGCAACTAAAGTCGGTAACCTATTACCCACAGCAGAAGCCGCATAAGCTTTTACTATGCGGATGGGAATATTTAGAGAATTTTTCGGCGGCAACTTCCCGGCAACCGGTTGCCGGTAGTGTCGACCAATTTTAGGACTGCTGATTTGGGGACTCAGCTTGAGCTGATCGCTGGCGATGGACGGAATGGCGACGGTTGACCAAATCATCTTGTAGGCCGGCGCGATTATTCTGCCACCAATCAGTCTTCTGAATCGCTTGTTTAGTTATGCCGAGCATCGCTCCCA
The DNA here is from genome assembly GCA_028285205.1 of Bythopirellula sp. GTDB lineage: Bacteria > Planctomycetota > Planctomycetia > Pirellulales > Lacipirellulaceae > Bythopirellula. The sequence goes on along the minus strand of JANQQA010000009.1, from coordinate 29,627 downwards.
GTTCAGCACTCGATGATGTTGGTGGAAGAGGCGTTAAAGAATCGATGCGCTCAAGCTTGTCGTTTGCGGAGAGGTGTGAATTAGCTAATACCCGAGCTGCTTTGTTGATGCGTTCATCTGCAACCCCCTCGGTAAGAACTGCAATCAGCTTCTGCTTCGGCCCGTCAACTGACGAGGGAGAATTAGCGTGCTGCATTTGAGTGGTGTTTTCATTTGACTGCGGTTCTTTCGTCCAGTCCATTAGCTCGCAAGCGATCGGCATCAGCTCCATGTGAGCCTCATCAAAGTCCGACCGTACTCCCTCATCTTGCGACAATGACTGGGCCACATGCAGCACGCGTCCGTAGACACCGCTGGCCTGCTCAAGTTTTGGAACTAGTGTGGCTCCCAGCCCATCCTTCCTTGCTTCGTTTAGGGCCCGGCGAAACCACTGGTCGTGAAGCGATGCTCCGGTACGAGGCTGCAACCAATTGAGGTATCTGGCCGCTCGACCGGTCGGGTATGGTCCACTTTCTAGTGCACGCCTATGATTGACTCGTCGTTGATCGCGTCGTGTCCAGATCCGGGGCGAACAGATGATTTCGCCGGTCTGTTTCTCTCGTTGTCGATCCCAAAACCAACGTTCACCACGAACTAGCGATTCCGACAGCGCGGGAGCCGTCAGGGTGCGAATCGCTTCCGCATCGCGCTCGAGCAAGCGCTTTAGGTGTTCGGGAACGGAGACCAGCATTGCCACGTACTGCGTGAGCGGGCTGTTACCGGCAGCCTTGATTAGGCCGCCTCGGCGTACCGAGCTGTCGCGTTCAGCGTCGGACCTCTGTGGTTGGGCCAATGCGTAACCTCCAGTTGGAAACAACCGTCCAAGTGATCGCACTGCTTCGACCATGCATAGCCTTGCGGCCTCGTAAGTGTACACGCATACACCCTCTTGCGTCAACCCGCGTCACGAAGCGGACGTAAGCTTCTCGTTGCACGATCCAATTCGATCGATTGACTACACCACTTCATTATCCTCAACCAGATAAGCCTCTGTCGAATATGCAGACCGCTGCAGTCTGTTCCAGGTACTTAGTTCAGGATTCATCGGAAAGCGGGTTTTGGCTCACTAAGCTTAGTTGCAGAGTCATTGATCACAGTATCTACCATGATTGGCATTCATTCAGTTCTGGCTGCGGACGTGCGCGCCACCGCTAGTTGCGTGGCGACATCGATCAGCCGTTTTGCGTGATTTTGGGACCGATGGATGAGAGGCGAGCGTACTCGTTCCAACTGCGAACCGTGCTCAGCTGAAAATTGAGAATGTGCGGCCGGGATCAGAACGATTCTGCCCGTCGTGAGCGTCCCCCCAGAATCGGGCGGCCGATTTGGTCCAGGTTCCTGCCGAGGTCGAAATCACCGATGTGACTTAGCTCCTTGCGGACCAGACAGCGGTCGATGCAACCGCGGTGACTTCGGGGATTTGCAAATTGATGGCGGTGATAAGACCGCCGCGCCGATTATCTGCTGTATCCGCCCGAGGGTGTTTAGCATGCCGCCCTTAAGTGGCGCGGCGAAAATCACAAAGATTTGTCCACGTACTGCGGCTATGGAATTGTGAACTCAGCGAGCGCTCGATTAACCACTGCTATTGATGAATCGCGGCACAACGGCTTCCGTGGCCGATTATGGACTGCCCCCGAATACAGTATTGCTGCGATGGCCGTTAATCCCATACCCAGTGCCAGCCGTCGAACAGCAAGTCGAGCCCTTCCCCTCCTTCAAGGTCATCGTGGCCGGGCCCACCAAAGAGGATGTCGTCGCCTCCTTCGCCGGAAAGCGTATCGTTGCCCAGGCCTCCAAGTAAGATGTCATCCCCATCACCTCCGTTCATCGTGTCGTCACCGGAACCGCCCCACAGCAAATCATCTCCATCACCGCCGTCCATTACGTCGTCGCCAGAGCCACCGAACAGCACGTCGTTTCCAGCACCGCCGAAGATTACGTCATCACCGAGTAACCCCCATAGCTTGTCATGCCCGTCACCACCATCTAGCACGTCGTTGTCGCGGTTGCCCCAGATCAGGTCGTTACCGGCATTGCCAAATACCTCGTCCATTCCCTTTCTTCCAAACAGACTGTCGTGCCCGTCGCCGCCCAACAGTAGGTCGTCGCCCCCGCCGCCGAAAACTAAGTCGTGACCGCTACCGCCATTGAGGATCGCCGGCGTGGTGATTGCGGACGCTACCACAAGCATATCGTTCTCACCACGACCAAGCGCGTGGATCAACGTTACGCCGGTCGCGTCAAACTCTTCGACCGTTGCGGGGCCTGCGCCATATTCCTTCAGCTTTGTCACAAGCGTCGAAGGATCACCGTGCTTCTGTTTCACAGAAATTTTTTCCCGGCCATCGCCGCCGGCGATGCGGAGCGTACCACCAACTAGACTAATGCCCCTGGCAGCCAGTTCACTGAAGTTGTAATTGTCCGCAACGGAGCCCGCCTCAAGAGCCAGACCTGAGAAGCGGTCGTTCTCCGAGTTGTCGCCTACGGGTACTCCATCGATGGTGCCGAGGAAGTCAGCTCCGTCGGGATAGTCCGTAGGTTGCTCTTCAGTCAGATCGTATGTACCTGGCCGCAGGCCAGCGAAGCTATATTCGCCGTTGGCGTCAGTAGATGTAGAGAGGTCTAACACGTTGCCGCGGTCGTCCACACCACTCAGGTTCAAGGTGACCCCAGTGATACCAACTTCATCGGAGTCGAGAACACCGTCGCCATCGAAGTCTTCCCAGACTAAACCTGTAGCAGATGCCGGTTGCAGGTTGCCGAAGTTGTATCCCGTAGCGTCAACGCCATCGCTACCGATTACGACACCGCTAATCGTGTTGTTACTTTGCGTGTTATCGACCATCCCGCCAAGAATGCCTGCGGTTTCCTTGCCGTCAAGAAGGTCCATTGGTTGCTCAGTCGTAATTGAGTACGTGCCCGGAAGCACGTCTTCGAACAAATACGTGCCATCGGCGAGTGTCGTAGTGGTGAGATTCACGGTCCCATTGTCGTCAGTTCCGGTGAGAGTGACGGCGAGGCCCTCGAGCCCCATTTCTCCGGCGTCGGAGCCGTCGTTGTTGGCGTCGTCGTAGACGCGACCGGAGACTGTGACGGGCTGGAGATCTCCGAGGAATCTGGCAACTCCTAGGATGGCCTGATCTCCGTCAGGATTGAAGTTGACGCCTACCACAGCGATCCGACCATCGTTCTGAATCAGGACATCGTTGGCGGCTTCCGCTCCACTGACAATTGACACCTGTGCCTTACCATCGATGCCAAATGTCGTATCGAGACTACCGTCCGGATTCCAGCGGCTGACGAAGGTCTCGGTGTTGCTCCCGACCGCGACAATCTTGCCATTGGCAAGCAACTCCACACTCCTAAGCTGCGCATTGCCCGCCCCTGCGTTCTGAGCGATGCCGTCTCCGTCGAAACTTGTGTCCAAAGAACCATCGTCGTTAATTCGGAGGAGCGTATGGAATCCGGGACCGCCAGGGGTGGCCCAGCCGGCGACGAGAATCTTGCCGTTTTCGTCGATCACGACATCGTTGGCCGCCTCAAACGTCGCAACATCCACGATAAGTTTGCCGTCAGTGTCGAACGTTGAGTCGAGCGTCCCATCCGAGTTGTAGCGGGCGACAACCATCTGCTGTTGGCTGCCATCCGAGCTCGTTCCGACGACAACAATTCTGCCGCTGCTGTCCAACGAAAGCCCCGAGGCGATCTCAAACTGAGCGCCAAAGTCCGTAGTCACAATGCCGCCGGAACCAAACGTCGTGTCTAGGGACCCGTCCGCGTTGTACCGCAACACGGTGACATCGCCACCCGTTGCTCCCGCGGCTCCGAAGAAACTGGTCGCCGCAGCAACTATTTTGCCATCTGGTTGCAGTTCAATGGCGTTGATGCCTCGCGCGTTAGAACTGATCGTTCTAGAGATTCCCGTGCCCGCGAAAGTGGTGTCCAACGTTCCATCGTTTAGGTAGCGGGCAAGCACGAATGAATTGTCACGGCCTCCTGCGACAAGAATCCTTCCGTCAGCATCAATTGCGACATCATTGGTCTTGCCTTCGCGCCCGACGATATCGGTCAGAATGACTCCAGTGCCGCCAAAGCTCGAATCGAGAGTTCCATCCGAGTTGTAACGGGCGATGACCGAATCGAAATCGGAAAAGTTCGCTGTGCGGGAGAAACCAACCGCAACCAGTTTTCCATCGGCTTGTTGCGCGATCGCTGTACCAGCACCTAGGTCGGGGTTGTTTGGCAGCGCCGTAGTAACAATTCCTCCGGAGCCAAAGGTTTGATCGAGGTCACCCGCAGCCAACATCCGACGATCCTCTAGTGATTCAAACCTTGTCCTGCGGTTGAAGTTGCTGACAAGACGACTCCGGCTTTTTGATATGGAACGAAGATTCTTTCCAGCACGGGGCTGACGACAGGTACGGAACAGAGTCATGGCGATGAATCTCCCAGCTGACGAGGTAAGTGGTCAAGGTCTCAAGTAATCACGGGAAAGATTACGTTGACACAAAAGCGCAGCCCAATGATCCGGATCTCTCCATCAAGACACTGTGGCGGTGCCCTGCATTTGGTCTAAATGCATAGAGACAGTACCTCGGCTACATCTCCAGAGTCGATGAAATGAAGCAACTGCGATGAGCCGGAGGTTTGCCCTTAAGCAGTTAGGAACCGAACAAGGCAGGAGGACGCCAAAGAAAAAAATTCTGTGCCGCATCGGGGTCACATAGCGCGCCGATACTGTCTCGGCTCGTCGTCGTTGTCATTCCATTCGCCGATCATTGCCGCGGCTTCACGGCGGAGGGTCGACAATTCCACTTGCCGCTCCCAACCCCAGCTCCAGGGGCTTCCACCCGTCCTCGGGATTGCGCTGGTGGCATGGTTGGCTTGCTTCAGGAGACGTCTCGCTTGAAAATCATGTCCCATTCGGTGGCGCGTCATAGCAAAGAAGTAAAGACAACACGCCCGCCTATGTTGGCCTTCCACGTCCGGCGCGTCTCCCAGAGATTCTGAAAACGCCGCGAGCGTCTGACTTGCCTCGGCAAAGCGATCTAAGCGATACAACATGGCGCCGCGTACCAACTCATCGCAATCATCGCTCGAGATCGGAGCGTCTACGCTTTTGGCGAAATGTGCGGTCGCGTTTGGAACCAACGCCCCCAACCAAGCCGGGTAAATCCGTTTGCTCCAGACTTCGGTTTGCCATCCGGCATTAACCATCAACTCTTGCTGCTGTCGAAATGCGGCGATATCGCGGGCTCCCAGCAGCGCATAAGCTTGCCGCATCGCCGTCCACATTCCGTGGGAGATGGGGCCGGGGGCCATCGCTGCAAATTCAGCTGCTGCTTGATCGTACTGGCCAAGCCGAGCGAGACACTGACCGCGCATGAAGCGGTAGCCGAGAGTCTTGGGAGCGAGCTGGACAGCTCGCCTCAGGCAATCAAGTCTCAACTCGTCGTCGGCCTCGTCCGCCAAACGATAGTACATCCACGCCAGCTCGCCGCGCCGATCGCCGTCTGGCGAAAACTGATAGCCCCGCGCGGCGTCCCAGCAATGGATCACGCCCTCCTTGTTGGCGGCGGCAAGTTGCTTGCCGTCAGAAGTCCAGGCGAGTTGGGAGCAGCCGTCGCCTCCAACGTCAAACGTCAAGATCTCGTTGCCATGACGCGGCTCGATCAACTTTACCGCGCCGTCAGACGCTCCAACTGCCAGCCGCTGACCATCCGGGTTCCAGGCCAATGCCGTGATAGCCGCCGCATGCGCCCGGCAATGTACTACATCGTCGGGCGAGCGTGGGTCGATGATCTCGACAAGTCCCTCGGTTGTCCCTTGCGCCAACATTTTTCCATCCGCGCTCCACGCCAGGGAGGTGATCCTACCGCCATATCCCGGCCGATTGCCGAAGGCCCGTTTAAGGAGCCGTCGTCCGGCGGGAATATCAACTATATGTACATGCGAAGACCAGTATGACGAACCGTTGTCCCCAAAGTCTCCAGTCCCTTCAACTGCTACCCGCGCGCCGTCTGGAGACCATATGGGGGGCGGTATGCTACGCCGCGTCTTAAAGGTCGCGCGTTCCCAGAGCGAGATCCGCCGCTCTTCATTAACATCCCAGCATTCGAGGCCAGCGGTGTTGGTGCGATGTCCGTAGTACGTTGATGAGAATACGCTAATTGCCAGTCGCTTGCCGTCAGGCGCCCAAGAAAAGTCGCGCGCGGCGAGCGGTTCGGCAGGTCGCCACTCCGAATGGATGGCGCCGGAGCGAGCGTTGCGGACCATGATTGTCCGTTCGGGGAAATCGCCAACCCAATGCGCCCGCAGGCTTCCGTCGGGGTTCAACAAACCGGCGTCTTCACCGTCGCCCACGACGGCCAGCGCCTCATTGATCTTGCTAGCATTGTCGACATCCCAAGTCGTAATCTCCAATTGGTCATCAATAGAAACAAGCCTGTTCTTTCCCGTCGACCACTGGAGCTGAAGAACCGTCGCACGGGTATCGATGGGCGGCGGCTGATGCGCCGATTGCAGGTCCCAGATTTTGACTTCACTATGTCCATCAGATGTTACCAATCGGCGACCATCGGGACTCCAGTCGACCGTGTAGACGTGACCGTAATGACCGGCCAGCGTCGACAAGATCTCATTCTTTTCCATGTCCCAGATTTCGACCTTAGAACGACTAGTAATGGCAAGCCGGTCGCCTGACGGACTCCAAGCCAGGTCTCTGTACATTCCTACAATTTCGTCGGACGCGTCTCTGCGGGAATTACGTATAGTCTTGGACACGGTCCAATCGGAACAATTGATGATCTGACAGTCGTGAGGCGTACTCACTGCGAGTTGGCTGCCGCTGGGCCGCCATGATACACTCACTTCGCCTCTTTTAGGGCGATGCATAATTTGCTCACCGCCGTCCACGTCCCAGACGCAATGTCCAAATTTTGTACCCACCGCCAGCGAGGCGCCGTCAGGGCTCCAGGCGAGACTTGCAGCCTTCCCTTCCGTCTCAATCCTTCGCACGACTTGATCGGAATCAAGATCCCAGATTTGAACCTCGGCCGCGTTTGAGCACGACGCAAGTTGCTTCCCGTCGGGGCTGAACGCTACGCGCCGGACGCTCGATTCGTGATCGCGGAGTTCTCGAATATCGTTGGTGCCGCGATCCCAAAGGTAGACGGCGCTGTCGTTCGAAGCGACTCCCCAAGCCAGCAACTGACTGTTGGGGCTCCAAGCGACGGCCTTTCGCAGGTTAAGTGAGGGCGTGTGTATTCGTACGCAATGTCCCGTATCAGACTTCCAGACATTGTCTGCTGTGGCGATGTACTGTCCGTCAGGGCTCCAGGCAGGGCAAACTGCGGTTCTCAAACTGTGGAGCGTTCTTTCTTCGGGGTGGCAAAGTGATTGCAGGTAATACCATTCCCATCCACGGCGGTCCTGTTCATTGCCAAGCGGTAAGTGACGCAGGAGCTTTTCTTGAACCCGAGATAGATTGCCGTTGGCAAGGTCTGTTTGACTGGAGACGATCTCGGCGTAGTACTGCTGTCGCTGGGCGCGTTTGCGATGCCATACTGCGCTATTTCTCTGGTCTTCAGCGTGAAGACGATCAGCTACCGCTGCATTTCGTGAATCCGCAATCAGCGCTGCAGCGACCGACAGCAGCGCTACAAATGCCGACAGTACGGCGACCGCAGACCAGACCGCCGCGATGTGCCGCCGCGACCATTTGGCGGTGCGTTGCACGAGCGTTGGCGGCTTCGCTTGAATTGGCTCATTCGCGAGAAACCGCTGCAGATCTTGCGCGAGTTCGCCTGCGGTGTCGTAGCGATCGTCGGGGCTCTTCTCGATTGCCTTGCAAACAATCGTTTCCAAATCGTACGGGATGCGAGTATCAATCTGGCGAAGCCGATGTGGCTCTTCAAATACAATCCTTCGCAGCAACTCCTGCCGGTCGTCGGTATCATATGCCGGCTTGCTCGCGAGCAGTTCGTAGATCGTTATGCCCAACGAATAGACATCCGCACGATGATCCACGACCACACGTTTCGCCAGCGCCTGCTCAGGACTCATGTAGCGGAGCGTGCCCACCAAATCGCCTGTCATCGTCATCCCCGCGTCAGTCTCCAGCCGCGCCAATCCAAAGTCGGTCACCCACAGTTTGCCTTCGGCGTCAATCATCAAGTTTGCCGGTTTGATATCTCGGTGAATGACGCCCTGCTGATGAGCGTGATCCAATGCCTCGGCCGCCTGAACACCTAGACTAGCTACCGCGCGAAAGTAATCCTCGGAATTCGAGTCTGGAAGCGTCGAGAGGCCGGCGAAGGGGCGGGTCTCAATTTTGGAACATGAAGACTGGAGATCTGGCGTTGAGTCACCTGGCAGGTCTTCACCCTCCGCCACTCTCACATCGGCAACGACTTCCGCAAGACTTCGACCTTCGATGAGTTGCATCGCATAGTAGTGCACGCCTCGCTCTTCTCCCACTGAGAATACGGACACGATGTTCGGGTGATCGAGCGTCGCAGCAGTGCGGGCTTCGTTTTTGAAACGCTTTAGTTGCAGCTTGTCGAGCATGGTGGCAAATGGCAGTACCTTTAGTGCTACGTCGCGACCTAGTGAAAGCTGTTCTGCCTCATAAACTACCCCCATTCCACCACGGCCAATTTCGCGTGCGATGCGAAAATCACCCAGAGTTGCTGACGGACGAATTGTGGATTCGTCTTTCTCCGTGCGGAGCATCTCGCAATCATCCAATTGTGGCGCCACTTGATGGATGAACTCGAGGCTGTCGAGACAACCCACTAATTCATCTGCAATATCTGCGTAGCGCAGCAGTAGGTCCTCTTTGCTGAGCGGATGACCTGCCTCGATGGCAGCAGCGTACTCTTCGAGCGCTGAGGCAATGCGGCCATCAGTGGATCTAGTCGACGATGGTTTGGACGTGCCGTTGTGTCTTCTTGTAATGGACGTCTTTGAGGTCATGAGAGTTCAAGAGAAGCTTGGAGATGTCGACGGAGTTGAACCAAAGAACGCGCCCACAGTTTCTGAACCGCATTCACGCTACGGTCCATTTGCTGAGCGATCTCCGACAGCGACTTTCCTTCTAACTCACGAAGAACCAGAACCTCGCGGGAATCGGCTGGCAACTCTTGAAGCGCGTGGGCCAAGAGTACAGCCCGCTCCCTTTTGCGGGCATTTCGACTAGGTGAAGAAAACGAATCGGCCATCGCCCGCTCCATCATCTGCGAAGACTCGTCAAACAGGCGATGCAGTCGGCGCTCCAGCCGTACATCGCGACACTGCCGCTGTTGATCGCGGACACAATTTACGGCCAAATTTGCCATGATCTGCCGGAGCCATGCAGTAAATTCTTTCTCTGTGTCACCCTGAAACTTGTCAAAGTCGCGATGCGCATAGATGCAGGCTTCTTGCACCAAATCGGAATCGTCCAACCGAGAACGAAGCTGCGGGTTGAGCTTAAGTCGTGCCAATAGTTTGAGGTACGGCCGATAGCGAATCAGCAGTTCCTCGAGGGCGCGCTCAAGTCCCGAGCGCGCCATCTGAATCTGGCGTTCTGGGTCACAATGACTCGGTAGGTCGGACACGAAACACATCTCCTCAGAAGAGTAGGAACCAGGATAACACACGGCACGCCAAAGAATCTGGAGAAATTTGCGGATGGAGCAGACTGCACTTGAACGGTCAGCCCAAAGACACTGGAAAGTCGACATCATTTACCTTGCCACCATGACCTCAAATCGGCCAAGTGTAAGCTGGTGCGCAGCTCGACTGGAGCGATCACCTTCTAAACCGGTGAATACACGGCTCAGTAAGGTCTGTTTCAGCGTTACGGCGCTATACGAGGCCATGATCAGCCTGACCCTGGGCGGTAGGTATTGGGCCGAAAGCAGCGGTCGCCATTCCTTCAATGCAAAATCGGCCCTAGATAGAACTACGCCTTCTTTGACACAATGTCGCTGCCTTCACGCCATCGCGCAACTGCAGGCGGCGATCACGACACCTGAGGTTGAGCGCAACTTCCCACCAGAAGGCGTTTAGCCCACCACGCGCAAGTCGAAGTCGTCGGGACAGATTTCTGGGCGAACGTGGTGCTACTCATCGGACTAGGGAAGCCCTGTTATAAGCGTTTTCATGCTGATCTCATGAAGCTTCACGTGGGGTGCTCTTTAGGCTACAAGATCGGCGATTAGCACCTTCTTGGAATCACCAGGTATCGCAGGTTAAACTGGTGATCATGACCGACGTCACGCTGATCCTGCAGCAGATTCAAGATGGGCACGCCCGAGCAGGTCAGGACTTGTTTCCGGCTGTCTACGATGAGCTGCGCCGGTTAGCTGCGGCGAAGATGGGGCAGGAGCGTGCCGATCACACCCTCTCGGCAACCGCGCTTGTGCACGAAGCGTACGTTCGACTCGTCGACGCCGAAACAGCCCAACACTGGGAAAGCCGTGGGCACTTCTTCTCAGCGGCCGCTGAAGCGATGCGGCGGATTCTGGTTGACCACGCTCGCAAGAAGCAGGCCCTCAAACGGGGTGGTGAGAATGAGAAGTTCTCGCTAGGTGACGAGATTCCGAGCTTGCCGGCGGACCCGGACTTGCTGATTGATCTGGACGAAGCCATCAGCCGGTTGGAAAATGAAGACTCCCAATCCGCCGAACTTTTAAAGCTCCTTCTCTTCGCCGGCCCATCCGTGGTCGAAGCGGGTCGGATGCTCGGCATGAGCCGCAAGGTGGCCTACCGCCACTGGGATTACATCCGCCGCTGGTTCGCGATACACGGTGAATAGGTCCCGGCGCATCTGTCATTCACGATTGGCCGTCTTCCTCAAAAAATAACACTCCGGAAAACTTCCAGGTTTTTTTCCGGAATTCTTGGGGACGACAAGGTCATCTTCTGCGCATGTCTTTGCGGAGGCCGTTCACGCATCTAAGCGTCGTCTGATCCCGCTCTTCTCGTCACCGCAATATGGATATGTACTATGTTCCGCAAGCATCGGACCGATCGACACAAGAATCTTAACGAACAATTTACCTTCGAGCCGCTTGAGCAACGACACCTGCTCTCGGCTGTGTCTCTTTTGCAAACGCTCGACAACCCCACGCCAGCGTCAAATGACAATTTTGGCCATTCGGTCGCTATCGATGGCAACACGACGCTTATCGGCACCTTTTCCGACGACACAGGAGCAGCGGATTCTGGAGCCGCCTATCTGTTTGACACTTCTAGTGGGACCTTGTTGCATACCTTGAACAACCCTTCACCGGCGCCGGATGACCGTTTCGGCGGACTTGCGGAGGGAACTGCCGTGGCTATCTCGGGCAGCTTAGCAGTGGTCGGCGCGCCCGGTGACGATACCGGTGCGTTCGACGCCGGCTCTGTCTACGTATTCGATACCTCGACTGGGAGTCTACTGCAGTCGATCAACAATCCATCGCCAGCCAACAACGCCAGGTTTGGCTATTCCGTTGCGATCTCTGGCAATCATGTCGTAATCGGGTCTACAGGATCGGGTGTCGTCTATCTCTTCAACGCTTCGACTGGTGCCCATTTGCAGACTTACGTAAATCCAAGTCCGAGTACCGATGACCGCTTCGGCAACAAAGTGGCTGTGTCAGGCAATCGGGTACTCACTAGTGCATACCGTAACGACACCGGCGCTACGGATGCTGGGGCAGCTTACCTGTTCGATCTGCAGTCGGGCAACCTGCTGCACACATTCGCCAACCCTACTCCCGAAGCGTCTGATTTCTTCGGATTCTCAGTCGCAGTTACTGGGGACGATGTTGTGATCGGCGCGCTTAAGGATGATGTTAACGGAGCCAATACGGGAGGTGCCTATCTCTTCGATGCAACCACAGGAAATCTGTTACATACCATCGGCAATCCCACTCCGGCGTCTGGTGACCAATTTGGCCTGTCAGTTGCCGTGTCTGGGGACATGATCGCAGTGGGTGAGAGCCTTGACGATGTTGGCGCTGGCAACTCCGGAGCCGTTCACCTGTTTGATGTAACAACCGGGGGGCTCATCCAATCGATTGAGAATCCAACACCTGATCCAGGCGATCAATTCGGTTGGTCCGTTGCCATGTCGGATGGTCAGCTCGTGGTCGGTGCGATCGGAGATGATACGATCGCCTCGAACTCTGGCGCCGCGTATCTCTTCGGCAATCCTGCCCAGCCATTTGTTGTCACCTCAACTCTCGATACCATAGACGCCAACGATGGCGTCACCACGCTGCGTGAAGCAATTCTCAACGCCAACTCCACACCCGGTCTCGATACGATCACGTTTGCGATCCCCGGCACGCCAACGATACAGCTCACATCGGCACTGCCTGACATTACCGAGGAAGCGGTAATCGATGGCGACAGTCAGGCCGGCGTCACCATTGACGCTGCAGGTGTGACAGGCATCGCACTTAGTGTATTGGCCGATAACGTTACGCTCGCCGACTTCGCCATCGCCGATGCCGCCGGTACGGCGGTGCATCTGCTTGGTGTCGACTTCGCTGTGCTCAACCGTCTCGATCTTTCCTGGGGAGGCTCGACGCCAACGGGAACAAGCGTGCTGCTGTACGATAGCGAAAATGTGTTCGTCGAAAACATAACCGCCACAAATCGTTCCCACGGAATCTTGCTTGATGAATCCAGTAACAACACGGTCCGAAACAACAACGTTTCCGGCGCTGGCTCCGCAGGCATCAACCTCCGCGGATTTTCCGGCGGAAACCTCCTGGAAGCCAACGACGCTTCCGCGTCGCTGCGCGGCATCTACGCCCAATCCAGCGGATTGGGCAATCAGTACGTCTCCAACGATCTGTCCGACATTCTCGCCGGAACAGGGCAATACGGACTGCACATCGAGAACGATACGGATTTCCTCGTTGCTGGAAACGACTTCACCAATAGTCGCGGCGGCGTGCTGCTGCAGAACATGGATGGGCTTACACTCAACGCGACCAACTTCGATATCGACGTCTCCACTGCCGGCAAGGATTTTCTTCGCGCCGCTCTGCGCCTCGAAAACGTAAACAACTCGTCAATTGATGGGCTGAATCTCTCTCAAGCCGGCACCGCTGCGGGAGTTGGACTCTGGATCGTAAACAGCGACAACAACACGGTGACCAACGTCGCAGCCACCAATCGCGAAGATGGAATCCAGATTACCAACTCGTCTGACAATACGATTGTCACGAACAACGTATCCTCCGCGACATCTGCCGGTATCCGGATTAACGGCAGCTCGTCAGGAAATCTCATCCAATCCAACGACGCCTCTGGATCACTGCGCGGGATCTTTGCCAATAGCACAGGTCTGGGCAACCAGTACGTATCCAACGACCTTTCCGATATCTTGGCCGGAACCGGGCAATATGGTCTGCATATCGAGAATGACACGCAATTCGTGGTCGACTCGAATGACTTTTCAAACAGCCGCGGCGGCGTGCTGCTGAAAAACATGGATGGCCTCACGCTCGACGCGACTAACTTCGACATTGATGTCTCCACGGCAGGCGCGGACTTCTTGCGAGCTGGATTGCGATTGGAGAACATCACCAACTCGACCATCGACGGTCTCGACCTGTCGCAGGTAGGCGGGACCGCGGGTGTTGGACTCTGGCTGGTCGGCGGAAGCGCCAACACGATCACGAATCTCACCTCCAGTAATCGCGAGGTTGGGGTCCAAGTGACCAGTTCCGCTGGCAATCAGTTGCAGTGCTCTTCGATACTGGACAACAACCGTGGCGTGCTCGTCGACGGAACAACTGCCGGACTGACGCTTTTCGACAATCACCTTGCCGGCAACTCGACCGGAGTGGACAGCGTTGTGGCCGCGTCAGTCGCTGCCGAGAACAACTTCTGGGGAGCCCCTAGCGGGCCCGCCAACTTGGGCGGCGCGGGCGACTCCTACAGTGGCAATGTCGATGCGGATCCTTTCCTAACCGGTCTCCCGTCCTGCTTAGGGGGCAATCAAGCGCCGACGATCACCGTTGATACTGCCGGAGTGTCGGTCGACGAAGGCACCACCGCACAGAACAGCGGGACATTCAACGATGCTGACGCTACGGATATCGTCACACTCAGTGCATCGTCGGGCGACGTGCAAGACAACGGCGACGGTACCTGGAGTTGGTCGTTCAATTCGACCAATCAGTTGGCCACCACCGCGATCACAATCACCGCGACGGATCTCCAAGGTGAAGCAAGCAGTGTTGAGTTTGATTTGACCGTCAACAACGTTGCTCCCACCGTGTCGATCGCTCCCACGACGACGGTTCTCGACGAAGGCCAGACGTTTACCGCCGCCGGCAGCTTCACCGATCCTAGCGACGACACTTGGACCGCTACGGTCAACTACGGCGATGGCTCGGGCTCGCAGCCGCTCGTGCTCAATCCCGACAAGACTTTTTCGCTTGAAAACACGTATGGCGACAGTGGCGAGTATTCGGTAACCGTCAGCGTCACCGACGACTCGGGTGCGATTGGCTTCGAAGTACTCTCCGTCACGGTCAACAATGTCGCGCCGGTCGTTGATTTGGGTACTGGTGCCACGATCGACGAAGGCGACACCTGGCTTGGGTCAGGTTCGTTTACCGATCCCGGCGATGGAAGTTTCCATACACCGACAGCGTTCTCGATTTTGAGTCCACAAGGCGACGCGACCGCGACGCCCCAGATTATTTGGGAAGCCTCTAGCGGCGCGGTTTCCTACGACGTGGTGATCTCCAGCACGCCTGATGGCTTAACTCCGGTCGTTACGGCCGCGGGGCTCACTTCCAACACCTACACCACCGCAGCGCTCGCCGCTGGTGAGTATTTTGTTTTTGTTACGGCTAAGGATGGAGCCGCAAACGAGATCATCGCTGCCAATGACGGCACCAGTTTTTTGGTTGGCGATTCAACCGAGCCGGCAGAACCGTACCATTTGATCTTCGTTACGTCCGAAGTGTTCGAGATTTCGGGTGATGGAAGCTTCCCACCGGCTGCTGGGACCATCAGCGGGCTAGCAGGCGCCGATTGGCAAGTGAACGCGGCAGCCCATGCAGCGGGTTTGCTCCCGAACTGGAATGGCATCGATATCATCTACAAAGCGCTGCTCTCTGATTCCGGAAGCAGTGCCAGAGATCGTCTCGCAATTAGCTCACAAATTTTCAATACCGCAGGGGAACTCGTTGCCAGCGATTCCGCTGATCTTTGGGATGGTTCAATAGAGAATCCAATTGCATTTGATGAATTTGGTCTAGCGGTTACATCCAATGTTGTCTGGACCGGGAGTGTTCCAAGTGGCGATTTCACTAGTGAGGCTTGCGACGACTGGGCCGACGACGGTTCCAGCGGAGGCACAGGCGACGCATCTATGACTAATGCTCTCTGGATTGAAGCGGGCGGGATTGATTGCACTGAACCAGCGAGACTCTACGCAATCAGCCCTGCAATCATCCCCGCGGCAACCTCAACTGCGACCACCGAATCCAGCAGCGAGCCAGCCGAAACCGGTCCGCTCGCGACGAGCTTGATCGAAGGCGACGAAGGCTGGACGGCCACGGTTGACTACGGCGATGGTTCGGGTGTTCAGGCGCTCGCACTCGCTGCCGACAACACTTTTGCGCTGCAACATGAATACCAGGATGACGGCACGTACACCGTGACGGTCAACGTCAGCGACGCCGATGGGGGCACCGGCGTCCAGACGTTGCTAGTGACGGTTAACAACGTGGCACCCGTGCTGGCCAACGTGACGACCGACTCGACTGAGGTCGGCGACGCCGCTGCAGGCGAACTGGTGAACTTCTCGGCCGACTTCACCGATGTGGGCGTCCTCGATACCCACACCGCGACCATCGACTGGGGTGATGGAACAAGTTCAGCAGGTGTTGTTGACCAACTGGCCGGCACCGTCACCGGCGATCACGTCTATGCCCACGGAGGCATCTTCACCGTCACGGTGACGTTGACCGACGATGATTCTGGCCAGGACGTGGCCACGACCACGTCGGTCGTTTCCGGCCTGGGCGAGCAAGACGGGGTTCTTCAGATCGTGGGCACGAGCGGCCATGACTTCGTAAAGGTGTTCCGCAGTTGGTCCAGCGGCGACTACAAAGTGCTTTCTCGGTTGGACGGCAGTGGCTGGGATTGGCAATCGTTCGATGACGAGTCGGTCAGCGAGATCGAGATGTACCTCGGCGATGGCGACGACCTGGGCTTTGTCTCACGACGAGTCCACGTCGACGCGACCATTGACGCCGGCAATGGCGACGACTTCTTGGCAGGCGGCAGTGGCAACGACGTGTTGCTTGCCGGCGACGGTTATGATTTGCTGTTTGGCGGAGGTGGCCGCGATCTCATGATTGCCGGCACAGGCGGAGATCTAATCTTTGGTGAGGGCGGTTCGGACATTCTCATTTCGGGTACCACGGCCTTCGACAATGACCGCGGTGCGCTTGATCTGATCATGGCCGAGTGGACCTCCAGTCGCAGCTACACCGAGCGGGTAGAAAATATCACGGGCAACGATTTGGGCGTGACGTTCGACGATCGAGAGAATGAAGAGATCTTTCTGATCGCCGAAGGTGAAAACGCCACGGTCTTCGACGACGAGTCGGTCGACTGGCTGCTGGGCGGTCGCGGCAAGGACCTTTACTTCGGCGGTGAAGACGACATCAGCTTTGCTCGATTCAATGAAATCCTGGAGGAAATCGAAGCGGAGGATGTCGCCTAGCTCTGGTGCAACCACGGTTGACGCCGGTCGGTTATACTAGTTGGGCTGACATTGGAGATCACCACAACACAAGCGGAGTCGTCGGTGCAATCAGCCAAGTCGATCTTGTTTTCAGCGCTTGACATTGAGGATCAACGCCAGCGGGTTGCGTTTCTCGACGAGGCGTGCCGCGACGACGACGCGCTGCGCGCTGAGGTCGAGGCGCTGCTGCAATCAGAGTTGGCCGATGATGGACTGTTCAGCCAGGCGGTTGAGCGGCTCAATCCGAATCTCGCCAGCGACCAACCCAACGGTGCTGAATCACTCAGCGTTGGTCCACTGTTCGACGTCTCCACGCACCCACTGATCGATCGCTACAAGCTACTCGAAGAGATCGGCCGCGGTGGCATGGGCACGGTGTACATGGCCCAGCAAATCGAGCCGGTCCGCCGGCGGGTGGCCCTAAAGGTCATCAACCCAGGCATGGACTCTCGTGAGGTGATCGCCCGCTTCGAAGCCGAACGCCAGGCTTTGGCGATGATGGATCACCCCAACATCGCCCGCGTGCTGGACGCTGGGACGACTAAGCTAGGCCACCCGTACTTCGTCATGGACCTGGTACGCGGATTGCCGATAACCGAGTACTGCGAGAAACACGAATTCTCCATCGAACATCGCTTGCGATTGTTCATCGACCTCTGCCAAGCGGTTCAGCATGCGCATCAAAAGGGAATCATCCACCGCGATTTGAAACCTTCAAATGCACATGTCACTCACCGCGATGGTGAGCCTGTCGTGAAAGTGATCGACTTCGGCGTGGCGAAGGCGCTGACGCAAGAGCTGACCGAGCGCACGCTCTACACACAATTCAGCCAATTGATCGGCACGCCGCTTTACATGAGTCCCGAGCAAGCCGACCGGTACGGCATCGACGTCGACACACGCAGCGATGTGTATTCCCTGGGCGTGCTCCTGTACGAGCTGCTTACCGGCACCACGCCCTTTGATCGCGACGAACTTTCCAAGGCGGGCATCGATGGAACACGGCAGATGATTTGCGAGGTCGATCCCCCCTGTCCCAGTATGCGGCTCAGCACGCTCAAGGCAGCCGACGACTCAACGCTGGAGATACATCGTGAGCAAGAGCTGAAGCGGCGCAAACTTGCCTCCACCCTGCGAGGCGATCTCGACTGGATCGTCATGAAAGCGCTCGAAAAAAACCGTGACGACCGCTATCAGTCGGCGAATGAACTGGCGCTAGATATTCAGCGCTATCTCGGCGGCGAGCCGGTCGAAGCGAGACCGCCGACAAAGTTCACCAAGCTGGTGAAATGGGCAAGGCGGAACAGGGCGCTCTCGATCGGGGTGGCTGCTTCGGCTGCGACCATTGCGATCGTCTCGTTCGGCGTGCTCATCTGGAGCAATCTTGTCATCACCCAGGAACGCAACGATAAGGCAAGAGCCCTCGAAGAGCGCACAGAGGCCCTGCAACGCGCCGACGCCAGCATGCAACAGTTAGTCGACTTGTATCTGAGGGCGCTGCTGATGGTCGGGGGCGAACCTCAATTGCAGAGATATCAGGCTTCTTTCCTTTCTGATGCACTTGATTTCTACGATGTGCTGTTGAAAGAACAGCCGGACAACCCGGAATTATTCCTGTTCAGAGCCAATATTCACTGGGGCCTAGGTAATTGGGAATCGGCAATCCGTGACTACACAACCCACATGAAGCAACTCAGCGATGTGCAGTCGAATTCGGCTCCCCATTACGCGTACCGTGGCAATAGCTATATCCAACTGCATCGATATGAGGAAGCGCTAGCCGATCTCGACATCGCGATCGAACTCGAACCGGACAACAGTTTGGCATGGTCATATCGCGCTTACACCCACTTCGAACTAGGAAACGAAAGACTTGCCCTTGCTGACTCCGACCGCGCGGTCAGCCTAGCACCCAACGTAAGTGGGCATTGGTGTACCCGCGGCAGTATCCACTACGAGATGGGGTCCTACGACCAGGCGATGGCAGACCTTGACCGGGCAATTGAGCTAGCGCCCAATTACTATGTTGCACGGGTGTGGCGAGGCAGAACGCTCTATCAGCTTGGGCGCTATGAAGAAGCCCTTGTCGATCTCTATCGCGCAGCTAGATCACTTATCGAAGATGCTACGGGAAGGCGCCATCTGGGGAGCGCTCATTTCAAACTTAAGAACTACGACGCTGCGCTGACTGACTACCGCAAGGCCGTCGCCCTCGGAGATACGTTTATTTGGCGGCCAACGGAAAACCTCTTGGAGACCCCGGAGGAGTTTCGCGAAGGACTCGTGAGTATTGCTACACAGATTGTCGAGCGCACGGGCACTGACGTCGCCTATCACGACCGTGGCCATCTCTATATGCAGTTGAACAATCCCGAGCGTGCCCTCCTCGACTTTGCCAAATCGATCGACCTTGATCCAGGCAATACTCACAACTGGGAGACTCGCGGTGCATGTCGAGCCCATGCCTTTGCCGAATTGGGACGATGGAACGAAGCAATCGCCGATTTTGAAAAAGGCAAGGAGTTGTTTCCCAAAGAACCATACGGTCACTACGTCGCCGCCCTTGCCCAGCTAGGTGCGGGAAACATTGAAGCGTATCGCGTGGGCTGTAACGAAATGATTAATCGCTTCGCCGTCAGCGAAGAGGCTGCAGCCGGTTTTTGGGCTGCCTGGACGTGTGCTCTGTCTCCAGAGGCCTTGAGCGATCTTGCGCCTGCCATATCGCTGGCACGGCGGGCGGTGGACTCGGATCCGCTGGCCCCCAATTACCTCCAGTCATTAGGGACGCTGTTGTTCCGGAACAATCAGACGCAGTCAGCCATCAAGTATCTGAGTCAAGCCGCGCGAAACCACGATCGTTCCGATCCCAAAATAGAATCATCACCTGCATACGCCTATTACTTTCTTTCCATGGCGCATTTTCGGTTAAAGAACATTACGGTAGCCGAACAGTGGCTGGCCAAAGCTGATGCACAACGCCAGTCGGAGCTCAGCGATGATGTTAACCCGCCCGCATGGAACCGTCGGTTGACGCTTAAACTTCTCCATGATGAAGCGAAACGGTCGCTGGAGAAGGCTCAAAGTGAAGTCGCAAGTCGTACTCCATAGTCTGCTGATACTGTGAGGACACTGCCAGCAAGCCCTGTCGTTGACCTTGCTACGAAGTGTGCCCATCATCTCGCTATCGCCAAAGGTTTGCACGGAAGTTGTGTGGTCGAATTGATGACGTGCATCGTGGCATGAATCGACCCGTGAGGCAAGATTCCACAGGATTTCGCCGGTGCGCATCTAGCGGTGGTGTTCGCGCCCGCCACCGGAAATGGAAATTAGCTGGCGCAGCGGTCGCGCCACCGCCGTCAGTTCGGAGTATCCCAACGGCGCAGCGGCTGGACCAACCGACCGGAGTTGCGTCCGATCGCAACTAGCTGAGGTGTCCGCCACCGACCGCAGTTTCGAAGACTCCTTCGAGCTGTCGGTTGGTCCAGCCTCAGCAGCTTAGCAAGTTGCGAAACTCGCATCGGTCTCCGGAAGGAAACTCGATAGACTTGGCAAGCCAGCCTCGCAACTGACCAAGGACACGCCCACATTGTGTACGAACGCCAGTTGCAGCGATCGAGCTCAAAGTAGTTGTCGATTTAACGGCGTAACTTTGTTCTCGAACTTTGTGCGTCGCACTGGAAAGGTAAACCCCTCGCCGGCCTTGGCACGACGTTGTGCCATGATGAAATATGACCATAGCGCGGAGGAAATGTCAGTTACGGCCCGCGAGAGCTTCCCTTTCCAAATAGTTGCTCCGCTTCGTGGCGGAGGACGGCGGTTTCCGCACGTTCGTGCCTGTACATGTATCGTAGTCCGTCTGCTTGCAATAGCTCGACTGCCCGTTGATACCACTTGCTTGCCTCTTCGCCGCGCCCCCAATAGTGACTGGCCAAGGCCAGGTCTAGACAGATGAGCGGCTCCGCCGACTCCGGTTTTAGGGTTAACGCTTGCGTGAGAGTCTCCACGGCTTGCTCGTATTGGCCGGCACGATAGTAAGCTCGTCCCAGCCCGCAAACGAACCAATAGGACTTGTCGTTGGCCAAGGTCATACTTTTCCTTGCCAAGGCCAACACGCGATCAGCATCCCCAGCTGCTTCTCGATCGAGGCCGCAGAGTCGCACGGTCCAGTTCTCGACGCGAAATTGCTCCTCAGGGGAAGCGTTTGGAGGCGCATTGAGCAGTCGATGGCAAAGCTGACGATACTCTGCCGTCTCTCCAGCCAGTAACAAAAGCGGTGCCGTTCCTAAAAGGTGATCGGGATCATGGGGAGCAAACTTGACCGCCAGCCGTGCCTCCCGGTCGGCCCCTTTCCAGTTGACCCCGCCAAATCCTCGAAACGCGATCTTATTCCAGTTGTCCCATCCATCCGTCTCCGTCAGCCTCCGCCTTTTCTCCAATTCAGAGTCAATATTCTCGCGTAAAAGTTGCCTGAGCGTGGAAACATGAGCCGGATTCGACGCGCGCCCGGCAACTGCTGTCAACAGTTTGGAGCTGGTCATTACCGCGAACGGCCTCGTAGTCTCGTCGTCGAAGAGGGGTTCCATCGAGTTAATGGCCTGCTCCAGGGCGCTCGCGGCTTCGATCTCGCGATGCAGCTCATGGAGATCGAGTGCGAACTCACAACGATTGTAGGCGTAGGCGATACGAGCCCGGACGATCTGTTCGGGCGTTCCATCAATCTTGTCGACGAATAAATTGTCCTCCAGCATCGAAAAACTGCGCTGGTACTCGACAATGGCTTCCTCGATCCGCCCGGTTTTGAGCAGTAACTTTGCCAACTCGTAGTGACGGTCCGCCCCGGCAGTTTGAAAATGAAGCTGTTGATCAGATAGCTCGCTCTTGTTTCGGACCTCAATGCAGCTCCTGAGTGCGTCGATCGCTTCATCCCATCGTTCTGCCTGCTCATGCGACTGACTTAGAAGCCAGTATGCATCACCGAGTTGTCCGCTAAACGCACCCGTTTCGGTAAGAATCTCGATGGCTGAATGGCAGTTTTCAATTGCTTCGTCGAGCTTGCCTACAGCTATCAATGCGGACCCGAGATGCCTATGTGATACGGCGAGCTCGTTTTTGAATTCCTCTCGTTGGGGGTGTGACTCTACCAACGCCTCAAGCATACGAAGGGCAGTCGTAAATGACTCGACGCATCTTTCTGCATTGCTTGCGTGTTGAAGCGAAAATGCCTTGTAGCGATGAGCTTGTGCCACCTGCAGTCGGAAACCAGGGGCAAATGGGTTATTCTTGGCCAACGCTTCCAATACTTCAATTTTTTGATCCGCGTCTTGGGAGCTCGATGCAAGAGCACGTTGAACCTTGATATTCTCGGGGAACGCTTCGGCCAGGCGTTCGAGTTGATCCATTGCTTCGAGATCGTAACGCTTCGCTTCGTCTGAATTCCCCATGAGGAAGTGCCAATTCGCCATGGCCTGATACGACCTGGGAAGAGAGAGAAACGGTCCGTCAACGACGTTCTGGTCTTGCGTTTCCTCGTAGATGTCGATCGCTTCTGACAAGTGCCGATGAGCGACCGCCATCTTTTCGACGCCACCGACGTTTCGAAAGTGGTAGACTTGCACACCGGCCAAGTCCGCTAGTGCGTGGGCCAAAGTCAGGCGATGCTTTGGTGCCGTGAGTGGCCGAGTCAACTCGACGGCTCGTCCAAAGTAGTCGAGTTGTTCGTCGTATTTTATTCCGCTGTAAGTCTTCTTGCGCAGATAGCTCTGTGCTAGGGAGTGACGCAACTCTTCGTTCTCCGGATCTTCTTCAAATAGGCGACGACGAATCTCGAGTGCTCGCGAATAAAGTCCTGCAACAATACTCTGATCGGTGCCCAAGGCGTCTCGAATCTCTACCACACGGTCCATGGCCTCGGCATATTCAGCCTGTAGCTGCGAGTCGTCTCCGCGCTGTTCGACAAACCGCTCGTAATAGTCCAACGCTAGTTCGAGCAGGTCCCGACGCAGGGGTTGTAGGCCGGGTTCGTTCAGGAGCTGGTCTTCGCTGACGCGAGTCAAATACGTATCCACTGCCTCACGCGCTTGACTGAAGTGCTCCTCCGCACGCTTTTTCTGTTGTTGGACTTCAGTCAACGCCGCTTGGGTCTGCGACTGTTGAAACGAAATTGCGATCGTTGAGCCTGTCAGTGCAAACACTGCGACCAAGAGGACGATTGCCGATGCCACCACGAGTGTTTGATGTCGCATCGCCCATTTTTGCGACCGTTGCCAAATCGAGATTGGCTTTGCCTTGATAGGCCTGCTTTCCTGAAACGCACGGAGATCATCGGCAAGTTCCGCGGCGGTTGCGTATCGTTCGTCGGGGCTCTTCGAGATGGCTTTCAGGACAATCGTTTCCAGATCGGTGGACACACCCGGCTGGAAGTAGCTAAGGGGTTTTGGTTCCTCGAACGTGAGCTGCTTGAACAACTCTTCGCGACTTACTCCGTCGAAGACCGGACGCAGCGTCAATAGTTCATACAGGGTTGCGCCCAAAGAGTAGATATCCGCTCGTTGATCGACGACAATGCGTTTGGCCAAAGCCTGCTCAGGAGCCATGTACCTCAGTGTCCCGAGAACATCACCCGTCATCGTCATGCTGGCGTCGCTTTCGATGCGAGCCAAACCGAAGTCCGTCACCCAGGTCTTACCAGAACGGTCGATCATCAGGTTGCCAGGTTTGATGTCGCGGTGAACGATCCCGTGTTCATGAGCGTGGTGGAGAGCATCCGACGCTTGGATGCCGATGCCAACCACTTCGTTGAAGAATCTTGAACCGAAGAGTGACCTTCGTGTTGAAATGGCGGCCTGAACAAGCCGTGACGTCTCTTTGTATGTTTCTTCGGGCGAGACGCGAGCATCCACACCACTGTCGACCGTCGCACCCAGCCGCCCCGGTTCAACCTGACTGGCATCGTCACTTTGCTCTGCAACAACATGATCGGGGAGTAGTCGTTCGGCGACCGGCGCCTCGGATAGCACTTGTTGCTTTTGTGCTTGAATCACTTCAGCTAACGACAGGCCCTCAATGAGGGCCATCGCGTAGTAGTAAACGCCCCGCTCAGAGCCAACAGCGTGGACCGGAACGATGTTGTCATGATGCAGTGTTCCTGCGGCACGAGCTTCATTCTTGAAACGTGTGATCGCCTTTTCGTCCATGACGGCTGCGAAAGGCAATACCTTTAAAGCAACCGTCCGCCCCATCGAGATTTGCTGGGCACGATAAACGACTCCCATTCCGCCACGACCGATTTCCTCCATGATTCGGTAGTCGCCAAGTCGTTTCTCTTCAGCCTCGGGCTCCTGTTCCACCTGACCCGTATGGTTTGAGCTGTCGTTCCCTGTGCGACCGAGTCGTACCATGGTCTTTAATGTCGGTAGCAACTGCTCGAGCTGTTCAAAGTGCTCGGGAAACTCCTTTTTGTAGGCAGCTAAATCAATTCTCTCTCCGCGTTCGAGTTGCTCAGTGAGGCGACCGACAATCTCACCAAGCAATTCATCCGTTTCGGTGTCGATGATTTGTGACTTGTCTATTGGTTGCATGGTATGAACCCGGTCGGGAAGTTAGGCTGACGAACTATCGCCGAGCTGCTTGTGGAGTTGCGCTACCGCGCGGAAGTGTCGCGACTTGACCGTACCCTCGGAAACGCCGAGGACTTGGGCCGTTTCGGCAACAGAAAGCTGTTCTAAGTGCCTAAGCATGAGCACTTCCCGGTATGCGTACGTAAGTTGGCCCAAGGCATCGCGAGTCCGCTCAAACGTCTCCCGACGAACCGCACGACGGCTAGGGCTGGTGTCGTTGTTGACCAATTGCTGTACAAGCTGGACGACCGAATTGTCCGAAACTCGCATCTCGTCATGCTCCTCGCGATTGATGCTTCGCTTCTGACGCGTGTGGTGGCGATGCAATTGAATTAGACGATCCCAAGCCAACTGCCTAAGCCACGGATAAAAAGCGATGTCACGCTTTTCCAGGTAGTCGTCGAGCCGACGTGCGGCTTCAATCAAGGCGTCTTGGACCACATCAGACGGATCAACTCGTGCAGCAAGTCGGGGATCAATGCGCGCCGAGACCATCCGCTTCAGCTGAGTCCGATGCCGGGCCAACAGTTGTTGCGTGGCTGATACGTCGCCGCGGCCGGCGCGTTCGATGAGCTGATCAGTGTCTGGGGAAGGTGTATTCATGGCTCCACTACAGGTACTGCCAAATCTCACCAACAGGTTCCCAAGAAGTTAATTTCCACTTTCATAGACGACGCAAGTCATTACTTGCAAATGTGTTAGATCTTACATCGCGGCCCTGAATTCAAGTTTTTTTGCGTTGGTTGGGAACCAAACCAGTCCGTTTAGCAGGACGCATTATAACGGCCCTCGCTACTCGCCCTTCAAGGCACAGTCCCCCGGAAAACTCTATGAGGTTCAAATGACTACCGTACTCAAGAAATCGACTTCAATAGCTCGAAAAAGACGAAATTCGGCGGCGGAATGCTGCGGCCGAATTGGCATTGAACAGCTTGAAGCCCGACAGCTGCTGACGACCACCCCGGGACTGCCTTGTATGGAAGCGATGAAGAATCATACGCATCGATTCATTTTGTTGATTTGCATTTTTGCGGCCGTCGACTTGCATTCAGCAGAATTTCATATGCCAGAAGAGCTGGAATCAGTTTCATGGCCGATTATTTCTGCCGACGGACAGACGGTTGTCTTCGGCGACAGTTTCGACGGCAAGCTCGGACTCTTGAGTTGGAATGTTAACGACGGAGTTGCGGAAACCATCGACCTACGCGGGCAAGTGCCGGAGGATGTATCGCGGATCCGGCCCAGGGATATTGCAGCAGATGGTACGATCACTGGGTACCTTAATCTACCTAGCGATCGGTTGCGGGACGGACAGGCATTTCGCTGGTCCGAGACAGCTGGAATCCAATTGCTTGATCTCCAGGGGCAGTACGAAGACACTCGCGGGTATGGTGTTTCGGCCGACGGATCTGTCATCGTCGGTTGGGGTAAAAAAACCAATTTGACTTCCCTGGTCTGGAATGGCTCGTCCGCCTCGACGGAGCTAGGTGGCCTTGATGGCTTTGAGAACAGCCTGGCGCTGGACATCTCTGATGACGGGAACGTAATTGTCGGTGAGTCGTTTACGCAAGATTCGTTGGGTCGGCGATCTGCAGTTGGTTGGGTCTGGACAGCGCTAGATGGGTTCGTAGCGACAGACTCACCGCTCGGAATAAACCAAACCAGTGCGTTTTTGGTTTCCGGTGATGGTTCTGTGGTCGTCGGCCAAGGTGCTGACGGATCGTTTCGATGGACAAAAGAGGATGGCTACGAGCTACTGGGGTCGTCGGCTGAGTTTCTTGAGGATCGCGGCCCTTGGGCAATCTCGCAGGACGGATCGGTCATTCTTGGCCGTTATCGTGACCGTGCTTATGTTTGGGATGAAGAGAACAAAATGCGCGATCTAGAAGCAGTGCTGCGCGGGGAACACGGACTCAATGTCCCGAATAACGACAGGTTCCATGTAGGCGGGATTTCCGACAATCTGCAGACGCTTGTTGGGCTAATAAAGACTACGACACAAGATGGCCAAAGTGAGGATCGACTTTGGATCGCCAGTCTCGACCAGCCGCTGGTTGGCGTACCCGAACCTTCGGCATTTGCACTCGCGGGGTTTGCGGTACTGTTCTTGGCAAACACCAGGAAACCCCGCACGAGTCTTCCCCCGTCGAGTGAGCAGCTGGCCAATCGCCAGGCTCGACGCATCGCTCGTTCACCGGGCACTCAAACGTTCCTTCGTTAGTGCGGGAACATACCTAAAGAAGCTTTGCTCAAGAGACCGGTTTGCACTCGGTCTGCGCCGACACCCAACGACAAGATTCTCTCAAACCATAACTTCACGAGGTCCAGATGCCCAAGTCAGCCAAAAGATCAAAGGTAATAGCTCGCCAGCAACACAGTCTATCCCCTTCTACTCAAACCCAACTCTCACTTGAACAGCTTGAAGCCAGACAGCTGCTGACGACCACTCCGGGACTGCCTTGGCTGGAAAATACTCAACTCATCGACCCGAGTGATTTCGATGCGGATGACTCCAGTGGATTGCACGTGGCAATCGGCGGTGACACGGTGGTCTTTGGGAGTGCCGGTGATGACGATGCCGGAGTCGACGCGGGCGCCGCGTATGTGTTTGTTCGAGACGATGCCGGAACTCCAGCAGATCTCGAAGATGACACCTGGCTGCAGCAAGCCAAGCTAGTTGCGAGCGACGCAACGGCCCAAGACGGTTTCGGTGGGTATGTTGTGATTCAGGGTGACACGCTGGTTGTCAGCGCAGGTCAAGGCGCGAGCGGGGGCAATGGCGCTGCATACGTCTTCCAACGAAGTGGTACTACATGGTATGAGGCGGCCAAACTAACCGCCTTTGCTGGGGCTCCCGGGGACCAATTTGGGAAGCTGGCGATCGATGGTGACACGATCGTAGTGGGCGCCACGCAAACAGATCCGAATGGAAATCAAAGCGGGAAAGCGTATGTATTCGTCCGTCCCCAAGGTGGCTGGGCCGGTGATCTAAACGAGACAGCGGAACTAATACCCGCTAACGTCGCCCCAGGCGACAGAATGGGTCGCAATGTCGCCGTGTTGGGCAACACCGTTCTTGTCGGTGCTGACCAAAAGAACTCCGACGGCAACGGCAAGGTGTTCGTCTTCGAACGGTTGCCGTCCTCTGATTGGGTTCAGACCGCGACACTAACCGCTAATGACGGGGCCATCGGTGATCAGTTCGGGAACGAAATTGCTTTAGATGGGAACCGAGCAATCATCACAGCACACCGTGATGACCATTCGGGTATCGTCAACGCCGGCTCAGCGTATGTCTTTGAGCGAAACGCTAGTGGTGCTTGGACACAGACCACAAAGTTGACCGCCAGTGATCCGGGTACGAGCGATGAGTTTGGTCGCGGTGTCGACATCGAAGGCGACACGATCGTGGTTGGGGCATGGTCTGGCGAGATTGAGACTGCAAATTCGGGATCTGTATATTTCTTCCAGCACGATGGTGGCGGTACGTGGACAGAGATAGGTGAAGTTACAGCAAGCGATGCGAATCTCAATGAGGCTTTTGGATCCCTTGACCTCCAAGGTGACGAGTTGGTTGTTGGCAACTTCGCCCGCGATCAAAACCGCGGCAGCGTATTTCTGTTTTCCAAGAGCGACTCTTCCATCGTCGCATCGGATTTGTTCGAGTCTGGTTCGTTTTCAGGCGGACTAGGGCAGTGGTCAGCTGGAAGCTGGACCGTCTCCGGAGATGCCAACATCCAGACCGGTGCTGAACCTCACTCGGGCAGCTACCATGCTCGCTTGCGTCGCAGCTCCGGCGATCTTCGGCGGGTCGTTGACGTAACTGGCCTGACCGACGTGCGGCTCCGCTTTTGGTCGAAACTGAATTCGTTCGAAGGTTCCGACCAGGCTCGAGTTCGGGTCAGTGGCAACGGCTCGAGCTGGACAACACTCACGACTTTTGCCGATGGCCAAGACGACAATCAGTATCACTTCTTTGAATTAGAAGTTCCCGACGTAGGGGACACGCTTCACGTCCGCTTCGACGCTGCAATGAGTGGAAAGCGGGACTATTGGTACATCGACAACGTCGAGGTGACCGGCAGACCCGCCAGCCTACCGCCAGTCGCCGATGACGACGCGTATGTCGTTGCCGAGGACGGCGTGCTGAACGTTGCCGAACCGGGGGTCTTGGCAAACGATAGCGATACTGAGAACGATCCGCTCACGGCCGTCCTGGCCGCCGACGCCGCTCACGGCGAGCTGTCGTTCAGCGCCGACGGTTCCTTCACCTACACGCCAGACCCGGACTTCTTCGGCGTCGACAGCTTCACGTATCGAGCCAACGACGGCACAAGCAGTTCGGCTGCGGCCACGGTCAACATCGCCGTCAGCCCAATCAACGACGCCCCGAGGGCTGGGGACCAAGCGATCGAGACTGAGCAGGACACCCCAGTCGACATCGTCCTGACCGGCAGCGACGTCGATGGCGACGCGCTGACGTTCGAAGTTGTGGACGATCCTTCCAACGGGACTCTGAGCGGCGCCTCTCCGAACCTCACCTATACGCCAGGCCCTGGCTACAGTGGTCCCGACAGCTTCACGTTCCAAGTTAATGACGGGACGGTCGACAGCTCGCTGGTCGCTGTTTCAATCACCGTCAACGAGGTGAATCATCCGCCCGTCGCAAACGATTTGTCGGTCGCTACGGACGAAGACGTTCCGGCCGCCGTGACGCTCAGCGGCAGCGATAGCGACGGGGACGCGCTGAGCTTCGAGATCCTCAGCGGCCCAGCCCGCGGCAGCCTAAGCGGCGAGGCGCCGAACCTCACCTACACGCCTGATGAGAACTACAACGGCGCCGACAGCATCACCTATCGAGCGAATGATGGGCAGGAGCCTTCCCTCCCGGCAACCGTCTCGATCGGCGTCGCGGCGGTGAACGACGCGCCGGTCGCAGCCGATGACAGCTATAGCTTGGATCAGGATTCCGCGCTCAATGTCACGGTTCTCGGAGTACTTGCCAATGACAATGACGTGGATGGCGATTCGCTGAGCGCCACGCTGGTCGCTGCGCCTGCGAGCGGTTCGCTGACTCTGTACTCTGACGGTTCGTTCAGCTACGCGCCGAACACGGGATTCGTAGGTGCGGACAGCTTCAGCTACTCCGCTTACGACGGCAGTCTCAGCAGTGCTCCCGCAACCGTGTCGCTCGACGTCTCGGCGGCCGCGGC
>JANQQA010000355.1 GCA_028285205.1 Bythopirellula sp. | reverse complement strand
GCTTTTGCTATGATCCGCGCGTCTTGCAGCGCTATAGCGCGGCCCGGGCAGGGGGGACCGGCTCGGCGGCAAAGACGCAAGCCAGCTCAGTCGAGGGAGACGCTCAATGAGAAACGCCGGCATGGCAGCCCTGCTCGGGGCTCTGTTCTTCGCCTGGTCGGGTGCTGCCAGTGCACTGGATCACCCGTCCGGTTTCTACGTCGAGGGCGCCCTCGGTTATGCCAGGGTCGACGATTCGGTCTGCGACGGCCTGCCCGGCACGCTGCCTATTCAGTTTGCCTGCAAGGAGGACGATGCCTCCTGGGAGCTGATCGTCGGCTGGCAGCCGATCACGTGGGCGGGCATCGAGGCGGGTTACGTCAATCTGGGCGAAACCAGCGCGACGGCGGGCGGCACCGATCTCGAAGCCTCGGTGGACGGCGGCATTATCGCGGTGAATTTCACCGTTCCGGGGCTGCAGGACATTGGCCTGTATGGCCGGGTCGGTGCGTACTTCTGGGAAGGCGAGCTGTCCGGACGCGTGAGTAATCTGCCGCCCGGTGCAGTCACCCTGCCAATCAAAGACGACGGCACCTCGCCGGTCATCGGCATCGGGTTCCGCTGGCCGGTCACCAAGAATGTCGGTATCGGCTTTCGCTGGGACCGTTACCTCGATATTGGCAACGACAGCACCTTCTCGGGCGGAGAATCAGACGTGAATAACTTCTCCGGCCGGCTGATGTGGAATTTCTAGCGCCGGACGGAGCCAGTCGCAGGAGATGGTGCCGGAGATAGGAGTCGAACCTACGACCTTCGCATTACGAATGCGCAGGGTCATAGTTTGAAGACCTTGGAAGGGCTTGGAAGGAGTTAGATAACTACCTGTTTCTGTTGAAAACTTCTACGTAGACGTTTTAAGCTCTAGTTCCGAGTTTGAAACCAAGTGTCTACATAGTGTCTACAAAACCGCCTAATTCGCGGGTCAAACTGACCAAGACGACGCTCGCTAAGATCGAGCCGCCGGCGACCGGCCAGCGCTTTGTGCGCGACACCGACTTGAAGGGCTTCGGCGTGCGTGTCACGGCCAAAGGCCACAAGTCGTTCATCCTCGAAAAACGCATCAACGGCCGGGTGAAACGCATCACCCTCGGTCGCGACACCGAGTTGACCGTCAGCCAAGCCAGAACGCGCGCTCAGCAACTCCTCGGGCAGATCGCCATGGGCGAGGACCCCGTGGCCAAGGCACGCCGAGCGCGCGCCCGGGGTGTCGCCTTGCCGCAGGCCTACGCCGACTACCTCAAGTCCCGTCCGCGCCTGCGCCCCTCCACGCGCCGTGACTATGACCGCGCGATTTACACGGTCTTCGCCGACTGGCATCAGCGTCCCCTGCACACCCTGACCGGACCGATGATCCTTCACCGCCATCGCGAGCTTGCCGCCGAACGCAGCGAGCAAGCAGCCAACAACTACATGCGGGTCCTGCGGGCCGTGTTCACCTTCGCCATGGATCGCTACGAAGACGGCTCCGGGCGACCGGTCATCGCCCAAAATCCGGTGTTGATCCTGACTCGGACCCGCGCCTGGTACCCCGCCGACCGTCGCCGCACCTGGATCAAACCCAGCCAATTGCCAGCCTGGTACCGAGGCGTTGAGTCCCTACGCGACAACGCCCACCATCGGGCGATGGGCAGTACGGTCGCCGATTTGCTGTTGCTGGCCCTGTTCACCGGGCTGCGTCGCAGCGAAGCGGCCACGCTGCGTTGGCAGGACATTGATCTGGAAGACGCCACACTGACCGTGGCCACCACGAAAAGCCACCGCCGCCACACGCTGCCATTCGCGACCTTTGTTCACACCTTGTTCGTTCGCCGCCTCGGCGCACAGCAAAACCACTATGTGTTCCCCGGTTTTGCCGGCCAGGGCCACCTGACCGAGCCCAAACGCCAAATCGCCCATGTCGTCGAGACCTCAGGCGTGTATTTCTCCATGCACGACCTGCGCCGTACCTTTCTGACAGTGGCCGATACGCTGGCGATTTCGCCCTATACGATTAAGCGTTTAGCCAATCATTCCACGCAAAGTGACGTGACGGCTGGTTACATTATTTCCGATACGGAAAGATTGCGGAATGCAATGCAACGAATTGAGGAGTTTTTGCTTTCAGCTTTGCAAATTGCGAATTCGGAAAAAGTCGTTCCGATAAATTTCGAAGTACCGGCGAAATCTTCAAAATAAAGAAATCGCAAATTGCGCAGTGTTTTCTGACCCATTCAAAAACAGCAACCCAAAAACCGGGAAATTGACACTCGATTTCCCGGCAGGCGTGGAAATTACCATTGAAAAGGCGCGTGAAATACTGCAATCCCGCAGCGCGAGAGACATTGGGGCCGGGCTGTCGATCATAGAAGCGATGGTCCGTGGCGAGAATGTCTCGCGAAGCGTAGAAACCGGCGACGCTGCAGTAGATCCAAAATCTCGCTTAACGGGTCTAGATCTGATAGCGGCGGAACTGGCGGAATCGAAACCGGACACCCCTGCCGAGCGCCTGCAAGTGGCTCTGCAGCATGTATCCGATTCAGCCATGGCTGGTTATTCCCGAGCGGAATTGTTCGCCATTCTTGCACTCGCACTGATATGGGATACGGAGGAGTCCTTCCTCCAGGATCCCGACGAGCTCGTCATGCCAAAGGTCATCGCCGGTATTGTCGGCGAGGCGGCCGAAGCCATCACGCTCGCCACGCTAGATAGGAAAATCGCCGACGCTCGAAGCGCACAATCTAGAACTGCCCTAGCCGCTCGCTCGCAGGACCTCACCTACTGGCGGCCAAGGTATGCCGAGTGGTACGAAACAGAGTACTTGCCGAACCTCGACGGCGCCCCGGAACACCGCACCGCAGCGTCCGAGCAGTTCTATGAAGAAGTACTCGTACCGGCTGCCAAAGCCGAAGCTTGCAAACCCGAGCCGCATCCAATGGCAAAGATCCTCAAAAGAAGCCGTCAGAACGTGCAGCGGCAATTGCGCGAGTATCTAGTGGACGTGCGCGGCCGCATGACATAAGTCTCATACGTTTACGCGATCTCGTAGTACGCCATCGGGATCGCGTCCTGAGCGAAATCCCAAAGCTGATAAAAGTCGTCGCTCCAGTGGCATCTACTTGGAGCAGTTATGGACGACAGACTACTCAACACGAAAGAAGCCGCACGGTTTCTTGGGGTGAGCGCAGCATTCCTCGAACGTGATCGATGGGCAGGACCCAGGATCCCCTTCGTAAGGGTTGGCAAGCATGCGGTTCGGTACAGGCTGACTGAACTGGAAGCGTACATCGGCCGGCAAACTCAAACGTCGCGAGGCTGGCGGTGAGTCGGGAAAGCCCGGGGGACGGCTTGATCGTGGGGAAGGAGGCCGTGGTAGCCGATAGGCGGCCGGCCACGAAGCGTCCAGCGCCGCGGCCGGCAGGCCGGCTAAACCACGGCCTCCAGGGGCCACATGTCAAGCCGGAGCCGGGCATCTCAACGGAGGTCGGTGAAAAAGCCCGACTCCGAAACGCCTGGGTCAGTTTCCTTCGGCCCATCCGTTTTCAGTGGTTCGCAACCTTCACCTTCGAGACGAACGTGCATCCCGAGGCGGCACTCAAGCGCTTCCGTCGTTTTACGAACGACCTCAATAAGCACCTATTCGGGCGCCGGTGGCGCAAGCGACAAGACGGTGGAGTGTATTGGATCGTGGCCATTGAGCGGCACAAAAGCGGAGTCGTGCACATGCACGCACTTCTAGGTGCCACCGATGACTTGAACAAGATTGCACGAAGACTCTCGTGGATGGATCACTGGCAGTCGATGGCCGGATTCGCGCGAATAGAAGCAGTCAATAAAGACGATGCAGCAATTAGGTATGTAACGAAGTACGTCACGAAAGATGGAGAAATCGAGTTTAGTGAGAATCTCAGCATGTCCAGAGAATACGTTCCTTCTGGTCCTGCAGAGTAGTCGTACGAGATCGTTTAACGCCGTATGGCTTGAGCCGCAACGGGCGCACTTTGCCCCGTTGCTTGACGGGCAAAGTGTGCCCGAAATAAACGCAAACCATAGGAGAAATTGACATGGTTGTCTTACATGTATTCAAGCAGCTTCACAAGCGAAAGGGTGTTAGGAAAGACGGAACCGAGTTTGAAGCTCGGTTTCAGGAGGCGGAAATGTGGCGCGATACCCGAAGACCCCAGGTTGTCCAGATTCCAGTCTCATCTCATGGCAGATACGATGAGGGGCTATACACGGTCTCCGCCGATTCGTTTCGGCCGAGTATTTTCGAGCGCTTAGAAATGCGATTTCCTGAGCTCGTCCCGCTGGATGACGCAATCGCCCTTGCAGAAAAGGCAAAGAAATCGTTTCGGCCAAAATGAGCCGGAGTGGGCTAGGTGAGCGGGTTTCGGCCCGCTCGCCGATCACTCCCCTCAGACTGCTCGCTTGGGACGCTCTTCCGTATAAACTCTGGAATAATCGCGAAGGAACGCCTGTCTGCATACCCTCTGTACACGACACGGCGTGCTTCTTCTTCCGTCGAGCAGGAACGAGTATTCACTGATGCGAATTGAAAGAATCCAAGTGGAAGAAGGATTCCTTGATGGCTTGGATTTGTCGTTAACGCCTGGCCTCAATGTATTGATTGGTCCCCGTGGAAGCGGCAAGACTTCTGTGATAGAGCTGATTAGGTTCTGCCTGGGCGTTCCTGGGATGACTCACGTTCAAGGAGAAAAGGCAACAAAGCACGCCGTTGATATCCTTGGGTCCGGCCAAGTTACCGTAGTCTTACGCGAACACGGTGAGACAATCAAAGTATCACGAACTGTACAGGAATCGCGCCCGCGGGCCACATCAGACTTTTCATCACCTCTGATCGTGTCCCAAAACGAAGTTGAGGTCATTGGGATTCATGCAACAAGCCGGCTTGAACTAATTGACCGCTTTCGAGTTCGTTCCACTGACAGAGTTTCGGATGCGGACTTGTCAATGATTCGCTCATTGACCGCAGAAATTCAGAGCGAGACGGAATTGCTTCGCGATATCGAAGACGCTATCTCGCAGCTCGCCGAAACAAAAAATGAGCTTGATGACTTGTTGAAGGCGCAGACGGAGGCGTTGTCTGAACTTGACGCAAAAAAGGCTGAGCAAGACCGACTCGGCTTCGTAACAGATGAGATTAGCAAAGCTGGCGTTCGACGAGACTTAATCGATTCCGCACTACAGGATACGACACAGCGGCTTTCGGAGCTTGCTCAGGTCGTTTCAAGAATGCACGCGCTCCCACCTTGGCCGGATTCAGCTGGCGAGACTGATTGGCTAAAGGACGCGCGGGAGGTATTTGAGGAAGTAAAGCTAAAGGTTGGGGACGCTATAGATAGAGGAGCTGACCTACAGAGGATTCTCGATCAGCTCAATAGACGGAATCATGACGAGTCGCTTGAGCGTGAGTCGGAGGCACGAGACTTGCGAAAAATTCTCGAAAGCGCGCAAGCGGGCGCCGGAGAGATTCAGCGGCGGATCGGTACACTGAAAAATCAGGTGGCGAGACTCAACGGATTGCAGGCCAGGAAAAAAGAAAAGCAACAACAACTAGCAGAAATCAAGGCACGCCGCGCAGCGTCATTGGATCTGTTTGAAGACGCCAGCGCTCAAATCTACGCAGAACGAAAGGACGCCGTTCAGGGCATTAATACTGACCTTGGACCTGAGATTCGCGCAGACCTTATTCAAGCGTCGAGGTTCGACGACTACCGGGCCGCTATTGCGAACACGCTTCGAGGAGCCGGACTCCAACAAAACGTCTGGGCCCCGAAAATTGCCGAAAGCCTAAGCCCGAGAGAATTCGTCGAAGCCGTCGAATCTGGCGACACAGACGTATTCGTGCGAAACGTCAGCCGAATGACCGATCGGCAAGCAAACAAGCTTATCTCACACGTATCTGGTACGGAACTCGCGAGCATCTTGACGTGCTCAATCGAAGATGACGTTGTCTTAAACCTCTTTGACGGAGAAGACTATAAGCCCACTCAAGAGCTGTCAGTTGGACAAAGGTGTACGGTTGTTTTGCCCATGCTCCTTCGAGATCAGGCAGGACCGCTGATTGTTGATCAGCCCGAGGACCATTTGGACAACGCCTATATAGTGCGAACCCTTGTTGCGATGATTTCTGAACAGAAGTCCGATACGCAGATGATCTTCTCAAGTCACAATGCAAATATTCCAGTCCTAGGCGAGGCGGAAAACGTTGTAGTACTGGGTTCAGACGGTCACCGGGCGTTCGTTCGGAGCGCGGAAGACTTGGAGAACCCCGAAAGCGTCAAGGCAATAACGTCGCTAATGGAGGGTGGTATCGCCGCTTTTGAGAGACGAGCCGCGTTCTATCGCGATCATCCAACAAATGGATAAAGCTATTGCATTAGCAAAGCTGAGCTCGTCTCGCCTTAACGAGCGCCTTGAAGCGGCTCGTTTTCTTGCTAGTGCCTCTAGCAGCGAGGACGTTTCGCAAATCTCCGACGCCTTGTCTCGGGAAACCGTCACCTGGGTCAGAACGGCCCTTGAGGTTGCCCTGGAACATGCTGAAGGCGGGCAATCGCGGAATGGAAGCTACGCTGCGGCGATAGAACTCGACTATATCGAGGAAGACTCGAGTGATCTTTTCGAAGCTGTAAAAGCCGCATCAGATTTTTTCTTGCATGAGTTTAGCGGGGTTGTCGGTCGAATCGACGTATACGGGAGTCAAGAGATTTCAGCTTACGATTCCAGCAGAACGAAAAGGCAAGTCGACATCCTAAAAATGAAACTTGAGGCGATTACCAAACTCAGCAAAGCGTCGAAGCCCCCTGCTTTGGTTGAGCTTGATCTCGCGGAATTGGTGCAACGGCTAGCACATGCATGGGGGAATGGCGCTGTCTCTCTTTCAGGGCCTAGACCTACAACAGTGATGTCTGACGAGAGCTTGCTCGAGATGATCATTTCACAAGGCCTCAGAAACGCTGTTGATGCAACGTCAAAGGTCGCTACCGACACAGGAGCTTCGCCGATTGTCGTGTCATGGGGAGTTTCGGATCGAGAATACTGGGTGCGGGTCTCGGATGCTGGCAAAGGGCTACCTGACGACGTTGAGTCTCTGTTCGCTATTGGGACAACCAATAAGCGAAACCACAAAGGCTACGGGCTACCCGCTGCCCGACAAGCCGCGCGATCACTTGGAGGTGAGCTAGAACTGCGACCGGGACGACGGGACGGCGCGATTTTCGAATTTCGTGCGCCAAAGTAGGATGGCGTTGTGAAACTGCTACTTGTCGAAGACGACGAGGAGAACATCCAGATGATCGAGGGCCTGCTGCCCTCACTGATCTCGCCGATGGAGATTCGGACTGCTCGCACGCGCGACGAGGCTATTACTCAAATCGACGCGGGATTCTTCGACCTAGTCATTCTCGACCTCAAGATTCCACCAACTTCGGGTTCTGAACCTCTTGAGGAGCATGGGTTGGCCGTGAACGGTCACATTTCTCAAAACGCTCCGGGAACTATGGTTATCTTTTATACGGCCTATGCGACTATCGACCTGGCTACTAGCCTAGTCCGGGGCACGCAATCTCAACGAGTGTTCGGCACAAGTAAGCGCCCACTGCGGGACCTCGTACGCAAGGAAAATGCGCGCGATCTTTTCGAAGGCCTGTTGGTAGAAATCGCAGCGGAGCTCACGGAACTCGAGGGTGTGGAACTTGATTGTGGGCTTTCCGGCCTGGCGCTTACCGCTAGTGAGGAACGGATTCTGCGAATTGCGGCGAAACGAAAAGGTTGTACACGCCTAGTTCTAAAGACACTGAGCGGCGGACTTTCGGATAGCAAGATTGCTATATGCCGAGGAACTGAGGAAGGAAACCTCCGCCTAAATGGCGTGGTGCGTCTAGGCAGAGTTGAATCTATCGAAAAGGAAGTTCAAGCCTACTCAGACCAGATCACGCCGTACCTAAGGATTGGCGCCTTTGCTCACCTGATTGACAGCCTTACCGCCGGAGCTGGTCCTACAGGGCTTGCAATCTACGGCGTCGCTGAGAACTCCCAGACCCTTTATTCCTATTTTCAAGCAAACGCCGAAAGCGCCTTGACAGTACTCGACGCTGTCAAAGCGTGCGAGGCGAGTTGGTTTTCTGGCGCAATTACTAGAAGGATTCGACTAGGCGACCTCCGAAGGGAGTTCATTGGCGATTACGCACTCGAGAGCGCTGCCCCCGGTATTGGCACACGATTCGCGACGGCAGAGTCAAACGAGATTGAGATGCCGCGTTGCCCGCAGCACAGAGATTTGCACGGATCGAACATCATGGTCGATCCTGACGGCCACCCGGTGCTTATTGACTTCGCCCAAGCGGATTTCGGGCCAACCTGCCTCGATCCAGTGACTCTAGAGTTGAGCTTTGTTTTTCACCCTGGCGGAAAAGCTCTCTGCGGTGAATGGCCGTCACCCGATGCCGCACAAGTCTGGGATGATTGCGACAGTTATGTCTCGACAGCGCCAAGTACGGAGCTTGCTGAATTCGTCAAATCGTGCAGAGAGTGGGCGGTTGAGGTGGCCGGCGGGTACAACCCAGTACTAGCGGTCGCATATTCGCTCGCATTGAAGTCGCTGAAGTACCCCGACACAGATAACGACAAGCTAATCGCTATTGCGGAATCCGCGATTCGTCGGCTCGGCTTCTGAGGTCAATCGACGAAAATCTCCGAGGTTGTGTTGGCGGTGGTCGACTGATTCGATCAGTCTGAATATTGATCAGGCGCCTATTCAAGAAGCTGCTTGGCTGTTCGCCGCTGGGCTAGCTGTGCTGTTGACGTTGCGGGTTCGTTTCTAGCGACATTCCAGCGTCGCCTTTGGCAAAAAGCGGGCCAACATGAATAGGATATCTCGACAGGAAACCTAGACAGAAAGGCGCCGCCAACCTGAACTTTGCGATCACGCCCTGATTGCGGGTCGGGCTCCTTGTGACCCCGATGTCAGTCTACGATGACATTGCACGACACCCGAGACAGGTACCTGGGAGACCTTGACTTCAAGCAAGCCGCGCACCAGGGCAGCCTCGAATGGTATACGGTGGTT
Organism: Bythopirellula sp.; assembly: GCA_028285205.1. GTDB lineage: Bacteria > Planctomycetota > Planctomycetia > Pirellulales > Lacipirellulaceae > Bythopirellula. The sequence goes on along the minus strand of JANQQA010000355.1, from coordinate 292 downwards.
TACTTCGGGTGTGGAAACGGCTCGCCCACTAAGATCCGACGTCTCGAACATCTGATCCCAAGATGTCTGACAACTGTTCCGGCGACTCTAAGGCATGAAGAATTTGGACGCGCGGAGTGTCTACATACTGTCTACACGAGAAACCCGGGGCGGTTCAGACTCAGCTGAAAACGGTGTAACTCTCGGATTTAATTGGTGCCGGAGATAGGAGTCGAACCTACGACCTTCGCATTACGAATGCGCTGCTCTACCAACTGAGCTACTCCGGCCCGGGCGCCGGAGTATAGGCAAA
>JANQQA010000351.1 GCA_028285205.1 Bythopirellula sp. | reverse complement strand
TCATTGGAACTTACCGGGCGCTGCTTATCGTGCTAACCGGCCTGCTCTTCGGCAGTGCCTGCATTAGTGCGAGCTGGGGCTACGACGGCACGGTCGGGTTCCAATTGGCCGAAACTATCGGGGCAGACGTCCTCGCAGCGTTGGAGGATGTCTCGGTCAAGGACCCTGCGGCGGCTGACTCGCAAAGCGATCCTTCAGTCCAACTTGCATCGTACGCAGAACATCCGCCTCCCCGCGGCATGACAACCCGCCGTAACAACGTCCGGGTTGGATATGATTCAGGTTTTGTGATCGCCAGCAGACGTCAGAATGACCTCAACGTCGATGGTATTCCGTTCTTGCTGCGCATCAATGGCTGGGGTCAGCTGCGACACACCAATCTCAACTCGCAAGGGCCAAATCCTGACCTGAATCAGTTTCAGCTGAAGCGGGGGAGAATTGTATTCTCGGGCCACGCCTTCACCTCCGACTTTGCCTACTTCGTTCAAATCGATGGTCGCAGCAGCAGCGGTGACGACATTCGGCTGCTAGATTATTTTCTTACGTACGATATTGGGCACCATACACTGGATCTGCGCGAGAACGCGATTCAATTCAAGACCGGCCGCTACAAGGTGCCGTACTCTATGGCGAGGTACCTTTCTGGGCGCGAATTTGAGTTTGCCGATCGCTCTGTGTCCAGCACCTTCTTCGACATCAACCGCAGCTTGGGCTGGGGCCTGTACGGTGAACGTACCGACGGCGGCATGCCGTGGAACTGGGAAGTTGCCATCTACAATGGTTTTGTTACCGGTGGTGCTGAGACCGGCAGTAGTGGTTCGCTGGACAACAATTTTGCTTACTCAGGTCGTATCTTCGTGTACCCTTGCGGCGATTGGGGGAAGGGGGAATTGGCCGACCTCGAATGGCACGATACGCTTGCCATCAGAGCAGGCGTTGCGTTTGCCGACACGACCATTGAGCGGGACGGCCTGACAGAGTTCCAGAGTTTGCTTGTTGTCGACGCAGGAGAACCATTGGAATCTTTGCTGCCTATGGGAGTTGACCAGTACGCGGTCAGTCAATACGCCGTCGATGTTTCGGCCAAGTGGCGAGGTTGGTCCACCACATTGGAGTACTACTTTCGCACGATTGGCGAGTTCGAGAGTCCTGTAGTAGCCGACTTGTTCGACCACGGGTTTTGGCTCCAGGTTGGTAAGTTTATTGTGCCAGGCGAGGTCCAATTGCTCACTAGATGGTCACGAGTCGTTGGGGACTCTGGCACGCTCGGGGTATTAAATGAAAGCGCCGACGAAGTGGCTGGAGGTGTGGTCTGGTACTTCCGCGATCAGCATGCCAAGGCTACCGTTGACTTCACCCGCCTCAATGGAGCACCGATCAACTCCTCCGCGTTGGATATCGCCCCCGGCGATGCTGGCTGGCTGCTCCGCGGCCAAATCCAATTCGCGTTCTGAACATTGGGCAATGCCAGAAATCCTGACGAGTGTCCTCTGCTTATCTCTAATGCAGTTCGTATCATAGCGGCGGACCGGCTATCTCCGAGAAAGTCCGGCACCTCAAGAAAATGCTCGAAATTCTCCGGTCGCTACCTAGCGCGGAGGCGGCACGACGGTAAGATGGGTCGCAAAACGCCTGGAGTGAGTTCATGCGCAGCCCAAAGGGCAGAAAACGTTTCATGAAGATTCCGATGCGACTGCCATTGTCGGGAGTTGGAGCAGGGACGTTGCTTGTCCTTCTGATCTCAGTCAGCGCACTAGGTTGCCAGAAATCAGGCACGGGTAAGCCGACGGCTCGGCTGCAAGGCAGGGTCACGATCATGGGTGAAGCGCCCCCAACCGATGCTGAGGCGAGCTTGACGTTCAAACCGATGGTCCGCGGGCAAGCGAACACTACGACCTGCAAGATCGTCGATGGCAGCTACGACGCCCGCGACGTTCCTGTTGGGAAAGTGAAGGTCTATTTCAATATTCAACAGCCGACCGGCAAAATGATTAGCGAGGGAGGCGGCAGACCGTTTCCTGAGTATCGCAACCTCGTTCCACCGCAGTTGGGGAGCGGCATGGAAATCGAAGTCGCAGGAGGTGAATCCACGCGAGACTTTAAGTTATAATTCCCCATACAAAACGCGTTCGCGTAGCTGCGCAATGACGTGCCTATGGTCATCACTCTTCTCCTCAATGATGGTACAGGTCGAATGTTTCCCAAAAACAAGTCGAAACGCGGTTTTACGTTGGTCGAGTTGTTGGTTGTGATCGCCATTATCGGAGTCCTGGTCGCGCTGTTGCTGCCGGCTGTGCAGGCTGCGCGCGAGGCGGCGCGAAGGAATTCATGCGTCAACAATCTCAAGCAGCTTTCGCTGGCGATGCTCAACTACGAAAGCACACACGGCGGATTTCCGCCGATGGCACAAACGTGGACCGACCGCGAGTATCGAGCGCTTTACGGTGGTGGACCTGGCTCTTGGTACGATGGACACGGCTGGTACACGTTCGTGATGCCGTTCATTGAGCAAGGCAATTTGACGGCGATAATTGACCACGAGCTGTCGTTTAGCGATCCCGCTAACCGCGCGGGTCGGGAAGCAATTATCCCATTGCATAGCTGTCCTTCTGATATTGGCATTCAGCGCAACGAGTGGGAGATACCAGCCTGGTCGCGGCTGCGAACTAATTACGTCGTGAATGCGGGAAATACGACGTACGGACAGTACGACCTTGCTGACGTGGTTTTTGGCGGTGCGCCGTTTGGTCCCAACGATGATACCGCCCTCGCGACGATCACTGACGGAACTTCCAACACCTTGATGATGTCGGAAATTAAAGTCGTCCCCGAATACGGAGGAGGCACATCATGGGGCGGACCGCTGTCCGATTCGACCACCGCATTGGGAGGGCAGGTCTTCACCGGTTGGAACACACCCAATACGGGACAGGACGCCGTAGCGCGACATATTCTGCCGGATGACGCGTACCTAGCGAACGACATTCCGCCGCCGTGTCGCGTACCGTGTGGCGTCGTTACCAGTCGGTTGCCGAGGGAACAATCTGGCCCGACCAAAGAGCAGAGGATCGTTGCCCGCAGTCATCACCCCGGTGGTGTAAACGCCTCTCGCTGCGACGGGTCCGTCAGATTCTACAATGATGGCATCGATGAGTTCACCTGGCAGTCACTGACGACCGCTTTAGGTGAGGATGTCGATGTTGAGGAATAACTCTGTGTACTTGCCATCCCAAAACAATGTTTTAGTTCGCTTGTAAATGGCACACGCAACAGAATTTCATGGTAGAATTTTCTGACGTCGAAGCAAAGCAAGATCAGACCTCTCACTAGGCTTCATCAGCGCCGCGGGAACAGAAAGATGCGATCGATGAACAAGTTGATTGTCGCTATGACAATCATAACGCTCGGCGGTTACGCCCAGCTAGCTAAGGCAGATTACCCATCCGCTGTCGGAGAATCGCACCCTGACTTTGCCTTGCCTCGCATCGACAACGGCGAGGCCGTTCGGCTTTCGGAGTTCCGCGGAAGACGAGTGCTATTGGTCCACTTTGCTTCGTGGTGAGCTGGTTGCCGTAAACACGTGCCGGTCTGGCACAAAGCAACTAGCCAACTGCGGGAGAAGGGTTCGATCGTCATGCTGGGCGTGACCCAAGAGCAGCACGCCGAGCGCTGCCGCCTGTTCGCTCAATGGCAGAAACTTGACTGGCCCATTCTGCACGATCCGATCAACAAGCTGGGTGTTGATGCCGTCCCCATAATCGTTGAGATCGACGAGTCAGGCATCACCAAATCCATCAATCCAAAACTAGAACCATTCCTAGCCGCAATGACCGAGACGCGACCGGCTGGCAATGGCGAGTCCGCGGAAAGATCGATCAAGCGGCCAGAATTGACAGCGCTGCGACAGAATGCCGAGCAGCTCAATTCCTTCGACCACTGGGTTGAGCTGGGCGACGCAATCATGTTGTGGGAAGACCAATCGCAAGTGAGTCAGGCGATTAATGCGTATCGCCGTGCTGAACGCCTGCGACCAGAAGACGCAAGCCTTCACTTTCGCTTGGGCACCGCGTTGAGGACGCGTTACGACGCCTATCAGCGCGACGGCACAACGCGAGCGCAGTCCAGCTATACCCCGTTTTCGGCGCCGGGCACAACTTCGTTGGGGATCCTTGCCAAGCGTGATCAGGACTTTCGCGCTGCGGTTGATCATTGGCAGACGGCGCTCGACCTCGAGCCCAATCAGTACATCTATCGGCGGCGAATTCAGCAATACGGTCCGCGACTGGCCAAACCTTACCCATTCTACGATTGGATCGCGCAAGCCCAGGACGAAATTGCCGCACGTGGGGAAGCGCCGATCGAGCTGTCTGTAGCACTCACCGGATCCGAAACTGCACATCCGCGTGAGAAGTTTGCCGAGATAGCGGAAACGCAAGAGGAGCCTGATCGAAGTGGTCGCATCACGCGAGATTCGAAAGGGCTCGTTCAAGCTGAAGTTGTTGTCGTTCCTAAACAGCTCAAGCCGGGCGCGATGGCTAGAGTTCACATTAACTTGCAGCCGGCGTTTGATACGCATTGGAACAACGAGAGCGGACCGCTTGTCTTATGGCTGGACTTGCCTCCAGGCTGGGAAACGGAAGGACAGCTGTTTCGATCCAACATGCCTCCGGCAGCGGAAAGTGAGGAACGCCGAACGATCGACTTCGAGCTCAAGCTATCCGAGTCAGCGCAATCTCCAGGGATGCCAAAAGCGTATGCACTCTACTACGTATGCGAAGAGAGCCGCGGCACTTGCCTCTACTTGCGGAAAGATATCGAAATCCCAATCGAAGTAGCCGCTGAATGAGTTGAGTTGACTTAAGTGGTCGTGCCAGGGTGCATCAACTGGAATCGATAACCGACCTTACGTCGCTGCGATCGGCTGCTCAGCTCCGCCACTGACACGGTTCTCGCCAAGTTGGAGTTGCTCGGAATCGTTGCCAAAAAACCATCATCGGGGTGATCACAAGTCCGCGATATAGCTAAGGAGATGCGTCATGTCCGTGATGCTAAGCTCCCTTTCCAAGCCTTCCGGCATAAAGGAAAGCGAACTGCGTAGCGCTTCGATATCGGTACGCAGTACAACCACGCGATCACCAGTTGCGGTTCTCAGATTGATTGCGGTACTCGTTTCAGACTCAATAATCCCGGAAATCGTGCGACCATCGACAGTCTGCACGGCGTAGCTGCGATACTTGTCCTCAACAGCACGATTCGGATCCAGAATTGCCGTCAACATCGAGAGCCGAGATCTGTCCTTAAGTGCCGTCAAGTCCGGGCCCAGGTCCGTGCCGACGCCATCCACACGATGGCACTGCGAACAGTGGTTCGCGAACAACAGCTTGCCTCTGGCCGTGTCACCGTCCACCTGAAGGCATTCTCGATAAGATTCTAAGATAGCTCCACTTTTTCCTTCTCGCGTGGCGAACAACGTAGTAGCTCGGGCGCGGATCTCTTCCTCTTGGTGCTCAAGGAGCCGACTGCGGAACGTTGAATTGATCGTCGAGCGGAGTCGGGCATCCTCTTCAAGACTGCCCACCAGCACCTCAACCCAGTCGTCGCGACGAACGAGTATCTCGACGGCGTGCGCAGCCATCTCGGGGCTCAGTTTTTGCAGGCTTTCTATGAGGATCGCGGCGAAAGCGGGGTCCTTATGCCAACCAAGCGCTCCAATAGCAGCCTGCTGCACCTCGGTTTCGTTGATTGGTGCCAGTAAATCGTACCAGAGCTGAGTATCATCTTCCGACGCCCATCGATTAGATGGGCCTAGGAAACCTATGGCGGCCAGTCTTTTCGAAAGTGGCACATCGCCATCAATTGCGAGAGCGGTTGCTTCACGCTGAATCGCCGCGATTTGATCGCTGACCTCCTGCAACAATGGCGAACCAGGGTGTGCCTGATCTCGGCTCCCAACCAATAGCGACCGTAGCGCCTCGAATTGCCAAGCGGTAGATTGCCCAGAATCTGTGATTAGTCGCATGCCGTCTTGAACGGCTTGCTTGCTGCCCATCGCGGCGGCAATCTGGAATAGTTCTGCAAAGAACTCACCGCCATCAGATTCGTTTGCTTGCTGCTGAACTTCTTCTAATGCCGCTGAGAGGTTGCGTTTCGTGAGCGAGCTGATCGCGGCTGCACGAATGTACTGGTCAGCGCCGTCCGCGATGGCCAGCCGTGCAAGGACGTTTCCAATGTTTGGATCTTCTGACGCGCCGAGCGAATAGGCGACTTGTAAACGCACCATCGGGTCATCGTCGCTCGCCAGCTCGATTGCCTTGTCAAGCACGGTGTGCGAGGAGCTCAAGAACGGCTCACCAACACGTAGCGCATGCCTTCGCACGGCCGGATGATCGTCGGCGAGTGCGTCCAGCAGGCACTGTTCTGTAAGGCCGTCGATGCCCTCCAAGACGCACAGTGCATGCACCCGAGCCCGGGGACGCGAAGCGTTGCGAAGCAAGTCATGCAACGGACGGATCGCCGACTTGTCATCGCGATGGACTAACAGTCGGTGCGCGGTATCGCGTTGCCACCCGTTGGAACTATTGAGTGCGGCAACCAACTCGACGGAGCTCAAATTGTCTAGCTTTCGAATGGGCCTTGGGTTGGCGCCGCTTGGGTAGACTCGATAGATCCTGCCCCGATCGCATCCGGCTCGCAGAAAAAGTGTCTTCTCAACTTCGTCGTCGATCCACTCGGGATGTTCGATCACAAGTCGATACATGTCGGCTATCCACAGCGCGCCGTCGGGACCGGTGCGCGATGACGTCGGACGAAACCAACTATCGGTCGAGGCCAGGAACTCGTAGCCTTGCTCATCCGACGGCCGGCGGCTGACGAAGCTAACGCCTTCAGGGCGCAGCTGCCGACGATGCACGATATTGAACACCGGTTCGCACGTGAACGTACTACATTGGTACTCCGGTCCAAACAAGTTATCCCGATAGACCACCGTTCCACTAGCAGCGGTAAATCGGTGAGATTCGCCTGGGCCGGGCGGTTTGTATCCTGAGTAGTGACTGAGAACCTGCGAAATTGGGAACACTTCCGTATTGCTCGTATGAGCAAGTGACACACCTGGGGCAGGATATCGTGCGTGCGGGTTTCGGCGCAGATAGTGATCCGCCAGCACGAAGTGACCTAACGGTTGAGAATTGCTACTATTGAACCAGTTGCCCCAATCATCTCTTCGACGCCAGAACTGCGTGAAACCAGTCTGTAGATCCATGTCACCGGTGTCAGGTCGAATTCTGAGATCGTGACCGCGAATGTCCAACTTGGCGTCGGTCTTTAGCGAACGCACGTTTCCTCCGCTATCGCCATTGGCAACATGCACCCAATTGTCGAGGCCCCACGCAAATCCGTTCACGCGATGCTGTTGGTTTCCTTCCACGAAACCTCGATAGAGAACCTCCTGGTGATCCGCTTTGTCGTCACCATTAGTATCGCGCGCGAAGAAGATCTCAGGAGCGGCGCTAACAAGTACGCCGTCACGCCATACCATCAAGCCGGTAGGAAATGGAATGCCGTCCAAGAACACCGTCGATTTCTCGTAGTACCGATCTCCATCAGTGTCTTCCAACACGCGAACTCTGCCGCCGGGTTCTCCCTGATCATCAAGTCCTAGCGGATAGTCGGCCATTTCAACGACCCACAGACGACCATCTGGTCCCCAGTCGAACGCGATTGGATCCATTACTTGTGGTTCGGCGGCGGCGAGCTCAACTTGAAAACCAGGACGCAAGCGAATTGATTTAAGTGATTGTTGGGGAGAGCGAGGTTCCGGTGCCGAGTTGCCTATCAGCTCGGCAAACGTACGCCGATCAACGCCGTTCGGCATCCGCGTGGTGTCTTCGTTCTGCACCCACATGTGGCCGTCAGCGAACCAAGCCCCGTTGTTTGTTCCCAGGCGTGAAATCATCGGCACCGCGCTGTCGTCACTGCGAATACCTCGCCGGGCGACTTTGGACCATGCTCGGTCTGCCGCCGAACAAAGCAGCACGGAGTATCGCTGTTCGTTGGAGAAGACTAGGTCATCATGCCCATCCTGATTGAGGTCGACAAACCGCAAACCCGCGTCGCGTCCCTGATCGTCGACGATCGGCTCGGGCAGCACGCCGATCGATTCCCACGTCTGCTGATTCTCGTTCCACTCGAGAATTTCCTGCTGAGTTTCGTTACCTACTAGAATCTCACAGCGACCATCACCGTCGATGTCCCTCAGGCGGACACCACAGTCGCGTCCTGCCGCGGAAGTCACGAGCGGTGCTCCCGAGACCTGCAAGCCGGACAGCATTGCGTCATCTCGCTGCCATGACTTGCCATCGAAGTGCCAGATCCCGCGGGTGTCTTTGTTGAGCACCAAAACGCTCGGCAGTCCGCCAACTTTGAGAACACCAAATCGAACTCCAGTTGCGTGCCTCGTACCATTCGACGTACGCACGATTGGTGCCGGGAAGGCCGACTCTTGCCACTTGCGTTTCTCAGGTAACCAGACGCGAGTGATACGTAGTCGCTCGTTTCCGATCACCACGTCCATATAGCCATCGTCGTTGAGATCCAGCAGTCGGACTCCGTTATCGCCGCCGTCGCTGGAGCGAATTGGTTGTCCCAACAGTAAATTCTTGTTGAGGCGTGCCAAGCATTCAGGAAACGTCAGGAACTTGACGCGATTGCCATGTTTTGTGAGTGTTGTGTCGACCACGCGAAGCATGAGTTCGCTGCCGATCCAATCGCTGGCGTGACAGACGAGGTTGGCGACTCCCTGTTTCACAAAGGTTGCATCAATTGCCGCCAGATAGTCCTTGGCTGTCTGGGGATTGCGGTCTGATTGAATGTTCTGACCCTGCCAGTCATCGGGAACTGTACAAGGAAACTCCCAACACAAACGATCAATCACAAACGGATAGGGGTAGTTTTCGATCCTGTTGACAAACGATTCAAACGGAACATATCGCGCGAAGCGATCATTACCCTGCTGGTCGAGGACGACGTTTCTTGGCAGCGACGCGTCCTCGGGCGTAAAGAGTTGGCAGACGGAAGAACTGATCTGCAAGAAATTGCCATTCGGTGTTTTGCCGTTCACCAATTCCGTATAGCCGCGAGGGCTAGGCGTGTTCAATGAGTCCATGCACGGAAATCGAAACGCGACGGGACGGCTGCCAGGGATAGACGCCAACTCATCGACGCACATGTCGTATGTCTCTTTTGCCGCGCTGAGGCTTCCTCCTTGAAGACAAGGGCAGGGGTGGTCGCGCGTGTGGGTCTCCAGTGAGAGACCTTCCTCAAGCCACACTTTCAGTTGGGGATGATCTGGATCGATCTGGTTGGTCATGATGCTCACCGGCGCACGACCGTCGACCGCCTTCAATCGCTCCAGGATCGGCCGCAAATAGCGTTCGAACGGCGCCGGATCGCCCCGTAAATCATCGATGCCGATCGTGACCACACATTCGGCGTGCTCGTCTCCCACCCACTGCGGCGTGGTCAATTTCGGAGCATGCAGGTGCGGCCAGTAGGGATCACAAAAGGAGTCGAGATACGCCAGGCGATTGGCGTCGGCTCCAATTGCTGAGGCCCCGCCAGCAGTTAGCAGCACAAGCAATAGAATGAGGGTGCGCTGCACCAGGCTTTCTCCGTCCGGACTCATTGTCGTGGACCGCAGGTTTCAGTTGTTCTAATGCTCAAGCCATGATCAACTACCAGGCCCCTCCGGGAAAGCTGATTTTTTCGTAGATCTACGTGATTTCTGACTCCGCGAGAGCTCACAATGGCCAGGATTTAAGGAGCCACGGTCGCTCGACAAAGGGGAAGAAATCCCCCAAATGGCCTAGTGGGAGGTTCTTGCCGTCTGTTGCCTTAACATCTACGTGTTAACGGGCCTCGTTCTCGATATCTTTTCGTCAGCTTAGTCGGCACAACTCATTTCTGCGTAGTGACTTGCGACGCAATGGACACACGCGAAATGGGTCGTCTCAATCCGTGAAAGAGACCCGACTGAGCCCAGTGACCAGATAATAAAACCGTTATGATGAAATTAATTGACAAAACTTAACCAGTGAATGATAATCGCAAGCCGAAGCGCCTTACTTCCGCTGTCGGAATATTGCCTTGTCCTCCAATATGTACTTTTTCCCAGGCTCGCGAAGGCCTTTGTAGATTCGCTCGCCAGCATGAAAAGCCTAATTGATTGGAGTTATCCGCTTATCGGACAGCGGGCAGCCGGACAACGGCGCGACGCCAGCCGTGTTTTTCGAATGAGCTGGCCTTCTGCGGCGTTTGCATGTCATCAAATGGATGGTTTTGCACTAAGCGCCGCCGCTCATTGTCCGAGCACCCGCCACATCTTGTTGATCTTGCTCGAGCAGTTGTATTCGAGCCTTGCCACACGCTCAGCAGACGGATGGAGCGTTAACACCTAGGAACCATAGTTTTATTTCAGTATTCCCAAGGTAGCCACTTGGTAGATAGCACCAGGCAGAGATTCGTCGACACGAAGTCTGCCGCAGTAGGAGAACGAAGATGACGAGTATCATTCGGTTCTTACCAGCACTCGTAGTCGTGATGGCCGGCAGCTGGGCAGCCATAGCACAGGGTCAATTTACCCAGCGTGTAATCTGGACGATGGGTGAAGGAGATGATGGAGCGACCGCCGAAGGGGATGCCGTGGGCGTCGTCAATGACACCGCTGTCTGGCTCGAGCAAGAAGGGCCTAACGTGGGCGTCGACGTCGAGTACGACACCGATTTCAATCTTGGTACGCCGACATGGTCAACGGATACACGCGGTCCGCAGTCCGATTACTCGTTGCGCGTTGACGGGCAAGAAGGCGTGTCGGCTCCAGGCGTACCCTGGTGGAACCGCTGGAACGCCGGTGGCGACTTCCGTCTCGGTGTTCAAGCCTGGATCAAGCCAGATGCCTCGCTCGAGACCTTTCTAGAGACCGCTACCGAGCCTGTTCCCGTGATGGAAGAAGTGGTTGGTATCTACATCGATACGGAGGGACGCTGGCGGTACGGTAACAATGGCAACATTCACGAAAATAACCTTGGTACGACCTGGGACTTCGTCGATGGAACGGGCGATATCGCTAAAGTGCAGTTCGGCGAATGGCAGCACGTCGCGGCCCGCACCGATGGTAGCACCTGGGATATCTACGTGAACGGCACGAAGCTCTCCACGACCAATAGCAATAACTTCACCTACGGCGGTAGCGGTTTCCGCAATGTGGGCATCGATCGTAACGACGCAGGCGATTTCTCCGGCTGGATCGATGACGTTTCGTGGTTCTGGTGGGACGGTGGACCAGATACCTTTGGTGAGAGCACCCAATATGTGGAAGAACTCGTACAGGGCGACACCGATGGAGACGGCGATGTCGATCAAGACGACTTCGACACGTGGCGAGGTAACGTCGGTTTAGACACGATCGCTTTGCCGGGTGCCGATCGTATCACATTCGGAGACGTCGACTTCAACGGCACTGTCGACTTGGTTGACTTCCGCATCATCAAGGACAACAAGACCGGGCCCATCTCTGGGATTGGTGTTCCTGAACCGGCCAGCATCGCGCTGATGAGCATGAGTGCTGTGGCTGCCCTCGCTGTCCGACGTCGGCGATCGAATTGATCGAATTTACATTTGAATTCCGATCATAGTGAGTCTACATCAAGCATTTACTAACGCGATCAACTATCACGAGGAAATCAGCACAATGACAATTCGACATACGTTTTTAGCCGCGTTCGCAATCGCGGCCATGACAACTAGCTCGGTCTTCGGACAAATCGACGTCACGTGGGGTGGAGGTGACGGTAACTTCACGGATGCGAACTGGGTCGACGGCGACTCGAATCCCGTCACTCCCGCAGTGGGTGACAACATCATCATTCCTTCCGGTACCGTGACGCTCAATACGGACCAAACCGGCGGCGTTGGAGACTACGGCGAGCTAAGGGTTGCGGCGGGCACGCTCGACGTCACCACCGGCGGACGCGTCTCATTCGCTGGCAACATCTTGCTAGGTACCGAGGCCGGTCAGACGGCAACCTTGATCATGCAGGGTGACTCTGTCTTTAGTGGCTCCAGCTTCCGTTGGGCTTCTGCCGCAGGTTCGTTTGCCGATGTGGTCATTCGCGACACCGCGAGCTTCAGCACAATCAACACTCAGGATATCATTGGCTTCTCTTCGGCTCTCGGTTCCGGTACTTGGACCACCGAAGGCTCTGGCGTGACCCTGCAGAGCGACGACGACATTTGGATCGCGGATGACGATGTCTGGATTGCAAACATTACCGATGCGACCACCTACTCCACGGCCTTTGCTGATGATGCATTCGGATTCGTAGGTAATGGTTCAGTCGTCGTCAACGTTTCTGGGTTCGCCCAGTCGACGGGGCAAACCTGGAGACTGATTGAGTCCGGTGGTGAGACCACCCAAGGCCCGATCGCAAACGGCTTCCTGCCCGCCAATTTCACCGTGAATGGCCTCGATCCTGGCCTCGGCATGCGGATCTTTTCGGAAGAAGTTAGCGATACGCTCGGTTTTCTCGACGTCGAAATTGTCAACGTGTTGAATCTGCAGGTCGACACGTCGACCGGCGAGGCCACTATTGAGAATCCGGCTGCCGGAGCACTCGATCTCGATATCGATGGTTACATCATCACGTCAGATTCCGGCTCGCTGGTGGCAGGCAACTTCAATGGATTGGCGGACGACGGTCAGGCTGGCTGGGTGCCCGGTCTGGCACGTGGTGGTGATTCCACGACTGACACCGAGCCCGATGGCGATGTCGACGGAGCCGACTTCCTTGAGCTGCAACGCACTGATCCGTCGCAGATTCCCACCTGGCAAGTCGAGTACCAGGGCGCTGCTGGCCAGGGCGCCAATCAACTCACCGAGGCGAACTTCGATTCCTCTACGGTAGTTGGTACCGCATCGACCTTCTCGCTGGGTGACATCTTCGATACCGCTGGCACACAGGATCTTGCCTTCCAGTTCACCACGACGGACGGCCAGGTACTTGGCGGTACTGTGGAGTACGTTGGTGGCGGATTGTCCGCTGGTCAGGTTCCTGAGCCTACCACGCTCGCCATGGCAGCTTTGGCAGCGTTTGGTTTGGCTGCTGGCCGTCGACGTAGTTAGTCGGTAACTCGTCGGAAGAAAGTGATTGGATAGCTTGCCGTCGCCGTGACGCTCCCTCGTTCCGCGGCGACGGCTAGCACGATGAAAAAGGACGTCCGTTCTTATGCGGACCAGCTGGATTGAGGGGCAGTTGTAGTTTCCAGCTTGAACTTCGTTCGTTCCTGAAATGTCGAGGGCAATCGCCCTCGGCATTTTTCTTTTCAGGCATCCTTGGTCATTCGGATGCAGGACTTCCACAGTCCTCCCTGTGCGTGGAGTTGGAAGTTCTTAGGCTCACATAGCGTAATCGCGTTCCATGCCTCGTCGCACCTCGTGGTTTCTGTGCTCCGTGAGGAAAACGTGCTGAGTTTCTCTCTCAGGTTGGGATTGGTACAATAACGCCCTCGTGCACGTAGTCACAAAATATGCATGCGCTTTTGACCAGGAGAACGTGATGAGGCTGATTCTATTGCTAACTCTTTTGACAGGCGTCGCCCACGCTGATGCGTTGCAGGAGCCGCTGCAACGTGCGGCAGGCAATGTGGACGAAATTCGCAGCTTCGTAGATGTCGCAACGGAAAAGCACGGAGACTTTGGCAAACAGGCTGCTGAGTTCCTCGTCCAAGGCATGCCGGAGCAAGACCTGAAGCAGCTAGACCAGAGCTTCTTGTTGGAGAATCTTTCCCTCGCTCTGAAAGCACGGGAACAGTTTCCATGGGGTAAAGCGATTCCCAAGGAGGTGTTCTTCAACGACGTGTTGCCCTACGCTTCCGTCGATGAAACTCGCGAGCCGTGGCGAAAAGAGTTTTACGAGGATGTGGCAGAGCTTGTTGCCGATTGCCAGACGACGACCGAGGCTGCACAAGCAATTAACCAAAGCTTCTTCAACGTCATCAAGGTTCACTACAATACTGGCCGCAAGCGACCCAACCAGAGTCCTTCCGAGTCTATCGAGCTAGGAATGGCCACCTGCACGGGATTGTCCATCATACTCGTAGATGCCTGTCGCTCGGTCGGTGTGCCGGCTCGTGTTGTTGGTACGCCACTGTGGACCAATAAGCGGGGGAATCATACCTGGGTGGAAATTTGGGACGCGGATGAATGGCATTTTACGGGGGCAGATGAGTACGACTCGAAGGGCCTTAACCGGGGCTGGTTTGTGAACGACGCTTCGAAGGCAATTGCAGATGATTGGAAGCATGCAATCTGGGCCACTTCGTGGCGCAAGACGGGTGATCATTTTCCGATGGTTTGGAGCAGGTCCAATAAAAGCGTGGCGGCGGTCAATGTGACTTCGAATTACGCTCGTGAGGGCAAGCAAGCTTCAGGCAAAGCGACTGTCTATTTCCGAGTCTTCGAAAAGCCTGGAGGAAATCGCCTGGCAGCTGCCGTGAAGGTCCTAGATACGTCCGACAAAGTGCTGGGAAATCTGATGACGAAAACCGGCCAGGCAGATCTTAATGACATGCCATCTATCACGTTACCTAGTAACCGAGAATATCGGATAGAAATAGAATTCGGTGGAGAGACTCGCACCACAACGATGAAGCTCGGTACCGCTGCGGAAACAACTCAGCAATGGAATTGGTCAGAGCTTCAGCAGCGGTCACGGTCTGCGGATTCCGCGGCAGCTGACCCTGACAAATTGCAACAGATCCAAAGTCGCGTTGTCCTCTTGCCCGAGGACCATGCTCGATCCATCCCTGAGGGC
The DNA here is from genome assembly GCA_028285205.1 of Bythopirellula sp. Lineage (GTDB taxonomy): Bacteria > Planctomycetota > Planctomycetia > Pirellulales > Lacipirellulaceae > Bythopirellula. Next base: position 29,346 of record JANQQA010000351.1, on the reverse strand, counting down.
GCGCTGTCGCGGAAGGAAGCCGAACAAGCGATTGAGCTAATCTGGGACAAGCTGCGAGAAGAGCAAATCGCGAAGCGAGACGAGGAGTTGGAAGGCCAACTGGTCAAGGCTGCCGGCAAGGAGATGAAGTATTTGGAAAAGGTGTTTGGCGACGCTCCTGCCGGGGAAAAATCGTTGTGGATATCAATGCACGGTGGCGGCGGAGCGCCGGCACGCGTCAACGATCGACAATGGCAGAACCAGATACGACTTTACAAACCCGAAGAGGGCATCGTCATCGCGCCGCGCGCGCCGACCAACAGCTGGAATTTATGGCACGAGGGGCATATTGACGCACTATTCGATCGGCTGATCGAAAACTATGTGCTGCTACGCGGAGTACATCCTGAACGAGTCTACTTGATGGGGTACTCCGCCGGAGGCGATGGAGTATATCAATTGGCACCACGCATGGCCGATCGATTCGCTGCCGCGTCGATGATGGCCGGGCATCCCAACGACGCGTCGCCACTGGGGCTGCGAAATTTACCGTTCATGATTTTCATGGGAGGGGATGACGGGGCTTACAAACGGAACGAAGTCGCTGCTCAGTGGAAAGTCAAGCTAGGTGACCTGGAAAACGCCGATCCGGATGGTTACCCGCATAAGGTGACCATCTATGAGGGACTTGGGCACTGGATGCAGGGCAAAGATGCGGAAGCGCTGCCGTGGATGGCGTCGCGCAACCGAACAACCTGGCCGAAGAAGATCGTTTGGGAGCAAAATGGACGCACGCACGAGCGATTCTATTGGCTGTCAGTTCCCAAGTCAGTCGCCAAAGCGGGGCAGGTCGTGCGTGCCGAGGCTGATCAACAACGGATTGCGATTCAGACCGAAGGTGATGTGGACCAACTTACCTTGCGGCTGCATGATGCTCTCGTCGACCTCGACCAGCCGTTGGAAGTTACTGTCAACGGTAAGTCGGTATTCTCTGGCAAGGCACCTCGCACGGCTGCAGCGATCAGCAATTCGCTGACGCAACGCATGGATCGTACAGCGGTTGCAACCAGTGAACTATCGCTGACTGGGCTGACTCAATGAGTACGGTACTGTCGCACTAGTCGGCAGTCCATTTTGGACCGGCGGTCGGTTGTGCGTGGTTGCATTGCTTCAATCGGTGTACCATACACAACCAGCGATCGTGGTCGGCCTCAACATCGCGTGGAGACCGCGATGTGTGAGAACGTGCATCGTCCACTCTTGGAGACCTTGCCTCAGCGTGATGGGCGAGGGGCTAGTCGGTTGTAGTAATCGACAGTAACCTATGGTTGTCTTCCCCGGAGCCACTCGAGATCTCAGCCAGAGTGATCTAAAAATGTCCAGCAGACCGTACGTACTCGCGGAAACCACGTGGAGAACGATTCAAGAAACGGACTATGAAGTCGCCGTCCTGCCGTGGGGGGCGACGGAAGCACACAATTATCATCTGCCGTATGCGACCGACAACTTTGAGGCTGAGAGTGTCGCGATCGAGGCGAGCCGCATTGCGTGGGAGCGCGGAGCCAAGGTTATTGTCTTACCAACGATTCCCTTCGGTGTGAATTCTCAGCAGCTAGATATTCCGCTAGTGATCAACATGAATCCAGCCACGCAAGCTTGCGTGCTCGAGGATGTCGTGGATAGCTTGGAGCCTCACAGCGTACGCAAGTTGGTGGTGCTGAACTTTCACGGAGGCAACGACTTTCGACAAATGGTGCGAGTACTGCAAGCTGAGAAGGACGTGTTCCTCTGTGTTGTTAATGGTTTCCAAGTGGTGCCGAGAGGAGACTACTTCGAAGCCCCGGGAGATCATGCCGACGAACTCGAGACCAGTCTGCTTTTGCATCTCACTCCCGACAAAGTGGCCCCCTTGTCAGAAGCCGGCACGGGGCGAAGCAAAAAATTCCGCGTCAGTGGTTTGAACGAGAGTTGGGCCTGGACTCCCAGGCAGTGGACGCAGGTGACCGAAGATACCGGAGTAGGCGATCCGTCAGCCGCCACCGCGGAGAAGGGGGCACGGTATTTCCGAGCCGTCACGGAGAAGACCGCTGACTTCCTGGTCGATCTGGCGGCCGCAGACCCGGCGAAGATGTACGAGTAAGTCCAAAGACTTCACGATCAGCGCGTATCACGAACCAAGCGACGGTTGTCGGGCCGTTTCGAGATCACCCGTGCTGTTTTTCGACAGCCGCAGCGATGAACTCGACGGCACCGTCAACGGTCTTGACCGCCAATGCTTCGTCATCATCCATGTCGATGTCGAACTCCTCTTCGAACGCCGCAACGAGTTCGACACTTTGGATCGATTGAGCGCCGAGATCTTCAACAAAACGAGCCGCATCGTCGATCGACCCAGCGTCGATCTCCAGAGTCTCCGCCACAACCCGCTTTACTCGGTCCAAAACGCTGTCACTCATCGTCGTCTACCTTTCGTTTTAGTGCAATCGTTGATTCTGTTCTGCCGATGCTGGCCGTTTCAGATGGCGCTTGCACGATCTTCGACCTCGGCAATTTGCTCCTGAAGTTGCCCGAAGAACTTATTTTCCTCTAGCGTGCCGCGCACGCCGGTGAAATCGGCCAGCCGTTCGTCCGCTGCGTCGCTGTGGCCAAAACCGGTCTGGGTGACTTCTTCAAACTCCTTGGCAGCATCGTTGGCGATCAGTTTCAAGAATTTGGTTCGCACGTCTCTCCAATGCTGCGCCGCTTGCCGTAAACCTTCTTCGTCGAGAGTTTCGAGGTCGCGTTCGAAGACCTGCTTATAAGCCCAATGGACCCAGGCCCATTCGTCTTTTTCATATGCTGCGTGACATTTCGTCAACGCTGCTTCGACCTGCTCGACAGACTCTAGCTGACCGCTTTCCAACATGCCACATAGGTCGTCAAATCTGTGACGCGGCAGCAGCTGTCCCGCTAAGTCGATCCACTCTTCACTCAGCACTGCATCCGATTCGACTGCAAGCAATTGTCTCAGCTCAACGCTGCCGGCAGCGCGGGCGGATTCCACTCGAGAGACCAACGTTTCGAGTAAGTACATTTCAATGCCCGAACGATAGTACTTGACGCCCGTGCGCAGCAGCACCCTCGCGACTTCTGCGCCGTTGATGGAAACGGTTTTCTTGGTGCGCGGTGTCTCTTGTTTCAATTCTTCCAGTGTGGCAACGCCGCGAAGCATGCGGCCAACGGTCATGGGATTGAGCACTTTGAAGTGAAGTCGGTCGCGTCGACCGGACTCGCCACGCCGATCCCGCTGCGGCCATTTGGCCTCATCGCGTACAGTGCCGACGGTTGATAGATACAGCCCCGGCACCATTTCGCAGCGCCCATCGGCTTTCGCCTCGATGTGACTGAATGGAAAATCTCGCGTGTCGAACGTGCGAGTGTGTTTTCCTAGCACCACCGAGAATGGCCCTACGCGGCATGGCCACATCATGTAGCTGAACGATCCCGTCTTACAGCCACGTTCCAGCTTGCCCTCGTGTACGGGTCCAAGCTTGTACATATGATTGGATTGATTGGTGCCGCTACCAGCATTGTAAAAGCTAAACATTCCTGCAATCAGCAATGTGCTCTTGTGGTGCGTCACGGTGTAAGGCCCGGCAAACACACTGCAAGCCTCGCCGTGAAAGGCTTCGCAATTAGCAAAGAATAGCGAGCCCTCCGCAGAAAACTGCTTTCCAACGCGACAACCCTGGCCGACGAAGCACGAATCCAGGACCGCGCCGCCAGAAACGTCAGTCCCTTCCGCGATGATGAAGTCTTTGGCGATCACTCCGGTTCCCACGCTGGTCGGAGCCTCTGCTGCACTCAGGATTGTCCCGTTCTCCAACTCCGCTGCACCCGACAACATCGCTGCTTCGCCCACGGCGACGTTGGTCATGCGAGTCACTTGCGAAATCCGCGCCCCTCTACCAATTGTCCCTCGATCGCGTTCCGCTCGGCTTACGGCTTGTTCGGCTAGTCTAGTTAGCTGCTCGGTGACTGCTGGCTGACTCCGGTGAGCGACCTGTAGAAACGCAAACTGCGCCGAGAGCTGATCGAAGATGATCGCCTCACGACCACCACCCTCGTTAAGTGCGGCAACCTCGACCCCATTGCCAAACTTCGACCCGGGCATTGCAACAATCGCACCAACGTCTTCAATGACGACATCTTCATCAATATTGTAGTTGGCGATTTCCGATCCCACCTGTGCAATCCGGACTCCATTGCCGACTTGACAGTTGCGGAGGGTAGCTCGATGGATTCCCGCCGGCCGTTGATCGTTGTCACCCACGGTGACATCACCGGTGAGTCGGCCTAATCGGATGTCTCCATCGAAGCGCGCGTCCCAAATCTGGTCCGTCGAAAACTCAGCGGTACAGGTTACTCTCGACCAGTCGGTTGCGGTGCAGCGTTGTTGTTTCAGACGAGAGATTTCGTCATCGTTCAGCGGTCTGCGGTCCTGCTCAGAGTTCATCGCTTCGTTAGCTCCTGGGCAACATTGAAGGTGTCGTGGGCGATCGCTAACTCTTCATTGGTAGCTACGACAAGTACTTTCACCTTGCTGTCGGACGCCTGAATCTCGGCATAAGGACCACCAACAGATTGATTGCGTTGGGCATCAATGTGAATTCCCAGTAGGTCGAGTTCTTCGCAACTCGACGCCCGCACTTCAGCCGAATTTTCCCCGATACCACCGGTAAACACTACCGCGTCCAATCGGCCGAGAACTGCTGCGTAGGAACCGATATACTGTTTCACACGGTACGCAAAAATGTCGATTGCCAATTGAGCTTGCTGATTACCTTGAGAAGCTGCTTCACTGAGAGTCCGCAAATCGTTGGATACGCCTGACACGCCAAGCAATCCCGACTGTTTGTTGCATAGCTTGTTCAAGGCGGCGAGGTCATAACCTTTGCTTTCCAAGAAGAACAGAATAGCGGGATCGATGTCGCCCGATCGAGTGCCCATGACCAAGCCCGGCAGTGGCGTCAAACCCATCGACGTATCGACGCTTTTCCCGCCTCGAACGGCAGTCGCCGAACAACCATTACCGAGATGGCAGGTAATGCCGTTGAAGTCGTTGTCTCGGATTCCCAGAATCGCTGCGGCGCGCTGGGCGACATAACGGTGCGATGTTCCGTGAAACCCGTAACGTCTCACGCCGTATTTCTCGTAGAGTTCCGTTGGCAAAGCATAGGTATACGCCACGGGCGGAATCGTCGCATGGAAGGCCGTATCAAAGCACGCGACGTGCGGGATATCGGGCAGCGTCGATTGCGCTGCTCGTATTCCTGTGAGATTCGGCGGATTATGCAGCGGAGCTAGGTCGGCATACCGCTCAATCGCGCTGCTCACTTCTTCGGTGATCGGGACCGAAGAGGAGAAATCTTCGCCGCCGTGAACAACGCGATGGCCGACAGCGCCGATTTCGCTGAGTTTTTCCACAACTTTGTGATCGCCCTCGGTCAACGTCTGCAGGATGATTTGCATTCCTGCCTTGTGGTCGGCGACCGGCAACTCGCGTTCCAACTGGTCGCCCTCAACCTCATGCGAAAGTGTTGCGTTCTCGTCTCCAATTCGAGCCACCATGCCCTTGGCCAACACTTTACTACTGGGCATCGTGAGTAGCTGATACTTGATCGAAGAACTGCCGCAGTTGATGACAAGAGTCTTCATGGGATCGCAGAACCACTCCTTCTACGTTTGAGCCAAGCAGACCGCGCTCGTGGCCACGATGTCGTCGACGCTCGCGCCTCGCGACAAATCGCTGATAGGTCTCGCAAAGCCCTGCAGAAATGGGCCAATCGCCTTGGCATCGGCCAAGTACTGAGTCAACTTGTAGCCGATATTCCCGGCATCGAGAGTGGGGAAGATCAGCACATTTGCCTGACCGGCTACCTCGCTGGCATGTTTCACTTTCTTCGCCGCAACCTTTGCGACGAGTGCGGTATCCGCCTGAAACTCGCCATCGATCAAGATACTGGAATCGCGCGAGCGGGCGATTTCCAACGCATTGGTTACTTTTTCGACGTGCGGATGCGAAGCACTTCCGCACGTGGAGAGCGAGAGCATGGCCACTCTCGGAGGATCACTTAGCAGCTTGGCGGCGCTGCGGGCCGATGCAATTGCGATATCCGCAAGTTCCTCGGCTGACGGGTCGATGTTTACCGCACAGTCGGCAAACACCAAACAGCGCTCGTCTTGATCGGATGTCGATGGCAATACCATCAAGAAGAAGCTGGAAGGTGTCTGAATTCCCTCCGCAAAACCAACGGTTAAAACGCCAGCCTGAATCACCGTTGCCGTCGCGTTCGAAACACCAGCAACCATGGTATCTGCATCCCCGCAGGCTACCATCATCCCGGCGAAGAATAATGGCTTCTTCACCATGCGCAACGCGATGCTCTCCTTTAGCGTTCTTCCTTGCCGATAGGTGGAGGCGTAGCGTTCCAATTCCTCGCTTTCGGCCGGGTCGAACATTGTGATGCCGCTTGGATCGACACCGGCCTCCTCTGCCGCCGCCAGGACGCGATCTTGCTTTCCAAGCACAATGGGCCGTGCCAGTTGCTCAGTAGCCAAACGGTGCGCGGAGGCTATGATTCTCGGGTCATTGCCTTCGGGAAAGACGATGGTGCCTTGCTTCTGGGCAGCCGACTCAAAGCTCCGGGCCAGCACAGACATCGTTGGTTTCCTTCATCTCACGAGTTACTCGCCGGCCCGGTACCGTCGAGCCGGTGAGTCGGGATCATAATCGAGGAGCACCAGGTTTCTTCTCTTGCACCCAATCGTAGTAGTCGATCATTGTCAGTTCGCTGGCAGCATCCGCGTCGAGGCAACACTTCACTGACGGATGCAGTTGCAGAGCACTGGCGGTGATCATCGAAGTGACAGGTCCTTCGATTGCGCCTGCAATGGCCGCAGCTTTGTTCTTGCCATTGGCCAGAATGAGAAGCTCGCGCGCCTCAAGAATAGTTCCCACGCCCATCGTGATCGCATAGATCGGCACGTCTTCGATCTTGTCGAAGAAACGTGCGTTGTCTTCGATCGTCGATCTAGCAAGCGTCTTCAGGCGAGTCCTGGATGCAAGTGAACTCATCGGCTCGTTGAATGCAATATGACCATCGGAGCCGATGCCAAGAATCTGGATATCAATACCTCCCGCGTCCAGAATCCGTTGCTCGTACCATTCACAAAATGCGTTGTAGTTGCTGGTGGTACCGGACGGAATGTAGATATTCTGTGGGGGAATATTCACGTGCTGGAAGAAGTGCTCGTGCATGAAGCTGTGATAGCTCTGCGGATGATCCGTCGGCAATCCAACGTATTCGTCGAGGTTGAACGTAGTCACTTGAGAAAAGTCGAGGCCCTCCTCTCGGTGCATTCTCACCAGTTCGGCATACACACCCAATGGTGTGGAGCCAGTGGCCATACCGATCACGGAATTAGGCTTGGTATTGAGTACATCCGCGACGATCTGAGCACCCACTTTGCTCATTTCCTCGTAAGTGGACCGAATGATTACTTCCATCTATCAACCTCCGCAGCAAACGGTAAGGAGCTGTTGAATCTTTAGAAAAGCGGAAAACAAGAATAGCCTGAGACTTTAAATTACTGAATTCCGTTTCTGGAGGCAAGAACCTGCGCGTCGGTTTTGATCGCGCAAGATGCCGCAGGACTGGCCGGCAAGATCATCATCCTCGGGAGTGGGCTTTGGCCGCGCCTACCGTCTCATCCCGTGCTACGACTACCTCGATTTTTGCGCGGCGGCGTTACCTGATGTCGATTCCCGCTCAGTCACTGCATCATTCGCGGATTCATGGCCAATAGCTCTTTCCCCGGTTAACGTCGGACTGACCTCCCTAGGCAATTGTTTTTCTAAGTTGCAGCAGGCACAATCGGTAAGTCGCAGGAGCTTTCAGATCGACGACAGCCAACTTAGTAATATCTTGGCATTGCTTGCAACAATCTCATCGGAGGGATTCACTTGAAAATCACATTCCATCTTCTATTCGCTGCCTGCGTACTGGCTAGTGTTGAAATCAGCCTCGCTGCCGATCGTCCGCCAAACATTGTCTTCTTTTTTGTTGACGACATGGGTTGGCAAGATACCTCGGTATCATTTCACACGGAAACGACCCAACTGAACCGCGATTACCGCACACCCAACGTACAGCAGCTCGCCACACGGGGAATGATGTTCACCAATGCCTATGCATGTTCGGTCTGCTCGCCGTCACGCATCAGTCTGATGACTGGCCAGAATGCGGCTCGGCATAAAGTGACCTGCTGGACCTTGAGGAAAGATACTAGTCCGGCGCGGCCGCCCAAGGAATTCACGGCGGCTGACTGGAATCTCAATGGTCTGCAACCAGCCGGAGACTCGACGCCACGGAGTTTTGCGGCCACAACGCTACCTGAGCTGCTACGCGCTGGAGGCTATCGTACCATCCACGCTGGCAAAGGGCATTTCGGTTCGCAAGGAACGCCTGGCGCCGATCCGCGCAATCTTGGCTTTGATGTCAATATCGCGGGCTCGTACATGGGTGGCCCCGGCTCGTATTACGGAGATCACAATTTCTCTGCCGCGTGGCGAGACGGTGGAACAATCTGGGATGTGCCAGGGTTGGAGAAGTACCATGGCCAGCAAATCAATCTTACCGAGGCGATCACCCGAGAGGTAATCATCGAAGTCGAGAAAACGGTCGACGCGCAGCAGCCGTTCTATCTGTACATGTCCCATTACGCCGTGCATGCGCCCTTTGAACCAGATCGGCGTTTTCTACCCAACTATGAGAACGAGGATTGGGACAATCACAAGAAGAAGTATGCCTCGATGCTGGAGAGCATGGATAAATCCTTAGGTGACTTGATGCGGACAATCGACCGGCTCGAGATCACCGACGAGACGATCGTCGTGTTCATGTCTGATAATGGATCGCCGCGGAATAACCCTCGTAATCTGCCGCTTCGTGGGCACAAGATCTCAGGTTATGAAGGCGGCAATCGCGTGCCACTGATCGTCCATTGGCCGAAAGTCACGACGGCTGGAACGCGAAACGCTACGCCGGTGATCATTGAGGACATCTTTCCGACATTTTTGCAAATGGCAGGCATCGATGTGCCCAACAACGACGGGAAGAGTTGGGTACCCATCTTGCGAGAGAACACATCGCCGCCAGAAACGCCGCGAGAACTGGTTTGGCACTATCCAAACTTTTACGATCAGCCGCCTTATAGCTCACTGCGTCTGGGCGATTGGAAGTTGATCTACTGGCATGTAGACCAGTCGTTGGAACTGTTCAATCTGGCCAACGATATTGGCGAGTCCATCAACGTGGCCGGAGAGCACCCAGCGCTTGTGCGCGACCTGGCAATGCGACTAACCCGGCAATTGAAAGACAAAAGCGCGCAGTTCGCAACCGTTAGCGCGACCGGCCGGAGGGTTCCGTACCCAGCAGAGGTTCTGGCTACGGCAGCCACGAATTAGTGCGCTGGTCAGTTCATCCGGCCCAGAGATACGCCATCTGAAAACAGCCAGCGTTTCTTCTGTCTCTGAGGACAGCGCTCGAGGCATACAAGCGCGTGACCAGAAGGTGCTGATAAAATCACCAGGATCAAACGCCGACCCAAAGCTTAGACCAAATGGGGATGAACGAAGCTAACCACGGGAAAACTTTGCGATGACAACAGTACAGTTCTTCACGATTGCAATGATGTGTCTGCTCCTCTCTGCGGGAGCAGGCCTTCAGCGAAGCAATGCACAGCATTTGCCGTCCGTATTCAATGGCAAGGACTTCACGGGTTGGCAGGTACCGCCCGACAACATCTGGTGGCGCGTAGAGCAGGGAACGCTGCAAGCCACCAGTGGTCCGGAACGTAAGGGCTCGGCACTGTGGACCGACCCTGACTACGAGAACTTCGTCATGGAGTTTGAATTCAAGTTCGGTGAGGGAGTCGTCGATTCGGGTATTTTTCTGCGCACTGAAAGTGAGCAAATCCAGATTGGCATTTCCGGTTCTCTCAAACGGGACATGACTGCCTCGCCCTACATTGCTGGGAAAGGCTATCCCGCCGAAGCCGAAGGTATCGCCAAGCTGCTCAAACGCGACGATTGGAATGCGATGACAATCGTTACCAAGGGCAAACACTACGCCGTCTGGCTAAATGGTAGTTTCGTGATGAACTACCATTCGGAGACGGCCATCAAGAAAGGACCAATCGGACTGCAACTGCATCCGAACAACGAGATGTCGATTGGGTACCGAAATATCAGAATTGCCGAGCTTGATTAGACCTCGTTCACGGGAGTATCGGGCGACTGGCCCGCTCGAGACTGCTGGCAGTGAGGCTTTGCCAAAATCGTACTTCGTCTAGTTTCTGTGCAGGCGAAGGCCTTGTGGATCTGTCTTTCCTAAGGGGAGGGGGTATCAATGCCAGTGGGGTCATTTTTTGCGCCGTCGGGCAGTAAAATCTGTTCACAACCTGTTCAAGATCTGGGCCGCGAAGCTATAATCGGAGCTTAGCTCTTCATACCTTCTTCAGGTTCGATGATGGGGATCAAATTCATGAACAGTCGCGAAGTCCCGGTCCGTATTCCGCAGCAGTTCTCTAGCCTTCAGCGCGTTAAAGACCATCGTCACGGGTTTACTCTGGTCGAGCTGCTGGTCGTGATCGCGATTATCGGCGTTCTCGTCGCGTTGCTGCTTCCCGCTGTGCAAGCTGCGCGTGAGGCAGCGCGGCGGACGCAATGCTCGAACAACCTTAAGAATATCGGCCTCGCTTCGCTTAACCACGAGAACACAAATGGCTTCTACCCATCCAGCGGATGGGGGTATCGGTGGACGGGCGACCCAGACTTTGGTTACGGTAAATCGCAGCCTGGCGGATGGGCTTACGACGTGCTCGACTACATGGAGGGCAATAACGTCCGTGCGCTAGGCAAGGGTCAGGAGAGCGGGCGGAATGGCCCCAAATACGAGGCATTGGGTGTGCTCAAGTCGATCGTGTTCCCGATGATGCACTGCCCCTCGCGGCGACAAGCGATCGGTTACCCTGCGGTCGAGACCTCGTTCAATGCGGCACATCCTGCTGTACTTGCGAAAACTGACTACGCGATGAATGGAGGCACCAAAGCAGAGATTCTCGGCGCAGGGCCGAGCATACGCTGCCTGGACACGTACCCGGACTGTGGTTGGCCTGGTGGGCCTGAGCGGGACGTAGCTGAGAATTTTGACGGCCTATCGACCTATCGGAGCGAAGTAAGTATCGCCCAAATCACGGATGGGACCTCCAACACGATGCTGATGGGCGAGAAATACATGAATCCCCTCCAGTACGATACTGGAGACGGCTGTGCGGACAACAACTCGCTGTTCCAGGGCAACGACTGGGACACCAACCGCTGGGTCGTTGGTTTGAGACTGCCAGCCAATAATCGACGACCTGTGACTGAGTTCGTCATCGATAGTAACAAGCGCGCCGAGCGAATGCCAAGGCAAGACACGCCGGGTTTTGAAAACTGCACCAAGCGGTTTGGGAGTGTGCACTCGGCAGGTTTTTACGCTGCGTTCTGTGACGGATCTGTTCGACTGGTAAATTACGATATCGACGAATGGGTCTACTATGGATACGGCTCCCGAGACGACGGCACGGCCATCACTGAGCAGTAGAAACTGGAATTTCGGAACATCGAATTGGATTTCCGAGTTGTGCAAATCAGCCTTTGAGGTGCAAACGTTGAAGAATGGTCTATTCTGTGGATGCGCGATATTGGCCCTAGCAGGCCCAGGATGCTCACAACTGCCCACCGGTCCCTCGCGGCCGTCGTTTGATCCGGATACTTCTGGGACACAAGCAATTGAACAGTACGACGCAGACGGTGATGGAAAGATTGACCTAACCGAGGCTGAGCAGAGCCCGGGTCTGCTCGTGGCGTTTTCGCGCATTGATCAGGATGGTGATTCGGCATTGAATGCCAGTGAGATCGCTGACCGGGTGCGCTACTACAAGACTGCCAACACGACAATTGTGGGTGGCGGCGTAACGGTATTCGCAGGGAATCGCCCACTAGCTGGTGCCACAGTCACGTTTGAGCCTGAGGAGTTCCTCGGCGAGGCATTCACACCCAGCAGCGGGGAGACTGACGGGGGAGGAAATGCCTATCTTGCAGGATCCGATGCTGATTTTCCTGGGCTCTACCTGGGTATGTACCGCGTGCGAATCTCAAGGATGGCCGACGGCCAAGAGACAATCCCCGCGCAGTACAACAGCGAAACGACCCTCGGCTACGAAGCCGCGGATGATATCCCCAACGTAGCAACGGGCATTCAGTTCCGTATTGGCACGAAGTAACCTGCGGCAACTCGATTGGCACCAGACGATATCGGAAAACAAATCTAACGCATCATCTCTCTGCCTACACTCGGTCACTTCGATTATTCACATCAATCGATCGTCACGCCCGGCAACTGCTTGTTTAAGTCCTCCACCATTTCCGGTCGAGACTCTATGTCCCCAATAGTTAGGCGCTTGATTTGAGTCAGCTTGCTCAGCGCTTCTAGTACTGGGGGCTCGAGCGAGACGTCTTGCACAAGCAGCCAGGTGAGCTTCGGCAAGCCTTTCAGCTGAGCTAGGCCGGACCCAATATCGTTGCCCGAGAGGTCGAGATGCACCAGTCCTTGCAACTTAGCAATTTCGAGCAGGCCCTTGTCGGTGACGGCCGTACGAGCGACGTGAAGTCCATAAAGCTGTTGCAACGGGGCGAGTCGCGGCAGTCCTTCATCCGTTAGCTTCGTGTCGTTCAGGTGCAATGAGTTTAGCTTCCGAAGACCAGCGACCGGCACCAGATCGTCGTCGCTGAGCAACGTCGACGAGGCGTCCAGCACCTCCAGCTGAGGTAGATTCGAGACCTGAGCCATTGCTTTCTGGATCTCCGCTTCGCCCTTGATTAGCTGGAGGTTCAACGTACCGACATGTTGCTGGCTGGCGTCCAACACCGTGATGCCCCCCAGATCGGTAATGACTTGCTTGGCCGCCTGTTCGTCGGCCCCGCTGCCCGACAGCAACAGATAGACGAGCCCAACAGCGACCACCGCCAGTCCGATCATCGGTAGCGTGATGCTTACTTTGCGTCTTGGTGGGGAGGGCTCTGACATGTCGATCCTGAGATGGAATGAGATTAATGGAGTCCAATGGTGGCAACGATTAGAGTACCGTCGGTCACGGTTTTCTACAATCGAAACCGTGGCTCATTGCAGGAAGTTGCCGAGTATAGCAAAATCCTTTTCTGTCTAGTATTTGACCGCGCAATCGGCAATGCTGTGCATACACCGCGAAGACACACCGACCCTATTTTCCGCAGGACAAACTGCCGCTACGATGTCACCGGTAAACAGGCAAAACACGTAGAGGAAACATATCCCCATGTCCAACCAGAGCAATCCCAAGATTGGTATCCGACCCACCATTGATGGCCGGATGGGTGGCGTTCGCGAGTCGCTAGAAGATCAGACGATGGGTCAGGCCCGAGCAGTCGCGGATCTAATTTCCAGCAATGTGCGTCTGCCGGATGGATTGTCTGTCGAGTGCGTCGTGCATGACACATGCATTGGTGGGGTCGCCGAAGCGGCTGCCGCCGAAGACAAGTTTCAGCGTGAAGGCGTCGACGTGTCACTCACCATTACGCCCTGCTGGTGTTATGGCTCAGAAACGATGGACATGAATCCGCATCGACCCAAAGCAGTTTGGGGCTTCAACGGCACCGAACGGCCCGGCGCTGTTTATCTGGCGGCCGTGCTGGCCGGACATACGCAGAAGGGACTTCCCGCGTTCGGCATTTACGGTCGGGATGTACAGGACGCGGGCGACAGCAGCATCCCCGAGGATGTCGCGACGAAGATCCTTCGCTTCGCACGCGCCGGCCTGGCCGTATCGCAACTTAAGGGGAGATCGTACCTGTCGATTGGCGGTACCTCGATGGGAATTGCCGGCTCCGTGGTCGATTCCTCGTTCTTCGAGAAGTATCTCGGCATGCGTGTCGAGGTGATCGACATGACGGAAATCGCACGTCGCGAGCGGGATGGAATCTACGACCAGGAAGAGTATCAGCGGGCCTTATCGTGGGTGAAGGAAAACTGTCCTGAGGGATTTGACGCCAATTCGGAAGACAAGCGGCGGAGCCGCGAAAAGCTTGATCAAGAATGGGAAACCAGCGTCAAAATGGCGTTGGCTACGCGAGACCTAATGGTCGGTAATCCGCGGCTTGCCGAGATGGGCTATCAGGAAGAAGCCCAAGGCCATCACGCGATTGCCGCTGGATTTCAGGGGCAGCGTCAGTGGACCGACACCTATCCCAACGGCGATTTCATGGAGGCGATTCTCAACACCTCCTTCGACTGGAATGGACGCCGCTGCCCTTACATTGTGGCAACGGAGAACGACGCTCTCAATGCGGTGACCATGCTGTTTGGTCATCTGCTGACCAATACGGCTCAGATTTTCGCCGACCTTCGAACCTACTGGAGCCCCGACGCTGTCGAGCGTACTACTGGGCACAAACTCGAAGGAGACGCTGCTGGTGGCCTCCTTCATTTGATCAACTCTGGACCTGCCGCGCTCGATGGGACTGGTCAGCAGCAGGTGGACGGCCAGCCAGCAATGAAGCCGTGGTGGGAGATCACCGATGAGGAAGTGCAAGCCTGCTTGCAGGCGACGACGTGGCATCCATCAATCACCGAGTACTTCCCCGGCGGCGGTTGGTCGACCCGCTACTGCACGAAAGGCGGCATGCCTGCAACCATTGCACGTTTGAATCTGGTGGATGGCCTCGGTCCGGCGTTGCAGGTAGCGGAAGGCGTTACCGTGGAACTGCCTGAGAAGGCACACGACGTCTTGGACCAGCGGACCAATCCGACCTGGCCAACCACCTGGTTTGCGCCTAGGACCACTGGCACAGGAGCGTTCCGAGACACCTACAGCGTGATGAACAATTGGGGAGCCAATCACTGCGTGATGAGTTACGGACACATCGGCGCCGATCTCATCTCGCTGGCGTCCACGCTACGTATTCCCGTCTACATGCACAACGTGCCAGCCGAAAACATCTTCCGACCCAGTGCCTGGAATGCATTCGGAACGGCAGACCTGGAATCAGCGGACTTCCGTGCCTGCGGCAACTATGGGCCTCTGTATGGATGAAGTGCTGATGCAGTTACAATCGGACCAGCAGTCGCTGGGGCGGTCGCTCGCTAGCTTTTCTCACCCGACAAGGCGGAAATAAAGGCAGTGAACTTTGCCGCTTGGTCGTGTAGTCGTTCGGATAGCTCATCGTCCGCAAGTTTGCCGTCAATAAAGGCACTGTAACTGTCGCCGATGAAAAGCCTGCGCGGGAAGATGTAAGCGTTGCGGTAGCCAGCGACCTGTTGAAAGTGCTCGACAGCCCGCAACGATTTGAACTGACCGGCGGCAAGTCCGATGAACGCACAAGGGCGCGAATCGAAGCCCTCAGGAAACGGCAGCATGTCCACAAACAACTTGAGAATTCCGGGATAGCTGCCGTTGTACTCGGGAATCACAAACACTGCCCCGTCACAGGCCAGAAAGCGATCGATGAGTTCCTGAATCGCGGGCGTTTTTTCCTTGTAGGCGTTCGCGTTCAAGACGTCAGGCGGCAACTCCGCCATGTCGAGGCTGTCAATCTCATGTCCCAGTTGCCGATAACTTTCCGCGACCTCGGTTGCCAGGACACGCGACAACGCACCTTCACGATTGGTTCCACAAACGACCGAGATCCGCATGTTTTCTCCTTGAGCAACGAGTGACTTTGATGCAAGTAATGCATCTTACAATCCGGCCCGACGCAGCGGGAGTGGGGCATGGATCGCGTGGGAAAGTTTGTGAGTAGCCACCAGTCTCGTCCGAAGCAGCGTCGATTTGTGAAATAAACACTTCCAACTCATCATAGCCACCGCTCGCCGCCGCCAATGACTCGACCTAGCGAAAGTCTCGCGATGTGGCACGGAGTGATTCCAAATGTCCTGGGTCCTGCTCAGGCTCAAGAGGTTCAATCTGCCTCACCAACAAGTGAATCACCCCTTCGGCATGTTGCAGCTCCCCATGAGCGATCCAGGCTCGGTTACGCTTGGCCACGCGATAGTACCGCTCCCAAGTTTGCGCATGAATAATCAGATTCGTCACGCCGGTCTCATCTTCCAATGTGACAAAGGTAATTCCCTTGGCGGTTCCCGGACGCTGCCTGAGGAGAACCAACCCTGCGACAGTCACACTTGTTCCGGATTGCTGATCTTGGAGGGCCTCGGCGGGCAGGACGCCAAGTGCATCTAAACGATTGCGGTGAAAGGCTAGCGGATGATTCTTCAGAGAAAGCCCCAAGGATCGGTAGTCCTCGAAGACCTCACTTTCAAGGGTCGCTTGAGGCAACGAATCAATCGCTGGCTCCTCGTCATCGAGATCGGCAAATAAGGGACGATCGGCAGTTGACTTTTCCTGTCCCAAGGCAAACCACATCGCCTGTCTTCGAGAAGTGCCAAAGGAACCAAAGGCATCGGCTTCCGCAAGCATTGAGAGCGTCTGTCGATCGAGTCTCGCTCGTCGGCGCAATTCTTCGGGTGAGCGATATTGCCCGTGCACCCTCGCGATCTCGATCCGATCTGAGTGATCCCTTCGCAAGCCGCTCACTAACCGCATTCCTAAACGCAAGGCAAAGTTGCCCTCATCGTTTTCAAGCGTGCAGTCCCAATCACTGAAATTGATATCGACCGGCCTTACTTCCACATGACGCTCTCGCGCGTCGCGTACTAGCTGGGCGGGAGCATAAAAGCCTAAGGGTTGGCTATTGAGCATGGCTGCACAGAATGCAGCTGCGTGATGATGTTTGAGCCAGCAAGAGGCGTAAACCAAGAGTGCGAAACTGGCCGCATGCGACTCGGGGAATCCGTACTCTCCAAAACCTTGCAGTTGCCGATAGCATCGTTCTGCAAACTCCTCGCTCAGACCGTTGGCCAGCATGCCATCAATCAGTTTTCGACGGTAGTGATCAATCTTGCCGGGAGATCGCCACGCCGCCATCGCGCGGCGCAACTGGTCTGCTTCTCCAGGAGTGAAATTAGCGGCCACTTCGGCCAGCTTCATCGCCTGCTCTTGAAAGATGGGGACGCCTAGCGTGCGATCAAGTACTGCCTTGATTGCGTCATTGGGATACGTCGCCGGCTCCAGACCGTTGCGTCGTTTCAGGTAGGGATGGACCATATCGCCCTGGATAGGGCCTGGGCGAACGATGGCCACTTCGATCACCAGATCGTAGAACTTTCGCGGTCGAAGTCGCGGCAGCATCGACATCTGAGCTCGGCTTTCGATCTGAAAGACGCCTAAGGTGTCGGCCTCACAGATCATGTCATACACCTGGGGATCCTCTGCCGGCAGCGTTGCCAAGGTCCATCGCTTGCCCGTGTGCTTTTCGATCAGCTGAAAGCACTTGCGAATAGCGGTAAGCATGCCTAGCGCCAAACAGTCCACCTTGAGCATTCCCAAGGCTTCAAGATCATCTTTGTCCCACTGCACAATCGTGCGGTCCGCCATCGCCGCGTTCTCGATCGGCACCATTTCGCATAGCGGACCCCGAGTGATGACCATGCCGCCAACATGCTGCGAGAGATGCCGGGGAAAACCGATCAAGCGATCCACCGTGGCGACAAGACGCCGTCCAAGATTTGAATCGGGATTCACCCCGGCATCGGCAAACCGCTGCGAGAGCTTCGGGTCGCGCGTCCAGCCGTCGACTTGTTTCGACAGTGCAGCAACTCGATCCAGTGAGAGCCCCAGCGCTTTGCCGGCGTCGCGAATCGCAGAACGCAATTGGTAGGAGATCACCGTTGCAGCTAACCCGGCTCGCTCTCGACCGTATTTTTCGTAGACGTATTGCAGGACTTCTTCACGACGTTCATGCTCAAAATCAATATCAATATCTGGAGGCTCGCCCCGTTCTTCACTAATAAACCGTTCGAAGAGCAACTCACTCTGCGCGGGATCGACGGAGGTCACATCCAAGCAATAGCAGACAGCAGAGTTGGCCGCCGAACCTCGACCTTGGCACAGAATTCCCTTCGAGCGAGCGAACCGAACCAAGTCCCAGACGGTAAGAAAGTAGGCTTCGTACTGTAGCTTCTCGATCAGTTTAAGTTCCTTCCGTAATGTTTGACGAACTCTTTCGGGAATACCCTCGGGATAACGCTCTAGCGAACCTTGGTGGACAAGTTTCTCTAGCCACTCAATCGGACGATATCCTTCAGGAACCAGTTCGTCGGGGTATTCATATCGCAGCTCATCGAGCGAGAAATGGCAGCGATCAGCGACTTCTAGCGTGCGAGCTAGTGCATCGGGATGCTGTCGATAGAGCTGGTACAAATCATCGCAAGTTCGCAAGTGATGCTCACCATTTGCAAGCAGTGATTGGCCATCGGCCTCTTCCACCGTAATTCCATGACGAATTGCGGTGAGCACATCGTGCAGCGGTTGTCGCTCAGCTGTGTGATAGTAAACGTCAGCTGCGGCCACCAAGGGCAGACCGCTATCGTTGGATAACTGTGCAAAGGCCGACAAACGTGCTTGGTCATCACCATGTCGATGCAGCCCAGCCAGCAAGTAGCAGCGATCGGAAAATGCCTCTCGATACTTGGTAAGCATAGCTGCTGAACAGTTAGGTTCATCCGGAGCTACCCCAACAAGCAGGCCATCCGCGTGTTCAAGTAAATCTTGCCATGAGAGTATGCAATTCCCCTTCTCCGCTCGGCGCCTGCCGAGGGTTAGCAACTTACAAAGTTGTGCATAGGACGCTCTATTTGTCGCCCAAACCACAGTCGAAGGTGCATCATTGAAAGTCAGCTCCGAACCCACAATTAACTTGAGTCCGGCCAGTTTAGCTGCAACATGAGCTCGTACTATTCCGGCCAGACTGTTTAGATCAGTGATCGCAAGCGCACAATATCCTAATTGCGCGGCACGACTTACTAGTTCGTCAGCATGGGAAGCGCCTTCCAAGAAAGAAAAATTTGTACGACAACGCAGCTCTGCGTAGGGTGAGGATGCATTGGTTAGAACCACAGACCCGTTAAGTAATTCCGGCGTACGCTTTTCATAGACGGGAGGATCTGGCATCACAAAAACTCCCCCGCGACTCTCCACTCTCGAGTCGTCCGGTCAAAATTCAGCCAAAGCCGACTGCCATCAGTCAGTTCAATCCAATACGCATCACGTCTGAACCCGCGTCCACGCCACCATCCTGTTTCAACGCGATCCGGACCCCATGTGTGTGCTACCTTCTGCCAGCCGTGCCTAAGGACTGCAGCAGGAGTGCTATCGCTAAGCGTCCTTACCGAGGCAGGCTGGTTTTGCTCCTGGTAGAACGCTAGTGGCAGACGACGCAAACGCTCAGCTTGCTGCTGGGTGAGTCGATAAGATTTCGCTTCGAATTCAGTAGCCGGCAAGAATTGAAAACAGCGATTCGGATCGTGGCTCGACTGCTTCTCAACTCTCAAAACTCTGTCATCGCCCATCCGACTCGATAGACGATTAATGAGCAGCGCTAGTTCGTGGCTATCTTGACGTGACTCGTCGCCGAAGAGTCTTCTCTGTCGCACTACTAGTGGAGCCGTATCGATAATCTGGACGCGAATAGACGTAACAGCGTGCGAGAAATGAATTGCTGCAAGTTGTAGGTCAGCAAGTTCGGCCAACTCTTTGGGGCAAACTGTTGGGCGAAACAGACGGATTTTAATGCTGCGAGTTGTGGGATGTTGACGACTGATTTCCAAGGAGTAGGTGACCCTTACACGCAAGGCTCCGCGTTGACGAAGTGCGAGCGAATGGGTCAGCCGTTCCAACAATCGTTTAAGAACAGATTGAAGTACTTCTCCACTGGCAACCGCGTTCTCAAATGGCCAATTTGCGACCAGCGGTTCATCAGCCTCATAAAAGGTGAGTGGCTCGGGAGCTTCGCCAAGCAACTGGTCGAGTCGCCAGAGAAGCTCTGTTCCAAAGCGAGATTGCAAACTTGCTTTAGGTAGCAGGAGCAATTGCCCAACATCCTCAATGCCTAAGCTTTGCAATAAGTCAGTTGTTGGTTGCCCGATGCGGAGCGATTCGACCGGAAGCTGTCTCGATTTCTCTAGGCTCAAATCAGAAGGGATGATTCTTCGCTCGTCATATTCGCCACCAGTAAGCCACTCAGAAAAGTGACTTGCTGCCCAAGCCAACCCGGGAGTAGAGGCGATGGCAGCAATAATAGTGAGGCACCTTTCAGTACTCCATCGATCAACTGCTTCCAAGAGTTCTAATTCACCCTGCTGTTGAGTCTCTCCCCACAGTGGAGCCAGGCCCCTTACTTCGAGCATCAGGGCTGTTGGCTCCTCAGCATCTTCCAGAGCTACAAACGGGCTGAAGCGATGGCACTCCGAGGCGAGCCCTTTCAAAGCTCGGAGGTCGCCAAATGGTCGTTGAGGCAATACCGTGAGTTTGTTCGCTCCTACCAAAGCCTCTGCGTCGGGAGTACGCATACCTGCGCAGACTCCCATTTGACGAGCCTGCCGAGAGCAAGAGATGATCTCATCTGAGCGGCCCCTTTTTGCAGAGAATGCAAAGGCGAGCGAGTGTCGCTCAGGATGCTCTTGGAGGTAGTGTTGCACTGGCCAATCGGGTAGCCAGAGGCAGAGAATTCTTTGAGAAGTTTTGTGACTCATTCTGATCGCCCACTGCTTGAATCTCGCCTGTCCGCCAGTTCATGGATATCAAAGCTGAGCCCGCAAGGGGACCGTGTCTGTTGCGAGTCTGAGTAACTCGCACCAGTCTTTGGTCTTCTTTCGTTTCAACCGTGGCCACTGGTTCACAAAGCAACTGTGCATCGGCCCAGCTGGGATCAGCACAGTGTGCGGCAGATCTCACCAGCACACCGAAGGCATTAGCAGATTCAGTCGCCAAGAGTAAGCGCCGAAAGGACTTGGGATCGATATAGTCGAGCGTTGCCCAGACGACAGATACGGCCGGAGATCTTAGTGCTAACTCGGCAGCTGCGATTCCCGCGCGATTAGAGTCTGGTCGGACGACTAGCAAGTTTCTGGC
Organism: Bythopirellula sp.; assembly: GCA_028285205.1. Lineage (GTDB taxonomy): Bacteria > Planctomycetota > Planctomycetia > Pirellulales > Lacipirellulaceae > Bythopirellula. Next base: position 8,217 of record JANQQA010000351.1, on the reverse strand, counting down.
ATCGACGGACCAGGCGATTGCCGCTGGTGGGAAGAAAGTTCCACTCGTATCGACAACTACAAATTCACCGCTTCGCGATTGTGCACGCGTGCACAGAGACAAACCAAGTAGGCCAGCTCCACTTCCCGACGTAGTACCCAAACAGTCGATCAGACACTTGGGGCCGAGCTTTCCCGTAAGATCTTCGAATCGATCGGCATGGTTTGTGGGATCAGTTCTAGCCGATAAGTGGCTAGCCAGTTTCAGAGAACTCCGAAGTTGCTCGAGGTTGGAATCAGATCGTACTGATTTGTAGTTGAATGATGGCCCTTGCATACAGCCATTCTAATACATGTACACATGTACACTCAATAGCTAGTGCCGCAAATTGTTCACCATTCCACTCTTTAACCTATCTCTACTATCACTTGGATGAGTGTCTTCAACTCCGCAGCCAGGACACTGAATATGCTTTCTGACCCGATTTCCGGCACAGCAGATCTGTGCTTGGAACAATGGCCTCATTCGACAACTACACCTTTTGCCTTCAACTTATTCGCAATTTCCTCCGCCGCGGACATGGCCGAGTCTTTTAGTTCTGGATCTTGCCTCGCACTACTGGCCAGTTTGAATGTCGCGGGGCTCGGGTGGAGTTTCATTACGTCGAACACGAGACTCTTTTCCTCGATGCGGCTTGCGGCATCCAGCGCAGATTGGCACATCTTCGCACGGTCTTCGTCGGACATCGCGAACTTTCGTGCTAGACCGATGTAACCCCTCAAGGCTCGAATGCGATACTTTTCCGCTGGCGCCGTCGCGGCAAGGTCCAGCAGAATGGGTGCCGCCTCCACACCATTCCATTTTCCCAGTAATCGAGTGCTCGTATCCTGAAGTTGAGGTTCAACGTCTTTCGCCGCGTCGCCAAGAGTCTTCAAGGCCTTGCTCCCGCCGACTTCGGCAATGGTCTCTAGCAAAACGCTTTTCGTTTCCGCTGGTGCGGCTGCTATGGCCTTCACGAGTTGGCCCGTACACGCATCGCGGTCAGGCATCCGCACACTTGCTGCTCTCAGTGCCAGTTGCGCTACCGCTGCATCTTCGGAATGCTTGGATGCAATGACCTGCTTGATCAACTCGGGTAATGTTTCGAGCGTGACCGTCTCACCAAGTGCGACCAACGCAGCGTGCCGAATCGCGGAATCCGCGTGTTCCAGTTCCGGGAGTACTTCAACCACCGCATCGATCCGTCTTCGTCCGACTAACTGTAGCAGCAACGTCTTGTTCTTCCCTTTGCTTTCAGGTAGCGTCTCAACGATCATCTTGTCCACAGTTGCGCCAGGGAGAACCGCCAGCGTCTCCAACGCTGCTTGAGCCAAATCTCCGTCCTCATCGATTGCAATCTCGAGCAACGGCGAGAGACACGATTCGTCACCCACGCGGCGTAGGGCATCGATGGCCGACAGACGTACTCGCTTCTCGCCTTGACTTGCGGCTCCCAATACCGCCGCCAATACCACGGTATCCGGCCGGTCCGCCATCGCCTGCACCATCAATGCAGCGCCATTGGGAGCGGCGTGCGATATTTCCTGCGCCAATGCTTGATCGACTGCGCTTCCGGGAAACTCACGGGCTGTACTCAGTGCGATTTGAAATAGCTTCTTGTCAGGCGATCGAAACGTCTCTAGCAGCAGGGGAACACCTGCTTCGCCGCGAGCGAGAATTGCGCCGCGAGTCGCTTCGATGATGCTTTGCTTGGGAACGTCGGCTGTGCGGATTTCATCATAGATTTCAGTTGCTGCCTCTGACTTGCCCGCAGCGTGCAGTCGCTCAGCACACAGCACACATCCTTCGGCGATCGCCGCACGAACGTTCGCTGGAGCGGACGACGCCAGAGCGTGTCGAAGTGCTTGCGTGGCGGCATCGTCGCCAATCCGTCCCAGCGCTACAGCGGCGGCCGCCGCGACCTGGGCATCGCTATCATTCAGCTTTGTGATCAGCATTTTGACCGCTTTCACATCTCGGCGGACACCGATGGAGTTGATCGTGCCAACTAGAAGTAACCCGTCGAGTGATGCGGCCGCGTCGCGCAAGGCTTTGTCAGCCGCCTCGCCGGGAATTACTTCCAGCGGGATCCTTGCCCATGAAGACAATTGCGGGTCAGCTAGCAGCTTCGCCAAATGACGAACGGCATCGCTGGATCCGTGAATCGCCAACTTCTTACAGGCGACTGCCTTCTCGGCCGGCGAAGCGTCGGAATGCAGGACGGAAATCAACGCCTGTTCGTCTTCACCCGACGTGATTCGATCATCGGCTGGTGCAGACGTAGTGAACACAGCACTCAGTGCCATAAACAGGACCATTGAGCGCGTGATTAATTGCCTGATATTCATTTTAGTTTTCAATCAAATTGAAGTGGTCGAAATACGTCTTGCGGGATACCTGAGCAGCTAGGTGCGCTGTACTACACCCGCCATGGCTCTCGCAGGGCCTCGGATCGCATGCGATTGGCCGCTGCGTCGTCGATGAACTCGTGTTTTTCGTTGTCGTAGTTCACCGTGCGATCAAGATGAATCGCGATGTTTGCCGCATGACACGCGATGTGTGCGTTGCAAGCCGCGACCGCATTGCCTTTGGGCTGACGACGAGTCTTCACGCAGTCTAGGAAATCCCGCACGTGGAAGGTTGCCGGGTAGCCGCCGATTTCGGCCACGTCTCGGCCGGCCAGCAGAGCGGGCGAACTCAAAACCATTTTGCCGCTGTCACCCGCTTCGACCCACCCAGTCTCTCCTTCGAAACGTACCGGACACGACCCTAGCGGAATCCAGCCGCGTTCACGGAAGATCAATTCGGTGCCGTTTTCATAGCGTGCGACCAACTCGCCATCCTTGGGCGGGTGGTATTCAATGGGCGGTAGACAATCGTCAACGGCCCACTGGCATAGGTCGACGCAATGGGAGCCCCATTCCAGAACACCGCCGCCTTTGAACGCCCCAACAAAACCACCGCCCTTTTCGAAATTGAACCCATCGAGCAACTTTTTGTTGAACGGACGCCAGGCAGCCGGTCCAAGATACATATTCCAATCGACGACTTCCGGATCTGGCTGTGGTTCCGACGGTAACCATTCGCTCATGATCGACTTCATGCCCGCTGGATGAGCATAGACTTTCTTGAGCTTGCCGAGTTTCCCGGTACGAGCCAACTCACAGGCAAATGCGAAGTGAGGCAAATTTCGTCGCTGAGTGCCTGCCTGGAACACTCGCCCAGTACGCCGCATCGTATCGGCCAGAATTAGACTCTGGGAAATGTTTTTGGTAACGGGCTTCTCACAATACATATCCTTGCCCGCTTTGGCGGCCATCATAGCTGCAGTTGCGTGCCAATTTGGCCCCGTGGCAATCAACACGGCATCGATATCGTCTCGATCCAACAGTTCTCGGAAGTCACGATAGGTATCGCACTTCTGAGTGCCATGATGTTTGTCGACGATTTGCTTCACTTCTCGACGGCGCTTTTGCTTTACGTCGCAAACCGCCACGAACTGTACGTCCGGCTGTTGCAAGAAGCAGCCAAGGTCGTATCCACCCCGCCGTCCAATGCCGATACCACCGACAACGATCCGTTCGCTGGGAGCTACAGCGCCATCAAAGCCGAGTGCCGAGCTGGGAATAATCGTCGGCGCCGAAATTGCAGCGCCTGTTGCCACTGCCGCGGTCTTCAAGAACCGACGGCGAGGGACCTGTTTTGAGTTGTTCGACATGGCGGATTTCCTAGATTGTTGTTACTTCGATTTGGAGTTCAATGTGAACAGATCAGCTTGTTATCAACTTGGGATCGATTCCCGAATTCGTATCAGCACTCGTGGCTAATCGCAGTTACTCGCCATCGCGGCTTACATGAACGGCGACGATGGTTGTGTATCGCGACATAACACTCTGTATGCAACAATTTATGCTGCACTTCCGATGATTGTACCACAACGGCAATCGGTCGCTATGCACCGCTTCACACGCTCTGGCACGGCTGAATTCGAACGGAATCCAGAAAGCTGGGCAAAGTTGGCTGTAGCCTGATGTCGAATGACTCGCGCCCGTTGACACATTCCAGTTCTCAGAGTTGCATATGTGCCTTCTGACCATTTAACATTTCCAAGCTTAAGTACGCGCGGACCAGCCGCTGGAGCCTTCACACGTTCTTCAAACCTTCATCCGTTAACATTCTTCTGTGTAGCATCCCTAATACACACCTGCGGCTCACCACAAGACTCGAATTGCATACGATCAGCTTACGCCGAGTGCGAACTACAAACGCGCGACACATTGCCACCTGAGTATGGGCTGAAGTAAATTGCAATGGTCGACGTGAATGGATCCCCTCGTGAGCAGGATCCCCGAATTTGGAATTAGGGTCTATTGCTCACACGGTCAAATCGCCTCCAAGGAAGATCTTTTTATGCGTGCCTTCGCCGTTAATCCCGCCAACGGTCAGGCGGGCCTCGAAGTAATCGAGGAACCGGGGCCGCCCAGCGGCGGCCAATTGCTGTTGCGAACTCTCGAAGTTGGTGTGTGTGGCACCGACCGCGAGATCGCCGGTCAGCACTACGGAACTCCGCCGCCTGGCGAAGACCGACTTGTGATTGGCCACGAAGCGCTGGCCGAGGTGATTGACGTCGGCCCTGATGTCCGCGATTTGCAGATCGGTGATCTGGTCGTCCCGTCGGTTCGGCGCCCGTGTCCCCATGCGAGCTGTTCGGCGTGCCAGGCCGGGCGGCAAGACTTTTGCTACACCGGTGACTTCACTGAGCGCGGCATCAAGGAACTCAATGGGTTCATGGCCGAACGCATCGTGGAGGATCAACGTTACCTGACTCCCGTGCCGGCTCAGCTTCGCGACGTGGGCGTGCTCGTCGAACCGTTGACCATTGCCGAGAAGGCCCTTGCTCAGATCTGGCAGGTTCAACAGCGACTGCCTTGGGCTTGCTCGATTCATGGGGAAGGCCTCCCTGCGCAAGGCTGCACAGCGCTGGTGCTTGGTGCTGGTCCCGTGGGTATCTTGGGCGCGATGGCGCTGGTGGAAAGTGGATTTCATACGTTCGTCTATTCGCGAGAGCCCGAAGGTGGACCACGCAGCCAACTCATCGAAAGCTTTGGTGGTGTCTACGTTTCAGCGGAGTCCGTCACGGTCGATCAGCTGCCAGCACGACTCAACGGCATCGATGTCGTGTACGAAGCAACCGGCGCCTCGAAGTTGTCGTTCGACGTGCTGGCCCAGTTGGGCGTCAACGGCGTATTCGTTTTCACGGGCGTCCCAGGACGCAAGCACCTGGCTGAAATCGAAGCGGGCACGCTGATGCGAAATCTGGTACTCAAGAACCAAGTGCTGTTCGGCACGGTCAACGCAGACGCCCAGGCATTCGTTAGCGCGGTGCAAAGGCTGGAACGCATGGTCGAGCGCTGGCCCAATGTCGTCCAATTGCTGATCGCTAAGCGGTGGCCGCTGGATGACACGGCACGACTGCTGAGCGACCCGCCGCCGGGCGTCAAGCATGTGGTCACGCTCGCGGGTTGATATCGCTGTTTCCGACGCTTTCAACGTCCTGTCCCACTCACGCATGAGCAATAGACACCCATGACCATGACAGCCGAACATCAACGACTCGCGGAAGATGCCGCCCGCACTCACAACTGGAAGCGGTGGGGGCCGTATCTTTCGGAGCGTCAGTGGGGGACCGTTCGCGAAGATTACTCCGCCGACGGCAATGCTTGGGGCGATTTTACTCACGAGCAGAGTCGCAGCCGCGCGTACCGCTGGGGCGAGGATGGCTTGCTCGGCTTCTCTGACCGGCAGTGTCGCTTGTGCATGTCCGTCGCGCTGTGGAATGGTCGCGATCCGATCCTGAAGGAACGGCTGTTCGGCCTGACCGGTCCCGAAGGCAACCACGGCGAAGACGTCAAGGAATACTACTACTATCTCGACTCGACCCCCACGCACTCGTACGCGAAGGCGCTCTATCGGTATCCGCAGGCCGAATTCCCCTATGCGCAGTTGGTCAGTGAAAATCGCCGGCGCGGCAAGCAAGAGCGGGAGTTTGAGTTGGTCGAAACCGGCGTATTCGACGAGGGACGCTACTTCGATGTGCAAGCCGAATATGCGAAGGCGGGGCCCAACGATCTGCTCGCCCGCATCACGGTCACCAACCGCGGACCCGAAGAAGCGGAGTTGTGGTTGCTGCCCACCCTTTGGTTCCGCAACACCTGGGTGTGGGGATGCCGGCACGAAGGGTGCACGGAACAGCCAACCATCAAACAGACTGGCCCGGGCGAAGTGGTGCTGCACCACGGTACGCTCGGCGACTTCCGCGCCGTCTTCGGCGATCACCCAAACGACGGTCAGCGCGAGTTGCTGTTCACCGGGAATGAGACAAATTCGGAGCTGCTGTTCAAAACGCCCTCGCAGACACCGTATGTGAAGGATGCCTTTCACCGGTACGTCGTTCAAGGCGAAACCAATGCTGTGAACCCGAATGGCGAAGGCACCAAGATCGCCGCCTGTTACCATCTTAAAATACCCGCCGGGGAGAGCCGAGAGGTCACGTTCCGACTGGCGGAAGATGCTGCTGAAGTGCCGCTGGAGTCGAACGACCCCGACGTTTGGCAGCACAGAATCGCGGAAGCCGACGAATTCTACGGCGCCGTGATCGATCCCGATGTCGACGATCAGCAACGCCTGGTTTCGCGGCAGGCGTACGCCGGTCTGCTCTGGACGAAGCAGTTCTACCATTACATCGTCGCGGACTGGTTGGAGGGAGATAGCAAAGTCGCCAAACCGCCAGCTCAGCGCTTGCACGGTCGCAACCATCGCTGGCAGCACCTGTACGCTCGCGATGTGCTGTCGATGCCAGATAAGTGGGAGTACCCGTGGTTCGCGGCCTGGGATCTGGCGTTTCATATGATCCCAATGGCTCGTATCGACGCGGAGTTCGCCAAGCGACAGCTGCTCGTCTTGCTTCGTGAATGGTATATGCACCCCAATGGCCAGTTGCCCGCCTACGACTTCGCGCTTCACGACGTCAATCCGCCGGTGCACGCCTGGGCCTGCTACCGCGTCTACCAGATGAGCGCACCCCCGGGCGAGCGCGACCATGTGTTCCTGGCGAAGGCGTTTAACCGGTTGCTGCTCAACTTCACCTGGTGGGTCAACCGCGTCGACGACAACGGCGACAATGTCTTTGCCGGCGGCTTCCTTGGGCTCGACAACATCGGTCTGTTCGATCGCTCGAAGGGCTTGCCGCACGGCGCGCGCTTGGAACAGTCGGACGGCACCGCCTGGATGGCGTTCTATTGTGGCAATATGTTGTCGATGGCGCTGGAACTGGCGCGCGAGGACCCAACGTACGAAGACATGGCGTCGAAGTTTCTCGACCACTTCGTGCGGATCACCGACGCGATGAACACGCTGGGTGGCTCGGGTCTCTGGGACGACCAGGAAGGGTTCTACTTCGATCATCTGCACATCGACGGTCAAACTGTCCCGTTGCGGGTGCGGTCGCTCGTGGGGTTGCTGCCGTTGATCGCGGTCGAGGTGTTCGACGAGCAACTCGTCGATCGGCTGCCGAACTTCCGCAAGCGGCTCGTATGGTTCCTTCAAAATCGTCATGACCTCACCAAGCATATTTCGTTAGCTGAATGTCAAATCGAGGGGCGTCGGATGCTGCTGGCGATCCCCACCCGCGAAAAACTGCAACGGGTTCTCAAAGTACTGCTGGACGAATCGGAATTCCTCTCCGACTACGGTGTACGGTCGCTCTCCAAGCGGCACGAGCACGAGCCGTTCGAGTTGGCCGTGCGTGGCGAAAACCATCGGGTCACCTACATCGCAGGCGAGTCCGACACGTATATGTTTGGCGGTAACTCCAACTGGCGCGGACCAATCTGGTTCCCCACCAGCTTCTTACTCATCGAGGCGCTGGATCGCTACCACGAGTTTTATGGCGACACCCTCAAGGTCGAATGCCCAACCGGCTCGGGCGTGGAAATGACCCTGGCGGAGGTGAGCGACGAAATCAACCGCCGGCTGTCGCGGATCTTTCTGCCCCAACACAAGTCGGGCCGACCGTGCCTCGCCCGCTCGCACTCTCCGGAAGCCTGCCCCGACGATTGGCAAGGCGAACTCCTGTTTCACGAGTACTTCAACGGCGACACCGGCGAAGGCCTCGGCGCAAGCCACCAGACCGGCTGGACC
>JANQQA010000321.1 GCA_028285205.1 Bythopirellula sp. | reverse complement strand
CGCTGCGCACACTGACCAACAACTGCGGCAGACGGTCATCTTGTTGCTCGCTCAATTCCCACTCCCCGCCGACTGCGCCTGCGCTTCGCGTTTCACTTCGGTGAGGCGACGATTTAGTCGGCGGATCACTTCGGTATCAATCGGCTCACACCAGGGACCCCGTACCGTCACATAACCTTCTGTCCATTGCCCCAAAGCTTTTTTCACATCGCGCTGGTGCCAATCGGTTTCACGTTGGGAGAGCCGCGCGATGAGATTTACCGACTTGGCATGGTGTCGCGCCTCGCCAGGCAGATGAGCCAGGCTCTCACCCTGAAAAAACGCTTCGACCACGTCGAGCGGCACCGCGATCGGTCCGCCAGACTTCAGATAGAACAACACGGAGCCCTCACGATAAGCAATGCGCGGTTGAATGATTTGTCGAATCAATCCAATAAGCAAGACACCAGCGCCAATCAGAGTCGCCGTCCCAAGCCACGTGGGCAGCGGACTCGCGTCACTCCGCATCTGTAGCCAACCCAAAACACCCAAGATCAACACAGGGATCGCGGCCAACAGCAACACGCGACGATTCGGACGTAGCCAGATTTCGGGCATGCAGATAAAGTCGAGAGTCGAGCGGCGAGTGTCAAGAGGCGAGCCGCTTCCCGTGTCGGAACGATTCGAGAGTTCGGACGTCGTCGGTCAGGGAAACGGCCCAAGTCGCGAGGCAATTCTAAGCAGCTGGTCGTAATTCGGCCGATATGCCATCGATCAAGGCGAATTACGATCAGTAAATGGCCTCAACGCACTCGACCAGGGGCAATCAAATGAAAATTCGTCTTGAAGCATGTTGTGGCGTTGCAGACGCGCCGTATTCCAGCCTTATTTACCTCGGCCATTATTTGCTTTCGACCGTCGCGGCTGCACTGCTATGTCCGCTTGTCAGCAGGACAGCGCTAAGGCCCGGCACGTCGCCTATTCCGAAGCCACTGCGGGAGCATTCGACGGAATTCAACGCTTGGTCGGCGAGACTTTCACCACCGCTGGCTCTCCGCTCCAGCCTCTGAGCCCACTCTCGCCTTGCTCACAGCAATACTCATCCTTCCGGTCGTAACGATTTCGGACGCTCACACGGGGAGCCGATCCCCGTATTTTCGGCGAAGTAACGTGAAGAATCTCCAAATGCCGCTGTTGCGTAACCTAGCTTTGTCCGAGGCGAATTCTTCCGATTTCGTCGGGAGAATCCGCCCCCGAACTCCCTTTTACTACGTAAAACGGTTGGTGATTCCCAGAAATGTCGCAGACTGGAGGGATCTCTGCCGTAGACGAACTGCCGATCAGTTCTTACCCTTGGAACCTTAAAAATAGACTGTCGCGGCCTCCGAAAACCGCGTCGCGAGAGAGGCATTTGGCATGGCATCGGACATCGCAAGCATGGCATCCCCAGGACATCGCAGCAAAGGCAACCAGGTCGTGTGGGCGATAACCGCCCTATTGGCGATCTACCTGGTCTGCGCGCTGCTCGGGCTGCCCCAACGCGCCACGGAATTGGTCGTGGCCGGCCACGCCCATCATGCGGCAGAAGCTGGGCACGAAGCAGCGCACGATGCTCATCACGGGGAATCGATGTCCCCGCCGGTCTGGATGGTGATTCCGTTTGTCTGCCTGTTAGGTGCGATCGCCGTGTTTCCGTTGCTGCGTAGTACTCAGCACTGGTGGGAACACAATATCAATCGGTTTAAAGTCGCGGCCGTGCTGGCTTGCGTGACACTATCTTATTACGCCTTCCTGCATCACTCACCCGTCGAAGCACACTGGCCGGCGCACTCCGTGGTCCAGGCCAGCGAAAGTGCTATTCAAACCGGTTTTGTCGGTGCGATTTTGGGGAACGCGGTACTCTCTGAATTCATCCCATTTATTGTCCTGTTGTTCAGCCTGTACACGATCGCCGGCGGCGTCCGTATCGAGGGCGACCTGCAAGCCACACCACTGACCAACGCGTGTTTCATGGCGGTGGGCGGATTGCTCGCCAGTTTCGTGGGAACGACCGGAGCGGCGATGCTTCTGATTCGCCCGCTGCTGGACACTAATGACGAACGCAAACACGTCGCGCATACGATCGTGTTTTTCATCTTTGTCGTTTGCAACTGCGGCGGCTGCCTGCTGCCGATCGGCGATCCACCGCTGTTTTTGGGCTACCTGGAAGGCGTCAGCTTCACTTGGACGCTTGGCCTGTGGGAGGAATGGCTGTTCGTCAATGGCCTGCTGCTGTTGACCTACTGCATGCTTGATCAGTTTTACTTCTACCGTCAAGAACGTCTCAAGGACATTCAAAAGGACTTGACCAACACCCGTCGCATCCGCATCAGTGGCTTGGCACTCAACGGACCGCTGCTGTTGGGGGTCGTACTCGCGGTGGCATTGCTTGACCCAAACAAGGCACTTCCCGGTACCGAGTGGCATGCGTGGATGTATCTGCGAGAAGTTATTCAGCTTGGGCTGGTAGCGATCGCACTCTACTTCGGTTCGCGTTCGATTCGTGAGCAGAACAGCTTCAACTACCACGCCATCGTCGAAGTTGCCTGCCTGTTCATCGGCATCTTCATCTGTATGCAACCTGCACTGCAGATCTTGGCGGAGAAAGGGACCGTGCTGGCCAGTTCGCTGAGCCCGGCAGGTTTCTTCTGGGCTACCGGTGGCTTGTCTTCGTTCCTTGACAATGCACCGACATATCTCGTGTTTTTCAAATCCGCCCAAGACCCCAGCAATCTCATGGCAACAACAGGTTATGTACCAGAAATGGTCCTCAGAGGGATCGCCTTGGGAGCTGTGTTCATGGGCGCGATGACCTACATCGGCAACGGTCCAAACTTCATGGTAAAGGCCATTGCTGAGAAATCGGGCGTGAGAATGCCCAGCTTCTTCGGCTACATGATTTACAGCTGTACGATCCTGTTGCCGATACTGTTGCTGACGCACTTCCGCTACTTGTCACCAGACGACGTGGAAGCGCCGGCGGCGAACCCCGGAACGAGCGCGGTTGTGGCTCCCCACAGCGACGCCCAACCCGCTCACTAGCCTAGTGGCTCATCGCCATTAGCGGTACGCTGTAGGTTTGTCAGGTGATCGGCGGCAGAGAGGATACATCTCGCCTATGCGTTCTGCGGCGAGCCGATGAGTCCGCCCGCTGGAGGACCGCGTCGCGCTAGACGCCGGTACCCGACTTGGCAACTTACCCACGCTCATGCTCCGCAACTAAGCCGAAAACAACCTCTTATTCCGAACGTGCCTACGCCGACAATCACCGAAGCGAACGAACTCGAGCAGTTATGCCAACGGCTTAGCACAGCCGAGTTGATTGGTATCGACACGGAGTTCGTGTCGGAAGATACCTTCTATCCCGATCTGTGCTTGATCCAGATCGCCACTGACGATGAATTGGCCGTCGTAGACACCAACGCGATCGACGACCTCAAGCCATTCTGGAAGATGCTCACCAGCGGCGATCACGTCACGATTCTCCATGCTGGTCGAGAAGAGTTGAATTTCATGATGCGGGCGGTCAATGCCCGGCCGCAAAGGTTGTTCGACGTGCAGATCGCTGCCGGCTTCTGCAGCAACGAATTCCCTTCCGCCTACGGTACTGTGGTCAGCAAGTTCCTCGGCCATAAGGTCGCCAAGGGCGAACAAAGAACCGATTGGCGCAAACGACCGCTCACCGCCGCGCAGATCGACTATGCCTTGGAAGACGTCCGCTACCTGCTGCCACTTTATCGCCGCTTGGTCGAACTCCTTACTGAAAGCGACCGCCTCGCTTGGTTCGAGGACGAAATGGAGAGCTGGCAACTCGAAGTCGAAGCCGCACTGAGTCGCAAAGACTGGCGGCGGGTCTCGGGCATCGGCAAACTCAATCCCAGACAATTGGCCATCGTCCGCGAGTTATGGAACTGGCGCTACGAAGAAGCAAAACGTCGCAACCAGCCCCAAAAGCGATTGCTGCGCGACGATCTGATTGTGGAACTCGCCAAACGCAAGGTCGCTAGCCCGGGACAGATCATGGGCATCCGCGGTATGGAGCGCAGCGCCGTTAAACGTAAGGCGGTCGAACTCGCGGAGTGCGTCAAACGCGGTCTGGAGGCACCGACTGAGCGAATTCCAAGATCTCCACGACAAAACACCCCACCGCAACTGAATCTCTTGGGGCAATTCCTGGCCCCAGCCCTCGGCACAATCTGCCGTCGCGCGGAAATCGCCACCAGCATGGTTGGCACGGCCAGTGACGTACGCGAGCTGATTGCCCACCGCATGGGCTACTCCGAAAATGGCAGCTTGCCAACGCTCGCGCAAGGCTGGCGCGCTGAGGTCGTCGGCAACGTGATCGACGACCTACTCGCCGGCAAAAAATCAATACGTATCTCCAACGCCAAAGCGGCCGATCCGTTGGCTTTTGACGATGTGGAGTGAAGGTGGTCCGGTTCAATGTGGAGCACGGCGGTCCTGAAGAGGGCCGGGCGCGTTATGATCGCAGATGCCCCGCAGTAATCCGAAGCACGCCAGACAACAGCAAATCGGCCGCAAGCCATTCTTAGCGTTGGAACACCTTTTTCTCCCGGACAAGCGAATACCGATGACATATCTACCATCAAGCCACACACGTCGAGCGATGCTTGTCACGCTGGCGATCGGCATACTTTCCGGTCTCGCTCACGCCGAGCAGACCGCCCCCCAAGCAGAGACCGATTCGTTCGTCGCGGGTAAGTCGTACGAAGGGCGCGACATCGATTGCTTGGTCCTCGGTAGCGGGCCCGACGTGATGATGGTAATCGCCACGATTCACGGCAACGAAGCGGCCGGCACGCCGCTGATGACGACCTTCCAGGATTGGCTACGGAAACACCCCGAGGAACTTGAAGGGCGACAAGTCGTAATCGTCCCCGTCGCTAACCCCGACGGTTTCGCCGCGGATCAGCGCTTTAGCGCCCGTGGTGTCGATCTCAATCGAAACTTCCCTGCTGGCAACTGGCAGGAAAAAGGCGTCAACCTGCACGGCAACGCCCCGCTGTCGGAACCTGAGTCACGCGTGTTATTGCAGTTGGTCTGTCGTTACTTTCCCAATCGAGTGGTTAGTATCCATCAACCCGTCAATTGCATCGACTACGACGGCCCCGGCAAAGAACTCGCCGAGGCGATGGCCGCTGAGTGCGACCTACCAGTGAAGAAACTGGGGGGAAGACCGGGATCGTTCGGTTCATTCGTCGGTGAAACGCTCGGCAAGCCGATCATCACGCTGGAGCTTCCCAAAGACGCGGGCATGGACTCGCAAACGCTGTGGGACAAGTACGGCAACTCCTTGATCGCAGCCCTTCGTTATTCGCCACCGCGACCATCACAACAGTCCGTCGCGAAGTGATTGTGCTCGTCGTCCACCAGACCGACGCCTTATCCTGGATCGAGCAATACGTCTCATTGGCTTAGCCACGCCGCTGGGCGGCGCTCCAGCACGCCGTATGTTCAAGCGCTGTCGAGTCCATCGCTTGTTGTGAAACAGGCGAGTTCGCCACAAGTCGGAAGCTGCAAATGATTATTTTGTCAAGGATTTGCTAGGCAGTTATACTACGGCGGACATGTCTGCCTACTCGATTGGGTTGCGACGCGACCCTTTTGATGTGTTGCTGCGCAGTGTCCGCGGCGGTCCGGCGGCATGCTGATGACCGAGGCCGTTTGAGCCAAGCAAGGGAGGGAAAAGATGACGCCAAGATTGTCCACTCATTCGTTAGTTATCCTGATCGTATCGCTGCCCTTGGTGATGAGGACGGCACAGGGCGTTAGTTTCAGTGATGGGCAATTCGAATCGGAAGATTGGACGCCGATCATCCACGTGCGAGACGATCCGGACGTCCCTGGAGATCCGCCGCTGACCTCAACCGCTAGCCTGGTGCGTCAATCGACCGGTGGGAATCCCGCTGGCTCACCCTACTTCCGCTCGCTCATCGATATCCAACTTGGTGACATCGTCCACACGACGGGAATCTACGTTGCGGAAACTTATGATCCCCGCGAGCGGGCAATCGCGTCGCTCAATTATAGCTACGATGCTAACCACTTTGCTGCTCTCGGCAGTACCGATATCAACCCCGCGCTGCTCCAAGACGGAAAACTCTACCTCGCCTCAAGTAGCAACTTTTCCGGCTTGAATTGGTTCGGGTTCAACCGCTTGGGATTAGTTGAGACCGACTTCGTCGCGGTCGATTTTTGGTTCACGGGAGCCACACTGCACCCCGATTTCTCAGCCTTTGGCGACCCGATTCAGTTCGGCTATTCCGTCTCGAACCGTGTGGCCCTCGGCGCGGGCTTTCGAGAGATCCGCAAAGTCGACAACTGGTCGGTGAACATCACCCAAGCGCTAATGTCCGACATCCACGGGGATGGCGTCGACGGTGCCGATCTCGATTTTTGGAAAGCGGGATACGGAATCGCGCCCGAAGCCCTCCTGGTTGAAGGCGACTTCGACCGCAACCTCGCCGTGAATGGACAAGACTTTTTGAAGTGGCAACGTGAATTCGGCGGCACGGCTGCTCAATCCGCGCTGTCGGCACCCGTCCCCGAACCGTCGACCGCCGTGCTGGTCATGGTCGGACTCGCTCTGACACTAACGAAACGCCGCCCACCGCAGCCGCCCTCGTGAACCAGGCGGAGATATCCTCGCTTCAACGCCAATGAAACCATCGCCGCGACATCGAAAGTTCACGCCGTATCGCTCTAGCGATGGCGTCTGACCAGGAACCAAATGGTGGCCATGCCCAACAGCGCGGTATTCGGCTCTGGCACCGTCGCGACGCGGGCAACTGAAGAAGCCAGAGTGCCGTAACCACTTTGCCATTCGGTCAGCAGTCCACTGCTAGGGTCCTGCTGCCAGGCGAGGAAATCAGCACCATCGACATCATTGTCCCAGTCAAAGTCTCCGCTCACGTAGTTGAGATTGTCTAGGATATCTAGCTCGATGCGAGCATGCAGCCGTGGATCGTTATCCAGCGAGGTATGCGTTATGGAGCTGTCGTTGAAGAGCACTTCGGCATTGAAATTCGTCGCGCCTTGGACGAAGGTTTCTCCCTGTGGTTCGAAGATTCCGCCCGTGGAAAACTGATAGTAGTTCATGCCGACATCCACGTTGGCAGGCAACGAGTCATTCCAGCCGCGGTCAAAGTTTTCTACCGAGTCGATCTGAATCGTCAGATCGACGTCGATTCCAGCAGGTTGCAGGAAATTGTTGGCCAGTTGCAAGGTACTGTTGCCACCAAAACTATGGCCGATGAGAACCAACGTCGATCGATCATCTGTGGCCATGTTGATCCAGTTGAAGGCCTCTTGCTTCTGGTCCCAATCGAACACCAATCCGCTGTAGTTCGGAATCCCCGCAGCCGCGAGTTCCTCGTTGAGGATGTCCATCCCCGCGTTTGCGCCTGCGAGGAATCCAGTAAACAAAGCCACCTGCGTCGTCCCAGCAGTCGCCTGCTGCTGGCCGGCAATCGGGAAACCTCCCAACAGCCAAGGCCACAGAGCGAGTACGACCGACGGCCAATAGCAAACGATAGGCCTGGGATGGATCGAGTTGTATCTCATGCAGGGTGCCTCAAGAACCTCCGACCAGGAAACGGCCTCAGAGCATTTTAGCAGATTTCGCAGTCAGTGGTTCAGAACAGGAGGAAACGGAAGCAACAGAGTTCGAGGGAGTGGTCGCTGTTTCTTGGAACACATTGGCATGCACTTTCTTGCTGTCTTGCTCGCCCCAGTTCTCTCTGGTGCCTCCTATTACTCGGTCGAGCCATAGGCATCACTGCAGCCGCGCAGGTGGCCAATTTTCGTCGCTGAAACGGGGCACCCATCTCGGTAGACTAAAACCGGCTTGATGCTGGGCACACGCATTTGCCAGCGGTAAATCGCAAGCGGCTGGGTAGCGAAGGCTGTGAGATATGTGGGCTTGGCAAGAGTGAGCAACCGCAGCAGGATGTCGCGCTGCGTAGCCGGCCGAGTTGAGTTTTGAAAGGTCGACACATGGGAACCTTTCAATATGCGCTTACATCGAAAATTACAGGTAGACGCAAACTGTTTCCCGAAAACCACTTACGCGAAAAGAAGGCGCGTCATCGGCAGCGGTATTGAAAAGAGAAACCGAAAACCTTTCAGAACTCCTGCCGCCAAATCTCGCGAGGCAGGAAGCTGCCGCGGTGTGGCCACACGATTACTGCGCCGCGGCGGCGGCTGGGGGCGGGAAGATCGCAGGCCCTTCCTTTTTGGCGGGCGGTGGCTGAATTGGAGGACGGTCCGGGGCGGGTGGCTGGGGCGTTTTGGCTAAGTAAGGTATCCGATTGATGGGCAGCTTCGGCAGCGGTCTGTGGGTAAACACGGCTTCCTGACCGATGTCGACCACTTGCTGAGTTACCTCCGAAGCCAAGCCGATGTCGGGCAGGTAGTGCTTGGGGTCGGCATAACTAGTGCCTTTGTGAATCGTTCCCTTTTTGAACGGACCCGCGCCAAAGAACCAGACGTCGTTGGCCGTGCTTTCATTGGTGGCGATGCCAGACTGCCAAGCCGGCTCTCCGGTTTCGCGACGGTAAGCAAAGACGGCAATCTTCGCGACACCACGTTGATGATGCCGTTTGATGATCGGAATCTCTGGGAGGGCCGAAGGCAAGCCGGAGAGCAACGTTAACTGTGGGACGTTGGTCGCAGGGACGCCGAACAGGAGTTCGTCGTTGTCGGTACCGATGGCACCGGCACGCGGCTCGATGATGTAGGCCGCCTGGTCACGGTTGTCCTTGAGGATGCAACCACTGGCAAGCAGGTGTTGGCGCAAGCTGCTGATGAGGTATCCGTCGTCGACGGCTTTGTAGAGGTGGCGATCGTCGAAGAAAACCGATTGACCAGCCAATTTGCTGAAGTCGATCTCCTGGACGGCTCGATCGATCGCATCGGAGATCAGCAATTGCTCGGTTGCGGTGCGTTGCGTGTTGGAAGTTCGCGTGGTGCCGCAGCCACATACAAGGAACATCAAGATAACGGGAAAGACGCTCCTACGATGAAACATTGGTTGACCGATGCCGCCCTTTGCAGCGCTAAATCCCTCAATTCTCACACGCAAAGATGCTTGCGAGCGAGGAGGGATTATAGCGAGCGCTGGAAGGCATCCAAGGCCAGCTTGCGGCTGGTACCCGGTCGAAGGCGTACCACGACCAGCGTGCTAGCACCGCTAGCGCCGAGTCGTCGACTCGCGTTCAGCCATGTAGGGTGTTTCGCCGTCTTCCCAACGGTGTTCTTCTTCGAAGAAACGTGTGGTCTCCTCAGCGGCCAGCTTGATGTCCAACTTCGGACAAGTGACCTCAGCCCGGAAGATGTGCGTGCCGACCTGGCTCGCCTTGGCGCGGATGCGAAGCAACACTTCTTGGCCCGCCGACAGGCTTTTGATCGGATGGAAGCTCACACGCCCGTCACGCACCGAATACTGGGCACCTTCGACCGTCGTAGGGTCGATGCCCTCGGAAAACAGCCCGACGATGTTGATGTGCTCAGCACCGGTAGTACCACGGTTACGAACGCGAATCTCGTAGGTGACCTCGTCCGCCATGGGCAGCGGCCCCTGCGGATCGCTCACTTCCAGCTTCAGGTCTGCCAATGCCACGACCTCAGTTTGGAACGCCTTGCTGTCTTTCAGCTCGCTTTCGCTAGTCGCGGCCGAAACCAAAAAGTCATTCGTCCCCGGACGACCAATCTTACACCGCAGTTGCATGAACTGCTCCTCACCGGCTTCCAACCCGGCCAGGCTCCAACTGATCAAACCAGTGGCGGTATCGATAGAGTAACCTTCGCTCGCCGTAACGAACTCGGCACCCGCGGGCAGTTTGACGCTCATGTCCACTGGATCAGTCGCAGCAGTGCCCGGGTTACTGACTCTGAAGTAGTAGGCCGCTTCCGTGCCTGCGTACTTTCTGTCAGGCCCACGCCAATCGACGGCCAACTCCGGTTTGATGCACTGCACCGTCTTGGTAGTTTCTGCCTTGAGCCCACCGTCAGCCACCGCATCAGCTTGAATCATCAGTTGACCGGCTTCGCGAGCAGTAAGTTCCAGATCGATATCCTTCACCTCGCCTGGCTTGAGGCTGCCGATTTGCTGCGTGGTCGCCGATTGGGCATCGCCCCCAGGCGGAATCAAACGCAACGCGACCTGCTCGGTCATGCCAGTACCAGGATTACTAAGCGTCAGACGATATCTTTGAGCTTTGCCAAAGCGAACTTCTTGAGGTCCGCTGATCGCCAGTTCCAGTTTCGGTTCCTGCACTTCCACAACCGCTTGTGTCTGCACTGGGGCCTGACTCCAACGCACGCCCAACTGCAACGGACGACCGCTACGCGGAATCAGTCGCAATCGCAGTGCCTGGGAGCCATGCGGCTTAAGTTCACTGATCTTCCACTTGAGCGCGCCGGGACCGACGTCGCTTGCGCTTCGTTCGACAACTCCGCTGGTCGACATCGCGTCGAGCAACTCGGCCCACTCGGGCACGGTGATCTCTGCGGAAACCTGCGACGCGGCGCGGCTACTGGTGTTCTCAAGCGTCACTTGATACGTCGCTTCCCGCCCGACGAGAATACTGCGAGGGCCTTCCACATGCGAGACTATCACTGGCTGCTGGGTAGTCTGCAACACACCGCTCTTGGGCCGCGCGAACGACTTGGTTGGCTCGACTTGTTCGACCACTGGCTGGAAGGGTCGCATCGGATTGGCAGATGGCGAAGTGGCGGCAACCGCTTGGTCAGCGGACGACTCAAAGGGATCACTCCCAGGAGTCTGCCGATCGGAACTATTTATTGCGGGACTGCGCCGCGGAGCCGCGATCGTAATTGCTTCTTGCTTGGGATCGGTAGCGGCAACTTGTGCAGGAGCGGCCGGCATGCTGACGACTGGCGTTGCATCAGCGGGCTTCGCTTGCGCAACGACTCTTGGCTCAGGCTTCGTTTTCGTTGCAGCCACTTGCTTCGAGTTAGACGCTCCAGGAATCACGCTCCCCTTACTGGCGGGCATGGCTGTACGCTGTTTGGCCTTCGCAGAAATGACCGGCGGCTGGGGCGCAACTTCGTCTTGCATAGACGCATCTGCGGCCTTCGCAGTGTCTGCGGCGATTGCATCGTCTTCGTCGTCGAGCAGCGCCGTACGCAAATCGAACGCACTGTCCGCGAGCGGCACGACCGAGTTCGCAGCTGGCTTCGCGGATGTGTTCGGACTAGTCGACTTCAGCGCTGGGGCCTTGGCGACTTCCTGCTTCGCGGCAGGTTGAGTGGTCATCAAGTCGGCGAGCGCTGCATCGAGTTCATTCGCCCGAGACGTTTTGGGCGAACGCCGCGCCACGCGAGGCGAGGCGGACTCGCTGCGGCTACTCCCTGCACGCGGCAAAGTTGCAGCGCTCGTGAGTCTCTCGTTGTCCGACGATGTGGGGCCCGAAGACAAAGTGCCGGTCGTCGCGGAATTCCCGCGAGGTTGATTGGTGCGAGAGAAAAGACGAGTATCTGGCAGCAGGTCGTTAGTGTTGGGGCGTGCTACGATACCCGGAGTGGTCGTTGTGCGTGGTTGGAGGGCAGCGTTTTGGCTGGGCGTTTGCTCACGCTGTTGCAATCGCGGTGCCGGCGCCTGGCTTGCCAATCGCTGGTTGTTCGATCGGCGAGCGCGTTGCTGTGCTTGCAGCGACGGCTGGCCATAATTCCGATAACGCGGAACACCAGGACGCGTACGGTTGCCTTGAGAGGCGGCAGGCTGAGTTGCTTCGGTGGGCTTGCGGCGGAACTTGTCCGTCAGCGAACTGAGTTTGTCCGCCAACGAGACCCGGCGAACGGTCGGCTCGTCGGGCAGGTCGAGGTACTCTTGGCTCCAGCCGACCGACGTCGAGCTAGCAATCAACAGGCAACTAGTAATTCTCAGAATCCATGGACGAGACATTTTCGCATTCCTGCGCATAGAGGCATAGCGTGTAAAGGTCCCCCCCGGCAATCGTATCGACCATGTGGGTCCGAGAAGATGAATCGAAAATCCGAAATTTTCCGATTCTATAACACGGGCAAAGCAGGCAGCCTGCGTTGTATCGCGACGCTAGCAATCACAGATTGGCTAGTCTCGAGTGACAGCCTCGACTTCCGGCGTCTGAACGACCTCGAAGCCAAGATCGGCGATCATGTCGTAATCCGCCTGCGGGACTTGGCCCTTGGTCGTGAGATAGTCGCCCACGAAGATCGAATTGGCCGCGTAGAGCCCCATTGCTTGCAGACTGCGAAGGTGGATTTCACGTCCGCCAGCGATGCGGATCTCGCGATCTGGGTTCACCAGCCGGAACATTGCCAGCACCTTGAGGCAATAGGTCGGCGTGAGGTCGGCGCTCCCGGCCAGCGGCGTGCCGTCGATTGGATTCAGGAAGTTCACGGGAATCGACTCGACGCCCATTTCCCGCAGGTCGAGGGCCATATCGACGATGTCCTTGGGCTTTTCACCCATGCCAACGATCCCTCCAGAGCAGAGTTCCATGCCCGCATTCCTGACGGCACGAAGCGTATCGAGACGATCTTCGTAGGTGTGCGTCGAGCAGATCTCGCTGTAGAATTCGCCGCCGGTATTGAGATTGTGATTCACGCGATTGACGCCGCACGCCTTCAATCGGTCGGCTTGCTCTTGCGACAACAATCCCAAGCACGCGCAGATGTCGAGGTCGTACTTCTCCTTGATCTCCGGAACCAGAGCCTCAACGGCCGCGATCTCGCGTTCGTTGGGGCCGCGCGCGGAAATCACGATGCAGTACGTCTTCGCCTGACGCTCGGCGGCTTCCTTCGCGCCGGCGAGAATCTCGTCGCGCTTGAGCAAGTTGTATTTAGGAATCTCCGCCTCGGACACGGCCGACTGCGAGCAGTAGCTGCAATCCTCTGGGCAGAGGCCGCTTTTGGCGTTCATCAAAAAGTAGAGTTGCACCTTGTTGCCGAAGTAGTGCGATCGCACGCGATACGCAGCTTGCAACAAATCGAGAAGTTCCGCTTCGGGGGCTGCCAAAATCCCTTGGGCCTGCTCGGCGGTCAATTGCTCTCCGGCGAGTACGCCTGAAGCTAGCGTCTGCCAGTGGCTAACGGTGGGACGATCGATCGTGTGTGGCGCACTCATGGGTGGGGTCATGGTGATCAGCATTTCCAAGTTAGCGAGTTGATTGATAGCCTTTTTTTAGCAGCGTGGTGGTGTTCTACGCAAGCCTCGATCACCGAGACCAGCTTGGCAGCATCGCGTAGAAACGTCACAATAGCTACATGGGATTCCACTTGGTGAGATACAGCTTGCTTGGCGAAGTAGGAAGATTCGTCGCGGCCGACTCGGTGCGCTATCCTCGCAACTCGCGCGTGATCGTCCGCAGTGATCGTGGTTTGGAAGTCGGCGAAGTGCTCGCGGAGCCGTTCCCCAATGCGCCCATGGATCGCCAGGACGGACAGATTCTGCGCAAGATGACCGTCGAAGACGAGTTGCTGGTCGCTCGGCTGGAGAAGCACCGGCATACCGCGTTTGAAGCCTGCTCGACGCTGCTTCGCGAACACGAGGTGGCAGCGGTCTTGATGGATGTGGAGCATCTGTTTGATGGAGCGGGGTTGTTCTTCTACTTTCTGGGCGAGGTGCCATCGGAAGCCGAAGAACTAACTCAGCAGTTGGCCGAACAATACGAAACGACGGTTGAGTTCCGCAAGTTCGCCGAGACCCTCGCGGAAGGCTGCGGCCCAGGTTGCGGCACGGAGGAAGCCATGGGGCAGGGTGGTTGCGAAAGTTGCGCCACATGCGCCGTGGCGGCCGCGTGTGGGACGAAGAACGCGGAAAAATAGCTGTAACGCCACGCGTTCGGATTGACTGCGGGCCGCGTGGCGGTCGAGCTGGTTGGTTGCTCCGCATCGCTATTGCTATTCCCCTAAGTCTCCCAACGACGCGAGGAACTCGCTCATCTCACCGGCGGCGTGCGCATCGTTCTGCTGGCGCGCTTCTTCAATGCCGTCGCGCAGGATCGCGCGCGCCTCGTTGACGCGATCCAAGCGTGCCAATTGCTGCCCGGACATAAAGAAGGCGGGGACGTATGGCGGCGTGTCTTTGGTTAGCCCAGTGAGTTCCTCCAGGCTGCGGTCGTGCTCGCCCTCCTTGTCGAGTTCCATGGCCAGACTGTAGCGGAGAAACGTATCGTCTGGCTCGTCGGCTAGCATCGCTTCGATCTTTTCGCGTCGACTTGACATCGTGTGGATTTCCTCTCGTTGTCCTACAACTCTCCAGTGATCTTTAGCAACTGCCCCTTCTGTTCATTCTCGCCCGGGCCGAATGCGGTGACAAACAGTGTGCCGTCGGGCGCGAACGCCAGAGCGTAGGGACGCACGACGGTCGCAATCTTAACCGGCCGACAAGTCTGCCTGCCATCGATGCGGGCATCATCAAGGCGGTAGATTCCACCCGCCTTCTCGTTGTGCCAACTGAAGTCCGCCGCATAGAGCTGCCCGGAAGGGCTATACGCTAGTGCAATGATATCACTCAACCCTGTCGGCAGGTTCAGCGCAACATCGCCCTCGGATGGGACTAAGAACACCAGTCGGCTGTCTCGCGGTGTATCGCGACTTCCCATCAAACCAGCAACCAGAAACGCCGGTCGAGGCTCTGGGATCACGGCGATCCCGCCGGGCGCGCTCAAGCTGCTGCCAGCTTGCGTATCGAAAAACGGCTGCAGATTTCCCAGGCGATTGGCCTCGACGGTACAACGGAGAATCGAACCACCTGTCCCTTGCCCGAATGACGTCGCAAAGCACCGTTTGCCATCAAGTGCCAGTCCGCAGTACGTCAGATCACCGGACTCTGGATTTCGCGACGGGTCGAGCGCCTGCACGACGTGATCCTGCTGGTCCGCCGTGAGCACGGGTCCATCGGGGCGTATCCGGTAGCAGGCGATCGCCTCTGCGTCGCCTACACCGCCGGCAACTGTGACTGCAAGTTTGGTTCGCGTGAGGAATCCCAATGCCAACGGACCGACGCGATACGGAGGCTGTTGCGCCAGTTCGACGACCGGAAAATCTACAATCACCTCGTCCCGCTTCTTCGGGTCGCGGGTCGAGATTCGCACGATGCGACCAGCTCCGCTCTCGGCCACGATCAACTCGAACGGACCAGCCTTCGGTTGAACCGGCCGCAACACGATTCCCGCCGGATTGTCCAAATCAGATAGCAGCACCTCGGATTGGAAACTGGCCGAGGCGTCAACTAGTGTGGCCGACCTGTCAAACGATTCGGCCCTCGCCACGCAGCAGGAATGCGATATTGCATACAACACAACCGTCAAGCGCACCATGAGGGCTCCTTCCGTCGACCGATTGCGTGCACTGTTAAGCATGAGCCGCTTCGTATGCGGAGATCTTGTCTTCGTGCTCCAGCGTCAAACCAATGTCGTCCAATCCGTTGAGCAGGCAGTGACGTCGGAACTCCTGGACGTCAAACGGGAGGGATAATCCGTGGACATCGCTAAGTTCGCATTTCTCAAGATCAGCCGTTAGCTGATAACCGTCGTGCGATGCCGCACGCTGGAACAAGTCTTCCACCTGCTCTTCGGTCAACTTGATCGGCAGCATACCGTTCTTAAAGCAGTTATTGTAAAAGATGTCGGCGAAGCTGGGGGCGATGACAACGCGGAAGCCGTAATCCTCCAACGCCCACGGAGCATGCTCGCGGCTGGAACCGCAACCGAAGTTTCGTCGCGCGATCAGCACGGAGGCACCGCTCGCTGCTGGCTTGTTGAGCTCGAACTCCGGGTTCTCCGAACCATCGTCGAGTTTGGCCCAATCCCAAAACAAGAACTCGCCGAAACCAGTCCGTTCGATGCGCTTGAGAAACTGTTTGGGGATGATCTGATCGGTATCAACATTGGCTCGGTCCATCGCGACGACCAAGCCGGTGTGTGTGGTGAATGCTTTCATTGCTTCTGGAGTTCCAATCTTGCTTTACTTCCATTCCCGTATATCAACAAAATGGCCAGCCACCGCGGCTGCTGCGGCCATCGCGGGCGAGACCAGGTGTGTGCGTCCACCTTTGCCTTGGCGGCCTTCGAAGTTGCGGTTGGACGTGGACGCGCAGCGCTCGCCGGGCGAGAGCTTGTCAGGGTTCATCGCCAGGCACATGCTGCAGCCGGCTTCACGCCAATCGAAGCCCGCTTCCTTGAACACGTGATCGAGTCCCTCTGCTTCCGCCTGCTGCTTGACCTGACCGCTGCCGGGCACCACCATGGCATCGACGTGGTCGGACACCTTGTGGCCTTTCGCCACGGCGGCTGCTTCGCGCAAGTCTTCGATCCGGGCGTTCGTGCACGACCCGATGAACACGCGGTCGAGCTTTAAGTCGGTGATCGGCTCGCCGCCGGAGAGGCCCATGTAATCAAGAGCGCCGGCTGCGGTCTTCTGCTCGGTCGCATCTGAGAAGTCGGAGGGCTTCGGTACGTTCGCATCCACAGGGACGACCAGGCCTGGGTTCGTTCCCCAGGTGACCTGCGGGGCGATGTCGGCGGCGTTGAACACCAACGATTTGTCGTAAGTTGCGCCTTCGTCGGTCGGCAATTGCTTCCACTGCTCGACCGCTGCGTCGAAGTCTTGCGGCACGTACTTCCGACCGCGCAGATACTCGTAGGTCGTCTCGTCGGGAGCGATCATCCCCGCACGGGCGCCGCCTTCGATCGACATGTTGCAGACGGTCATCCGATTTTCCATCGACAGGGATCGGACCGCCTCGCCGGTGTACTCGACGCAGTAGCCCGTGCCGCCGTCGGTGGTGATCTGACCGATGAGATACAGAATCATGTCTTTGGCCGTCACATGTGGGCGCAGCTGTCCGTCCACGCGTAGCTCTAAAGTCTTCGGTTTGAACTGCAACAGCGTTTGCGTCGCCAGCACGTGCTCGACTTCGCTGGTACCGATGCCAAAGGCCAACGCGCCAAACGCGCCGTGGGTCGACGTATGACTGTCGCCACAGACGATCGTCATCCCCGGCTGGGTGTATCCAAGTTCTGGCCCGATGACGTGCACGATTCCCTGGTTGGGGTCATTCAGGTCGTAGTGGGTGATGCCAAACTCTTGGCAGTTGTTCCGCAGGGTGTCGATCTGCTGCTTGGAGATCTGATCGACGATCGGCAGGCTGCGATCGGTGGTCGGCACGTTGTGATCAGCGGTGGCGACCGTCTTCTCTGAACGGCGGACCGGCCGACCCGCGAGGCGCAGTCCCTCGAACGCCTGAGCGCTGGTGACCTCGTGGACCATGTGCAGATCGATGTACAAAATCGTCTGCCGACCCTCCTCAGCGTGGACAACATGGTTGTCCCAGATTTTTTGAAACAGCGTACGAGGTCGGTAAGCGGGTTCACTCATCGGTATTGGTTCGTGTTAGTGGGTGCAGAAAAAACAGGCCAGACCCGCCATTCTAAGTCGCGAGTCGCGGAGCCGAAAGTGGCGCGGCTTTGCCCTCAGGAGCGCGGCTGACTGGCAAAGGTTCATCGGGAGCCTCCGTCCCACACCCCTCCCTCGGGGTTTTGAAAGGAATTCCGATTTGATTTTCAAAACCCACCCACTCGCGAGCAGGCTGCATTTGACGCAAAGCATTTCCCAGAAACCACTTACGACTAGGCCGGAACAGGCAAGGCGTAGCAATTTCGAAAGGTTGCCCCCTACGACCTTTCAAAACCTCGGTGATCATCTGGGGGTTAGCCGTCTGACAAAAGTACGGCACGCACGATTTGCCGCCCAGTTCGCACGCGCCGGCAGGCCCCGCTGGCATTCGCAGAACCTCCGACGCTCTCTTTGCTGCAGGTTGGAGGACGGTTGGCACGATCGGAATGTCAAAGAACGATTCGCTACGCATATTCTCTCCGATTTGGTGGCCAGTTTCGAGGAAAATCGGCGAAGCCGACCCTGATCGTTGCGAAGGAAATGGTAACGCAAACTCGCGTCGATCAACGTTCGTGTGCTTGGTTGTCGACCGGTGCAAAAACCCTTAGACTTCGACGGTTGAACGACGAATGCCCTGTAAAATCTCACGGCAAAGCTAAACCCTGATTAGAGGGAACATCATGGCCTTATCCGCGACCGCCAAGAAGCTCGTCGCTGAGATTACAGCGGACGACACGAAGCTTGGCGACATCAAAAAGCACGGCAAAGCGATCAAGAAGGACCATGAGTTGGCGATGGAACTCTGGTCGACCGGCGATTACCATCC
>JANQQA010000315.1 GCA_028285205.1 Bythopirellula sp. | reverse complement strand
CAATCCCCAATGTGCTGAACAACGGCAGTGGTTCCCCTTCAGGCGTCGAGGCTTATGAGGCGAAGTTGCTTCCCAGCCGAATCTACGGCGGAATCGTCCACTGCGAGCCCGGGCATAACGTCGTACGAGTCTACCTGCCGCAAGCGGAAGGAGCCGGATTCAAGGCCGAAACCGTCGAATTGATTGATGGGCGCGGCGATCCGTGGTTCCGACCCGTCGATGTCGCGACCGCTCCCGATGGGTCGCTGATGATTGCCGATTGGTACGATCCCGGCGTCGGTGGACATCGACAAGCAGACATCCAGCGAGGGCGGATCTACCGCGTGGCACCGAAGGGATACGAGTATCGAAGCGAGTCACTCGATCTGAAGGATGTGGATGCCGCGTGCCGTCTGTTATGCAGCGGTAACAACTCGGTGCGTTACGCCGCATGGCAGTCGCTTGCGGAATTAGGAGCGAATGCCGAAGAAGCCCTGACAGCGCTCTCAAAGAACGAAGATTCGCGCGAGCGAGCAAGGGCCTTCTGGCTCTTGACTCGACTTCCGACGACGGGTGCGAGCCATCTTCAGCGAGCAAGTGAAGACTCCGACCCGAGAGTTCGGGCAGCCTCGACGCGCATGACCCGGAACGTCGACATCTCGACTGCGCAGGCACTCCTGACGCAACTCGTCGACGACCGGTCCGCCCAAGTTCGCCGGGCGGTGGCAATCGCCCTACGACGTTACCACAAAGAGGACTTCGCGCCGCGGTTGTGGGCGCGGCTTGCTCAGCAGTACGACGGTAACGACCGTTGGTATCTCGAAGCACTCGGTTTGGCCACCGAGTTCAGCTGGGATCGGTGTCTCGATGCGTGGTTCGAACTCGCCGGCGACGATGCTTGGAGATCGCGTGCGGGACGCATGATCGTTTGGCGTTCGCGTGGGACCGAGACGTTGGGAAGGCTGTCCTCGCTTCTATCGGACGCGGAGACACCTGAGCGGGAACTTCCGCAGCTGCTACGCGCTCTGCAGTTTAACTCCGCTGCGACCAAACGCGAGATGCTACTCGCCATCGCGCAAGACGCCGGCACGTTGCCACCACAGCGGAGAAGATTCATCGTAACGGAAGTGCTCCGCCAAATTAGCTGGAGCGATTCGATTGCCGCCGGCCTGAACGCCGTGCTTCAGCAGCACTTCCGCGATCTCCCCCGTGACGAAGATTTCGCCGACCTAGTAATGCGATTCCGGCAACAGACGCACTACGACGAACTCCTGACACTTGCTCTCGAACCGCAGCCGGACGACGATCGGGGTATCCGGCTGCTGCGGTTTCTCGTGCAGCAAGACTATGTCGAAGTTTTGCAGCAACATCTTGCTTCCGAGAATCCGCAAGCAGCGGCGCTGGCCAGAATGCTGGCAATGACTGGGGAACGATCTGCCCTCGAGTTAATTCAACCAATCGTCTTGGATGCGGAATTCGACGTCGAAACCCGGCGTGAGCTAGTCCGTGCTCTTTCCACCAATGAGTCGCGAGCTGAGTGGCTCATGAAACAGGACGAGGCCGGCAATTTGTCTCAAGAATTGCAAGCGGCTCTCGTCTTCGCCTTGCGAGTCGGTCCCTGGACCGCATTAAGTCAACGGATAAATGACTTGCACCCCGAACTGGTGGAGCAGCCATCAGAGCGACTCCCAGTAGCCCAGTGGATGAAAATGCGTGGCGATGCCAAACGTGGGAAGGAAATTTTCAGCGGCAAAGCGAATTGCGCGACGTGCCACAAAGTTGGTGAAGCTGGCAAAGACGTAGGCCCCGCACTGACGGAAATCGGTAGCAAGCTCAGCCACACGGGGCTCTACGAAGCGATTCTCTATCCGAGCGCGGCAGTGAGTCACAACTACGAAACCTACGTCGCGGTGACCAACGCGGGAACTGCGATTAAGGGCGTGCTGATCAGCGAAACGGAGGACACCGTCACGCTAAAGACGGAAAAAGCATCGGTGCATGAGCTCCGTCGCGACGAGCTGGAGGACTTCAAGAAGCAAACCGTTTCGCTCATGCCCGACGGACTTCACAAGCTAATCTCACCGGAAGAGATGGCCGATCTGGTGGCTTATCTGAGCCAACTCAAGAAAATGTCGCCCGGCAGCTGACCTTCGCGTATGAAGCGTTGGTGAATGGCCCTTATCGCCCATGCAATCGGACTTTCCGATATGGTCGAGACGACAGGACTCCTCACGATTGCTGCAAAATCTTACTTCGACCCTGCCGATTCTGGAAACTAGGCGGATCGGACAGACGTTGCGTACCGTCACTAGGAGTGTCCCCCCGTATCGAGACATAGGAGGTCCCGGCCATGACCCAGCAGGATCAGGCACATCACAATTTGCCACAGCAGAAATCATCTTCTCCTCTAGTTTTTTTGAGTGTTGCAATCATTGCAGCCGCCTACTTCGGCGTCGTGCGGCCGACGTACGAGCACATGCAAGCGCTGGAGCGTCAGTGCAACAAGCTGGTAGTCGCCGTGAAAAAGCTGCAGAGCAACGACGAGACTGCGCAGCAAGGTCTGAACTTGATCAGCCTGCTCGAGGCGCAAAGTGAGAAGCTCGTCAACGCTGAGCGTGCGTTGGAGAACTTCCTAGCGGTCAACGAGCGGTTGGTCGAAGAGGCCGACGCCCTCTCCAGGTCGACGGCGGCACTCGGGCTGTTGGATCAAGTG
Organism: Bythopirellula sp.; assembly: GCA_028285205.1. Lineage (GTDB taxonomy): Bacteria > Planctomycetota > Planctomycetia > Pirellulales > Lacipirellulaceae > Bythopirellula. The sequence goes on along the minus strand of JANQQA010000315.1, from coordinate 24,488 downwards.
CGAGACGATGTAGAGCACCACACCGAGACGCTTTCCACGGCTGCCGTGGCGCTCGACGAGATGAGCGAGATTTCCGAGTCGATCGCCGCCTCGGGTGACATCGCTCGCGAAACCAACGTGTCGCTCGGCACAATGAGCGAGATGCAGACCGATTTGACCACAAGTGTCGCTCAGTTGAGTGATCAACTTACGGTACTGGAGACGCGATTGGAGCAACGCAGCTCTCACCTGCCGCAAGCTGAGCAAGCACTGGCTCAGATCGAACAGCTCTGCGAAGACCTGATCCAAGAGACCAGAAACATCTCGATGGCCCAGCGCCAGCTCAACCAGCTGGTGGAGTTGAAGCAGGTCGTACTCGACCAGTCGTCAACAATTCCTGCCGCAGAAGCAGCCCTGGATCGCATGTGGGATCTCAAGGACGGCATGCTGCAGGCGAAGCAAACGCTCGACAAGGTCCAGCAACTGGCGGTCGACATGATGCTGCTGGAACCGGTGCTCGATCAGCTTGCCGACACCCTGCAGCCGGCCGCTGATGCGACCCGGTTGGGACGACGTGCGGCCGCGAAAGCGCCCAAGACGCGAGAGTCCGCATTCATGTCCGCCAACACGGCCACATGGTCCAATGCGATCAGCGTCTTTGTAGCCTTGCTCAACCCCGCGAACTAGCAGCGCGATCCCCGAGGCGCTGGCCACAGAGAATACAGAGACCCCAGATTAAGCATTCAGCACGTTCTCTGTGGCTGGCGCACATTCAAAGACGGCCGAGCATCAGAATCTCAGTTGGCAGCTCCTGGCGACGCGAAGGTATCGATTGATCCTTGAGGCGAGGTGAAGTAAATCTCGCCTTGATCGTCTTCGCCGAACGTCATCACAGGGCTTCCCTTCTCTCGAATCGTCCGATTCGCGGTCACCTGCTTGGTGGAGTGATCGTACCAAAGCGCCCAGATATGACCGCTCACATAATCGGCATACAAGTAGGCGCCTTGCAGCTCTGGCACTTTCTTGCCGCGGTAGACGAACCCTCCCGTGATCGATTTGCCAAATTCTCGGCCATACTCCCAGATCGGTTCGATGAGTTCTTCACGCGACTGCGACCCACCCGGACCGAAGGCATGACCGGCTTCGCGCAGGTTCCAACCATAGTTTCCGCCTCGCTCGATGAGGTTAATCTCCTCCCACAAGTTTTGACCCACGTCGGCCGCCCAGCAAATGCCTGTTTCGTGGTCAAAACTCATGCGCCAGACATTGCGCAACCCATATGCCCAAATTTCTGGGCGGGCAAGCCTCCCGTGGCCGACGAACGGGTTGTCGCTGGGAATCCCGTACGGAAGATCTTCCCCCTTTTTTTGTTGGGTCGTACGATCGACGTCGATTCGCAGGATAGAACCCAGCAACGATTGTAAGTTCTGACCATTCATATGCGGATCGTTCGCAAAACCGCCGTCACCGAGCCCCACGTACAAATAGCCATCGGGACCAAAGACGATCGTACCGCCGTTGTGATTCCAATAGGGTTGTGGAATCACCATCAGGACTTCTTCGCTTTCGGGGTCCCCTCGATTCGGATTATCTGCTGCGACGCGAAAACGTGAGATGACCGATCGGCGCTCGCTACCATCGGTTAGCGTCGGGGTGTAGAACACAAAGAACTGGCCGTTGTCTTTGAAGTTCGGATGGAAGGCCAAGCCTAGGAGTCCTTCCTCGTTCTGGTTTGGATCGAAGCGGACTCGATCATTGATGTCCAGGAAAGTCGAGATTTGCTTGGTCGCAGGATCATTGTCGAATGAAAGGATCCGGCCGTACTGAGTCGTAACGAACACGCGATTCGACCCGTCGCCCGCGCCGGTGAGCGCCAGTGGCAACAGCGGCTTGGCAGTTCCCGAGTCAGCGCCGGTCAGCGAGTCAGGCCACTCCAAGTCGGTGAAGGCTGGCACGACCTGAACGTCCAGCGGACGTTGATCGACTTCCGCAACAGCATGCGTTGCTGATAGAAGCAGGAGTTGCGCTATCGCAAATGTGATTGTGAATCGTCGCATATTGGAGAATCCTCGGAGGCGATTAGGTAGCAGTCACTGTGAGATCCATTAGACGAGAATTCCGCCTGTTTTTCCACTGGGTCGCGGCCTAACTGAGATGCGTACCCCCGCACAAATCACTTGGATACGGTGGGCAGCCCGGCGCCGGACCAGCGAAAGTGCCGATGTGGAGTGTGCTGGTCCCAGGATAGGAATGGGCTGTCGTCGGCGCGGCTGAACGATGGGTCAGCGTTCAAACTCCAACGGCACGTAGCCAAGTGTTTGCCATCATCGCGGCGCCAGTTGGCGAAGGATGCACTCCGTCTCGTGCCCAATGCTCCGGTGGCGCGTATTGCACGGCACGATCAAACATCGACTGAAATGGCACAAACACAGCGCCTGCCGCGTCACACACCCGCTTTGCTGCCGCGCGATAGCCGTCGAATGCCGGAAACCACTTGTCGTCGACCGCGCCACAGCGAAGGACGAAAGGCTCGCAGATCACAAGCTTCACCGACGGTAGCGCTTGCTTGGTCCGCTCGACCAGGGCATGGTAGTCCTTCTCGTACACTTCAACGGTGCCGTCGTAATTGCCGTTGAGCATGTGCCAAATGTCGTTCACGCCAATCAGGATGCTCAACACGTCGGGCTTAAGATCGAGGCAGTCCTGTTGCCAGCGGTCGGCAAGCTGAAACACTTTGTTGCCGCTGATGCCACGATTGAAGATCCTCAAGTCTTTGTCCTGCCGCTCGACGAGCGTCGCCGCGGAAGCCAGCCAGGCGTAGCCGTTGCCCAGCGGTTTCTGTTGGTTCGGCTTGTCTGCCGTCTTGCGATCGCGACCTGCATCGGTGATTGAATCACCCTGGAACAAAATCGTATTGCCCGCTTGAATCAACGATGGATGTTCCGCATGTTCGACAGCTTGTACCGTGCTGGCGACTGCCGTGCCGCCCACGGCTGCAATCGCCGCTGAGGTACGAACAAAATCGCGACGGCTGGACTGTCGTGGGGGCAAGTGCTGTGACTGAGACATGTCGTGACCTCTAGCGTGAACAGGCTGCCAAGATCGGCGTGCCAAAAAATGAATTCTTAAACATACGGGGCACTGATACTGTTCACAAGCAGTTTTTGAAGAATTCTTCTCTTGACCAATTGCTATTCGCTTTAGGCATGCTGGTGCTCTTGCCGCGTGCGCAGAATACTCACGCCACGATGTTGCCGGCTAGGCCTACGGCTAGCACTTGATGTCGGCATCGACAGAATTCGCGAAGCGGAGGAAGTGTTCAAGGAGTGCGTGAGCGACTACTTCCTCCCCCGGAAGCGACCACCGTCGAACCGTTAATCCCCTGGAACCCATGCAACTTCGTACTAATCCGGGCTGTACAAATAGGCTTGTTCGTCCAACGGCAGTACCCAGACATTGCGAAACCTCACTGGGCTATCGTGGTCTTGTAGCACCAACGGGCCCGTCATCGTTGCTTTCATTCTCGTGGCGATCCCGTCAAGGTACGGCGTGTTGCCGTAGCGGTAGGGGTGGTAGCGCGAGCGAGGCTCACCAATCTTGGCGTTCTGTTGCACGATCTGGCCGTTCAGCTTGGCCGTGATGGAACCGGCCTTCACGATCGTTCCCTGCGCGTCGCAAATGGGAGATCGATACTCGATGTCGTAGACTTGCCACCGCTCAGGCTCAAGGCAGGCGTTTACCAGTGGAGGGGCGAAACCGTAGATCGCTCCCGCATCAGCGTCCGACAACGTTTGTTTGCCGGCGGAATTCAGAATCTGAAGCTCATAGAGTCCGTGGATATAGATGCCACTGTTGCCCGAAGTCGTGCTCGGCAGCATAAACTCCACATGGATCAGGGCGTCACGAAAATGGAGCTTCGAAACAAGATGATTCGATCGCTTGCCATTCGCCCTCGAGACCAAGGCCCCCGAGTCGATTTTCCAGTTGATTGGACGGCCCGCCATGCTCAACATCAGGTGATCCCCAGTTCCATCAAAGAGAGACATTGCCTGAGGCGGCCGCTCACCTGGCACCAAATCACTCAGCGACTGGGGCGCAGTCGGATCTTGCCCTGAATTGCCATTTTGACCTAGAGATGGTCGTGTCCAAACTGAGATGACAACCACACATGACAGGTAGGCGATTGCAGTCTGCACTGTACTGCTCGGCGTCATATCTTCTTCCATTCTCGACGTTTCAATGTCACAGCGAAGGCAAGGTCCTCGGGCGATTCAAAACGGACCATACCCAGGCTCAGATCGACCGCGACTTCATTCACATAGGCCTGCACAGGTTCCATACGGCATCGCAAGCCAATCTATGTATTGGCCCAATCCAATGTCGCCACCTCCGCGACCGCAACAGTGGCAATTGCGGCAAAGAAGAACGTCGCACGAAGTGCCAGCCACACAACTGGAACGCGAGACCTGCATCGTTCCGTTGTACGGCAGTAAGGCTAGTATTCGATTTCCGGCAACGGCTTCATATTGTTTCACCTCGGGCATCAGGGAGGTCGGACGCTAGGATTATAATCGTCCTTGCAATGGCACCGAAAGCCGAACTCTGCCTCGCGAGGCTCGGCAAGACGAGGATTCTTGAGCGTCAGCAAGCTAGGGTCAGGGTGACAATCATGAGACGCCGACAGACAGGCGGCTGTTGCGTCGAGCCATGCTCGCGACCTTGTTGATTGGCGCCGCAGATGCTCAGGTGTACGTTGATGATCTGGTATGGGTATGCTTTTTGTAGTGCCACAAGGCGTGATGTCAGTCGATCTACGTGTTACAAGAGGTTGGGCAGGCGCATCATCGTGACGAAGAAGTTCGGCTTTTGGACACTGACGTGTTTGGTGATCGCCAACATGATTGGGGCGGGTGTCTTCACGACTTCAGGTTTCGCGCTCAGTGACCTGGGATCACCTCACGTCGTCGTGTTGACTTGGTTCGTCGGCGGCTTGATCGCGCTGGCGGGTGCGTTCAGCTACGGCCAACTCGTCCGCATGTTCCCGGAATCTGGTGGGGAGTATCTCTTTCTTTCGCGGGCAGCTCATCCGCTGCTCGGCTTCGTGGCTGGCTGGGTGTCGTTGATCGCTGGTTTTTCGGGTGCCATCGCATTCGCCGCGACCGCGTTGGAAGGCTATGTGGTCCCTGACCGTATGCGCCCGCAGTGGCTGCCTCTCGGATCCGTTGCTGTAGCGACGATCGTCCTGGCGGGCGCTTTCCATGGACTGAGTGCGCGGGTCGGCACCATCACTCAGAACTTGATTGTCATGCTCAAGCTTTGCCTGCTGGTTGCGATTCTGTTGTTCGCCGCTTCGACGCTGCCAACTGGCGATTGGGCTGGTGACTCAGTTGATGGCAAAACGCTATCCGGCTGGGCATTGGCAGCTGCGTTTGCCACCAGCCTGATGTGGATTTCATTGAGCTATTCCGGGTTTAATGCTGCTGTCTACGTTGCCGGAGAAGTCGAGCACGCCGAGCACGTTGTTCCGCGGGCGCTGCTAACGGGCACAGCCGTGGTACTCGTTCTGTATGTGCTGCTCAACGCGGTGTTTGTTTACGCTCCGCCGCCTGAGAGCATTGCGGGTGCGGAAGACGTCGCCGCAGTCGCGGCGAGCTCGCTCGGCGGTATGGGTTTCGAGTCGTTTGTGCGTTGGACGATCGTCGCCTGTCTGTTGACATCTGTCTTCAGCATGATGATGGCAGCCCCTCGCGTCTACGCGAAAATGGCCGATGACGGTCTGATGCCAGCTCAGCTCCAGTTCAGAACCGAAACGCCATTGGCGGCGATCTTCGTCCAGGTGCTCGTGGCGGTGTTGCTCGTGTTGGTGTCAAGCTTGCAAGGTTTGCTATCCTACCTGGGACTGACGCTGTCTCTGTCAGCCGCGATTTCGGTACTCTGCCTATTTCTACCGTCGGTTCGTACCAAACCGTTGTTTCACATCCAACATTTCTTGCCGGCAACGTATGTTCTTTGCACACTCACAGCTGCGGCGCTGATGACGACGCTCAACCCTTGGCAACTGCTGGGGACCGTCGTTACATTCGCGATAGGACTTATAGCCTATTACGTTGTCCATATAACTGGCGGCAGCCGTCGGGACGGAAAATCAAAGGTGAATCACGCGGGGCGCGGAGAGCGACCATAGTGAGCGAGAAGTCGTGACGGTGGTCGCAAGCTAGACACTTTCACTACCCAATCGGGAGACAAGATCATGTCGATGCGAACGATGGTGCGTGCGGCTCTGGTCGGCTGTCTGGCAGCCATAGCGGTAGAGCCATTGTCCGCTCAGCCCGGTGGAAGAGGGCGGTTACCTGGCGACGTGGCACTCGAGAAGGGCCCCCTGGCAGCCAACGAGTTCGAGAAGAACGCACTGGCAGTCCTGACAGACATTGCGGCGAACGAGCGCTTCCGCAATGTGCCGCAGCACGACGGTCGGCTGCTGCGCATCTTTACCCAGTCTCTCAATGCGCAGCACGTCGTCGAACTGGGGACTTCCACCGGTTACTCAGGCATCTGGTTTGGCCTGGCGCTGAAGGAGACCGGCGGCAAGCTCACGACGTACGAAATCGACGCCAAGCGCGCAGCGACCGCACGGGAGAACTTCGAGCAAGCGAAGATGGCAGACCTGATTACCCTCGTCGAGGGCGACGCCCACGAGGAAGTCAAGAAACTCACTGGCTCGATAGATATCATCTTTCTCGATGCCGACAAAGACGGATACGTCGATTACCTGAATAAGCTGTTACCGCTGCTTCGTCCGGGCGGCCTGATTCTCGCCCACAACATTAACCCACGCATGGCCGACCCGCAGTACATGGAAGCCATCACGACCAACCCCAACCTCGAAACCGTCGTACGCGGCGGGATGGCAATCACGCTAAAGAAAAAGTAGCACCACCTCGATTTCGAGTTAACCGAGCATACAAGCTGCACACGGTTCGCCGGCCAATTTCAGGGCTGGTCCGGCGTATCGTCCGCCAGCGCAGTCACGCCACGCTCAGCGGTCGCGCCAGAAGGCGGGGATCACGAGGACCAACACGGCGAATAACTCTAGGCGTCCGAGCATCATCAAGAATGTGAATAGGAGCTTGGAGGGCGCCGAAAAAGCCGCGTAGTTTTGCGTCGCTCCCACGATACCCAGACCGGGACCGATGTTGTGCAGTGTGGCCGCCACAGCGCTGGCTGAGTCGATCAGCTTGTTTGCCACCGGCTGCGGTGGAGTCGAAGTCGCCCAGGTTGAATCGGGTTCGATTCCAACAAGCAACTGAGTGCTAAGCGAGAAGATCAGGGCGACCAAGCCGAAGTACAGCAAGATGTTACGCGTAACATCGGCATCGACAATCGATTCACCACCTAGGCGAATGTGACGCACGACTGACGGGTGATACGAATGCTCAATCCCCAATCGAAGAATCTTGACGAACAAGATGTGTCGAATCACCTTCATCCCACCGCCCGTGCTACCAGCGCAGCCGCCCACAAACATCAATACCAGCAGCAGCGCGCGACTGAAGTTGTGCCATTGATCGAAGTCGGCCGTGCCGAAACCGGTCGTCGTCAGGATCGAGACGACCTGAAATAGCCCGTCACGGAATGCATGCTCGTAGTCGCCACCTGGGGGCAACAAACTATCCGCGTCGCGCTCATTGTTAACCCACGTACCGAAGATGAGCACCAGTAGCGTGCAAATGACGATGATGCTGATATACACCCGCCACTCGGGATCCTTCAACAACGCTAGGGGTTTGCCGAGCAAGGTCAAATACATCAGCGTAAAATTGGTGCCGGCCAGGATCATGAAGACGATGACCGTATACTCGATCAGCGCCGACTCGAATTCGCCCAAGCTTTCGAAACCACCCAAGCTACTGTTGAGCGTACTAAATCCACCGGTGGCCATGGTGCCAAAGGCATGGCAGATCGCCTCGAACCATGTCATGCCTTCCAGTTTCAACAGCACCGCCAAAATTACGTTCAAACCACAATAGATTGCGGCGAAAATCCACGCCGTGTGCTGCATCCGCTCGTGGGAACCCTCCTTACTCGGCCCCGGCATTTCCGCGCGCATCAACGCCTTACCGGCGGAGCCTTGCCCAAGCACCGCGACAAACAGCACGATGATGCCCAAACCGCCAAGAAAGTGCGTGCTCGACCGCCAAAACAAAATGCAGCGAGGGACCCAAGCTTCATTCTCAATGTCGGTGAGCACCGTCGCGCCGGTGGTACTAAATCCTGACTGGCTCTCGAATAAACTCTCCGCAATGCCCATCGAAACCGGGCGACCACTGGCGTCTTGGGTGTACTTCACTCCGGCGAACTTGTACGGCATCGCGCCGAGGATGGTCGCGAGGACCCAGCTTAGCCCAACAATGGCCATGGCTTCCTTGCGATAGAGCGTTTCGGGGGCCCCGCGGCCGAAGTGGCGGAGCAGAATTCCCACAAAAAGACTCACAACGATCGACGTGACCAATGCACCGAAGCCGCTGACTTCAAACTTCTCTTGTCCACCGATGTCCGGCCAGGCGGCTGGCAAGCTGAACGCCATGGTCAGGCCAATAAGCCACGATACGATGCCCAACAAGTGGAAGACAAGTTTGAGATTCATGCGAAAATCTCGCGAAGCGCATACTGGGAATCAGGAGCTGGAACTCTCGAAGAAGCTCTCAACCTCTTCAATCACATCGTCGGCGATCAAGACGATCGCCGAATCGCCGGATTGAAAATGATGGTCTGCTCCCGGGACCGTGGTAAATCCTTCGCGAATGACCGCTGCAATCAAGCATTGAGAGGGAAGGCCCAAGTTTGCCAATACGTGCTCAGTAGCCAGCGAATTGGGCTCCACGTCGATTTCCAAGACGCTCAGTCCACTGCCCTCGCTCAAGGGTGTACGCGAGATCGTCGGGCCACTGGTCAGAAAACCGAGCACTTGTTTGGCGACCACTTCACGCGGACTGACAGCGAGATCGATGCCGAGTTTGCCGACGACATGCGCGTAGTCGGGCCGGCTGACCAGCGCCATAATTGTCTTCGTGCCGATGTCGCGGGCCTCGACCGACGCCATGATGTTATTCTCATCGTCGCCGGTGCAAGCGACAAAAATGTCGGCGCTACCTACTCGTTCCTCTTCCAAATTCGCCCGTCGCGTCGCGTCCCGGCAGACAACGACTGTATGCTTCAGATGGCTCGCCAAGTGGTCACACCGATCGCGATCGCGTTCCATCAGCACGACACCAAACCGCTGCCCTTCCAACGCCGCCGCGAGGTGGTAACCAGTTTCCCCACCACCGGCAATCACCACACCCAGTTTCGATTGCCCGCCAGAGTGGAACAGTTCTTTCACGTCGTCAATGTCGTTGCGTTTGCCGATAATCGTCATGCGATCACCCACTTCGATCACATCGTCGGCCCCCGCAATCCACGATTTGCCCTCGCGATGGATCGATCCGATACGGACGGCAGTAGGCAGTTCCAGCGTCTTTAAGGCTCTACCGACACCTTTTTCCTGCTTGCTAACTTGAACCTCGTGCACTTCCAGATCGCCGCGCGCTAAATTTTCTACCGCTACGGACCCGGGATGGCGAATGCTACGCGCCAGTTCCAAGGCGGTCAGATGTTCAAGGCTTAACAGACGATCGATGCCAAAGTGCCGCTGATAGTCAAAGGTGCTCAGATCGCGGAACACCGGTGCATACACGCGGGCCACTGCCCGCTTGGCGCCCATCGCCTTCGACATGCTGGCCGACACGATGTTGGCTTCGTCGTCGCCCGTGACGGCCAGACATAAGTCGGCGCTACCGACACCGGCTTGAAACAAGATACTCGACTGCGAGGCCGACCCAGTGATGCCCCGCACATCGAGGGTTTCGTTAATCTGCTTGACATTGTCGGGGTCGGAATCGACGACCGTCACACTGTGTCGGTTTAGACAAAGCAGCGAGGCTATCGATCCGCCAACGGTACCAGCTCCAAGGACAACAATACGCATGGGAATGAGGAGTGGGAGGAATAAGTTGCAGGACGAATTGTCGTCGGAGAACGCGTGATACTCGGTTTACCCTCGTTACTGTCCATTCGCTCCGAGCGGTCGGGCATTGTGAGGGAAAAGTCGACAAAGGTGACGATTTTACGGGCGGACCCGCCGTCACGGAAGTGCGGAATGGGGGCGCCGAGTTGGAAAATCAGCGCAGATTCCCACGAGAAGTCGATCGTAGGCGCCCCGTGCGGCAGCCGCACACAGCAATTCTGGCGATCCCAGAATTGCCAACCTAGGCTGCCTCGGATTCCTCAGCTGCCGTCGCCTCGTCGGCGCCATCTGCTCCCTCGGCCGCGGGCTCGTCGCTTTCGGAGTCGGGGGAAGACCCCTGCTCTGCGGACTGGCGCTGAAGGTACTTCTCGGCGGCTTCGCCGTATTGCCCAATGCTGTCATTCGCCAGCACGACTTCCCATAACGGAAAGTCCTTGCCAACTTCCTCGTCGGCGAGGTTCAGGTCGAGTTGCTCGAGCAGCGTAGTATAGCTTTGGATGACATCCATGATGTCTGAGCCTGTGGGGGAGTCGAGCTCCAGCTCGGGAAACGCCTCGAACACCTTCGCCCACTCGGCAAAGCTCTCCTCATACAGCCTTCTGGCGGTGAGCAGGTCTGCGTCGTTCTTGAACACTCGCAGGCCTTCGTACGCCCGATCACGGGCTTTTAGCGCTTCCAGCGTTTGCTCCAACTTGCAACGAGTTGCCCAATAGTCGTAATTGACTACCTGGCTGTTGCTTCGAGTCAGGCGGACTTTGCCTTGGTTCGTTTCAATCCGATTGGCCAAACGACGGGCTTCCGCGGCCTTCTCAGGAGAGTTTTTGGCAATAAAGCCCGCTAGATCGATCGGGCCAACATTAAGCTTGTCTAAGATCTCGTAACGCTGCAGGCTCTCTTCCTCACTCAATTCAGCTTGCGGTTTTGCCAGTAGGGCCCGCTGCGCCGCTGTCAGCGATTCGGCCTGTTGATTGACGGCCTGCTGTCTGGCCCCGGGGGCAAGTTCTTCCAGTTGCTCGATCAAGGTCTCGGTTTCCTCTTCAAGCTGTTTGAACCGTCCTAGGGCGATCTTGAAACCCATGCTGGAGATGATTTCACGATTACCAAAATCGGTCCACATCTGCTCGGCGGTCGCCCATGCGGCTCTCGCCTTCTCGCCAAAGACACCTTCTTGCTCGATCGCCTCACCGTAGTTGATCTGCGCCCTACCAGGGTCGGAGTAAAAGATGGCTGGGTTCTTCTTGCCGATACGTGAGTAATCGTTGTCGACGACTTCCAGTGATTTTTCGTACCACTCTCGCGAGACGAGCCAGTTGTCGCGCTTCTCAAGTGGACGCTCTTCGGGATGAAAATCTGGGTCGATCTTGAACATCCGACGATACTCTTTTTGCTCGTCAGCCTTGCCGATCTTGTTGCCGATAAACCAGCCAAGTTCCGAAAGCAAATAAGGGCTATCACGGTTGTACCGAATTCCCTTCTTGAGGAACTCGATCCCGCGCTTCACGTAGTGAAACCGATCGCGTACATCGTCGAGTTCGACCGAGACGTTGTACGTGAGATTCCAGGCTTGGTATTGCCAGAACTTGATGAAGTACGGTTGCAGCTTCGATAGCTGAGTCAGAGTTGCGCGAAAGTTGGTCCAGTCTTCTTTCTTTTTGTATTCATTGGCCTTCGTCCACAGCATCGACACCGCTACCCCACGCATACCGAGCGTGGCCAGCCGAATCGTCTCGCTGGCAGGGTCGATATCTCCCAAATCTGCCTGCCCCAAATCGTGCTCGGCGCGAAGCTGCGCCAACCGCCCGCCATCGACCTCGGTGGTGGCGGGGGCGCCCAGATAGGAGATCGGAAACAGCAGCACGGCGATCAAGACCAAGTAGGTGATCTTGCGATAAAAAGAACCATGCTCAGTCATCGGGCTACCTCACGAGTACGCAAGAAGAAATATCCAACCACCGCCAACCCGACGATGTACGCCAAACAAGTGGTTAAGTCTTGGAAGACGCGTTCGGCCGGCACGTCGTATCCGTACGCGGCGAAGTTCACCGTGCTGAACGCCGAAAAGTCGGGCAAGACCTGGGCGATGCTCAGCATAATCCGCTGCAAGACCCAATCGATGCCTTTGACGATGGGTTCGCCACCTCCGGCCTTCAGCGGCGACATCACGTTCTGTTGCGTTACCATTCGCACGAGCGACTCTACCGGACCTCCGCCATACTCCGCACCCGTCGCGACACCGACGAAAAACTCGCGGAAGAAACCGAGCAGGATAAACGACACGGTTAGCAGCATCGCCACGGGACCGCTCAGTAGCGCACTCGCCGAGACTCCCACGGCAATCACGATGACCATTTGCACCCAGATGCTCAGGTACACTTTCACGAAGTTGAGAACTGGCGATCCATCTGGCAGTCGAATGTAGCAATCTGGTTTCGCGAAACCGAAGTACTGCCCCGATTCCTGGCACTGGATGATGATCTGCAGCCTGCCATCACTGACGAGATCTTCGTACAGATCGATCTCCTCACCTTCGAGGCTAGTGAGTTTTCGCGGGATCGACTGTTCGTCGACCTTCGCGTCGAGAGCACCAAAATAGTCGACCTGGCTACGCAGCTCCGAGTCTGGATTCTTCACCTGAATCGTGCCGCCAATCGGCCGCCCGATAATCCCTTTGTGCGTGCGAAACACTCGTACGATCAGGCCGATAGGCAGCCCCTTCTGATCGTCGCTGATCTCAGGATCGTCAATGAACGGCGGAGGCTCGATATCTTCGAAGGTCCAAATCGCAGCAGCCTGACTACGGCCTTCGATGAAGCTGCGATACGTCCACTCGCTACCAACGCTAATGCCGCGTTCCTTCTCGACGCCTTGGCGATCGAGGTACTTGAGTGTGCCCCATCGGGGCACTCGCGCGCGAATGAAATTCTCGGCGGCACCCACACTTAGGTCATCGCCACGCGGCGCGACAGGGTGAAAGTGACCATGGTTGGACAGCGCCTCACCGTACTTTCCATCGTCCGTTTCCACGAAGTGGCGATGGTACGCTTCGCGAGAAGTCCGGCCTTCGTATCCTCCCTCGTCGCCTGGCAGTGGTTTTACGCTGCTGACTTCCACGACATGGCTGTGATTGAGAGAACGCGTGACGAAAACGTAGCTGCACACGGCCATCGTCGCGAGTAGGACGGTTCCCAGCAATGTGAAGCCGAGGATTCGACCGAGGATGATCTCGCCGGACCGCACTGGCTTGGTGACGATCGTGTAGATCGTTTTGGTTTTGAAGTCTCCAGGGAGGCTGAACGCACTGAGCAGCAGTGCGATGCCCAGCACCAAGTAGGTCGTCGCGGTCAGTACGAAGCTAATGTACAACTTTGCCGGATCCTGATGGTCGGTCTTCAGGAACCATCCGGCGAACATAAGAATGATCACGAACACGACAAACGCGACCCACACGCGTCGACGCCAGGCCTCTTTAATTGCCAACTTGGCCAGTGCCCAGATACGCCGTGGCGACATTTCGAACAGCTCACGAAAGCCGGCACTGACGGTGCGATAGGTCATATCGCCACCGCTAAGAACCCCATATCGAACCGCGGCAATCAGGTAACCAATCAGCAGTCCTAAAATGGCGATGCCGAGTGCCACCAACAGAAATCGTGGCAACGCACCCAGTGTTTCTGCATCACCTAGAAACCACTGCAAATAGGGCAGAATATCTTGTTCGAGGACCATAAGAAGGCGATTACGTATTCAATAGATTTGGAATTCTGGTTTAACGCGAAGCGCTGGAACAGATATCTGCTGTTCCAGCGTCAACAAAATGCTAACCGTCATTCGCCGGCTCCGGAGTCGTTTCCGACGGGCTGGGAGCCCGCCGCCCAGGCCGCGCTTCGCTGTCGCGCACAATCGAGAGGAAGAGTTCCTCAAGCGTTGTCGTGGGATTGTCCATCTCAAGCACTTCGCCATTGTGACGACTGATCACCTCACGAAGCTCGTTCTTGCAATCTTCCGAAAGACTTTTGGCGCGAATCTGAGTGACATCTGCCACCGTCAGTAGTTCGTCGACGCGTCCCAACTCTTTGAGTTCACCCTGGTGCAGGATCGCAATTCGATCGCACACGTCCTGGACATCCGCCAATAAGTGGCTGCACATGATCACTGTTTTTCCGTCTGCTTTCAGACGGAGGATCATGTCCTTCATCTCGCGGGTACCAATCGGGTCCAGACCACTGGTCGGCTCGTCGAGCAGAATCAGCTCAGGATTGTTGATCAGTGCCTGGGCGAGACCAATGCGACGCGTCATGCCCTTGGAGTACTCCTGCAACTGACGCTTACGAGCCCTGTCGAGGCCGACCTGCTTGATCAGGCTGTCGACCCGTTCTTGACGAGTCTCTGGTGGCATGTCGAACAAGCGTGCGTAGAAGTCGAGCGTCTCTTCCGCGTTCAAAAAGCGGTAGAGATACGACTCTTCGGGCAGATAGCCGAGCCTTTCGTTCTTAGCGACGTCGGTCGAGTTTTTGCCGAAGATTAGTGCTTCGCCCGATGTTGGGAACAACAACCCGAGCAGCAGCTTGATGGTGGTTGTCTTGCCGGACCCGTTGGGGCCCAGTAGACCGAAAACCTCGCCTTTGTAAACTTCCAGGTCGAGGGCCTTCAGGGCACGAACTTTCTGACGGCCCCAGAAGTCGCGGTAGACTTTAGACAGCGACCGCGTCTGAACAACTGTTTCTTGGCTCATGTCGGAATAAGGAGAAGGAAAACGGAATAAAGATGCAGAAATTAGTGGCTCACGGGCTGATTTTTGGCTTGCGCACGCCCGCCATAAGCGGGTTCTTACCTATGAATGCGTTATCGCCGTACGTCTGGTGAATCCGAAGGGTTCGCGCCCGGCCGAAAAAATACCGATCCGTCAGCAACTTAGCCCACGGTTCGGACGGCGAAATCGTCCCAAGTAAAGTGCTGAGTATAGTTTGCGGCGATTCGATCGACAAGGAGCCGACGCAGCCGAGTCAGGCGTGCTCAACCCACGCAAGCCAAACTCTCACGCATCGGTGGCAAATTGCTGGTTTCTGTCGATCCAACTAAGCTAGACATGTCGGTTCAGTTCCGCCCGGTTCATGATGGGGCGTTCTAAGTCTTGAGTTTTCTAGCCATCCTCCGAAAGTAGCTGCTCGTGATTCGCACCCGGTTGCTGGCCTGTTTCGCTGCGTCTCTCATCGTGGCTTTTCTAACCGCCGCGTCCACCGCCCAGGTCCACGGACCGGGCCCGTCGGATTCCAGCCTCTTCGACTCGGTCATAAACCTGCCCTTGGATCAAGTCTCCATCGACGGCAGCATTGGCAACAGCAATGGCGAGCTCACGCCTACGACGCAGCTCAATGTGGCAGAGGGAGGTAGCGTGGGGCACACGTTCATGGCCAACGCAGGCAGCGAGGTGAACGTCACTGGAGGCAGTGTAGGTAGTTTATTCGGGGCTGAATCCGGCAGCGAGGTAAATATTAGCGGTGGTCACGTCGGCAACGGGCTAAGAGCGTACTCTGACAGCGTAGTAAATGTCTTTGGTGGCACCGTCGGCGACTCCTACGCATACTCCGGCAGTGAGGTAAACATCAGCGGCGGTCTGGTCGATGGTCTTGTCGCCACCTCTGGCAGCGTTGTGAGTATCGATGGAGGCACCGTTGGCGAGAACATTAGGGCCGAGTCGGGTAGCGTTGTGCATATCAGCGGCGGCAGCTTGGGCTACTTCTTTCGCGCCTTCTCCGGTAGCGAGGTGAAGATCAGCGGTGGCAATTTGGGCCACAACTTTTTCGCCTTGCCCGGCAGCAAAGTGCATATCAGCGGCGGTAGTTTCGGCACCGGTTTCCAAGCACAATCGTCAAACAACTTGGAACTTATCGGTGGTGAATTCAAGATCAATGGAGACGTGATTGATGATCCCGCGATCTCGTTGACCGCCGGAGATGTATTCACTGGCACGCTGGCCGACGGTTCAACGTTCCTCTTCAGCACATTGGCCGCAGATAGCCTTTTCAGTGTGACATTGACCAAGGTGCCGTTGCCGCCGCTAGACACAACGCGACAACTCGTTAGTTCCAACGTTTCGGCGACCGCGCCTTCTGGCCTGCGCACCGGTCAGGTGCTAATGCTCCAGCCCGGCGGGGTGCTGGGCGAAAGCTTCGCCGTCGTCGACGCGACTTTGAACATCGCGGGGGGGGTAGTCGGCAGTGAACTTGAATCGACTCGTAGCGAGGTGAACATTTTTGGCGGTCGCGTAGGCGGTGGCTTCCGGGCATTCTCCAAGAGCGTGGTGAACATTCGTGGTGGCAGAGTCGATGACTTTTTTCGCGCAAATTCGGGGGCCGAGGTAAACATTTCTGGTGGCAGCGTGGGAGAGTTTTTTCAGGCCAACACGGGCAGCTCGGTGAACATTAGCGGTGGAAGTTTCGGCGACTCATTCCTTGCAAACGCCGACAGTGAGGTCAACCTCTACGGTAGCGAATTCTTCCTCGACGGCGAGCCGTTGGATACTCTTGTTCAGGGAAACCCTTTCGCCGTCACCAACCGCAACGGCGCGACTCTCTCGGGCACCCTGGCCGACGGATCGGGGTTTAGGTTCATTCTCAACGACTTGCCCATACTTGGAGAGGACCGATTCGACAAGGACGCGTTTCTTACTGTCACGCTTGTGCCTGAGCCCACTTCCGCCGTGCTTCTGCTACTGGCCTGCGGCGAATTGTGTGCGTGTTGGTATCGTGTGCAGGCGAAAAGAATCGTCTGGTAGCGCCTTCGTCTGCGGAGTTTCGACCCCAGCATTTTCATTGAATTTAGGCCACGCGATCCCCTAAGCTAAATACGGTGCCGCGCGCTGAGGTGACACTTGGGGAAGGCTACTCTGAGTCTGCCTAGCCACGGTCAGATCCATGAGTTTTGCTTGCGCTAACTACGTGCTGGAAGCGGTAAAAGCCGTGTTCCGGCGTACCCTTTTGCTCGACGAAAAAGAGTTTCTCTTGCTGAGCAATTCTGGGTTGGCACTCGGTACCGGACTCCGCTCTGTCCTTGGTGGTCTCTGACATAATTCCGTTAAGGCCGTTTTTCCGACAGCGTCGTCCCGGGCAAATTCGTTACCTTCGCTGTCTGCGGCAGGGTGGAAGACATCGTCGAGAGAAGTGTTTTGGCAGAGAAATCGCAATAAGCCACGAAACTGCTTGCATCGATCGCCTAGATCGGCATAATAGTGAACATCTGTCACCTATCCATACAGGAGCGTGACCATGCTCGCCAAGCTGAACACCTTTTCGCTACTTGGAATTGACGCGCTGCCGGTCGAAGTTGAGGTCGATGTTTCCCCGGCCGCCATGCCCAAGGTGATCCTCGTGGGGCTACCTGAGGCCGCCGTGAAGGAGAGCATTCACCGCATCGAACGGGCGCTAGTCAACAGCGGCTTTGTTCGTCCTCAGAATCGGGTGGTAATTAATCTCGCCCCGGCTGAATTGCCGAAGCAGGCAGCTTCGTTCGATTTGCCAATTGCGCTGGGCTTGCTGGCCTCCAGCGGGCAACTCGATTCTGACATCTTTGATCAGTTTGCCGCCGTCGGCGAGCTCGCACTCGATGGGAGCACGCGGCCGATCAAAGGGGCCCTATCAATGGCGATGGCAGCTGCAGCAGGCGGTGCGAGGGGAATTGTCGTGCCTGCTGCAAACGCGCATGAAGCAGCCGTGGTGTCTGGGTTGGAGGTGATCGCGGTCGAGAGCTTGACACAGGCCACCGCGTATTTCGCAGGCCAACTCAACATCGAACCGACACCATCGGGGCTCGACGAGTTGTTCGAGGAGCTGGGAGGCTACGACGTCGACTTTGCCGACGTACGTGGCCAAGAGATGGCCAAGCGAGCGATTACTCTTGCAGCCAGCGGCGGGCACAACCTATTGATGATTGGCCCACCGGGCTCAGGGAAAACGATGCTCGCCAAGCGGGTGCCCACGATCCTGCCGAGCCTATGTGCCGAAGAGTCCATCGAGACTTCGCGAATCTACAGTGCGATGGGAAAGCTCCCCAACGGGAAGCCCCTGCTAGCGCGACGGCCCCATCGGGCTCCGCACCATACGATCAGCAATGCCGGTCTGGTTGGCGGAGGGTCGGTGCCCTCCCCAGGAGAAATCAGTTTGGCACACAACGGCGTATTGTTCTTGGACGAGCTTCCGGAGTTCAATCGTCAGACGCTCGAAGTGCTGCGGCAACCCCTCGAGGACGGTCACGTCTCGATTTGCCGCGCGCTACGCTCGACGGATTTTCCCGCTGACTTCATGCTGATCGCCTCGCTAAACCCCTGCCCGTGCGGCTTCCGCAACGATCCGCGGCGAGAATGCCACTGCAGCATCCCGCAGGTCGAGCGATATATGAGCAAGATCAGTGGTCCGCTGCTCGATCGCATCGATCTGCATATCGAAGTGCCAGCCGTGCCGTTCAACGAACTGTCCTCCAACACAGAAGGTACGGACAGCCGTTCGATGCAAGAACAGGTCAACTCCGCACGACGAAGGCAGCACAAGCGGTTTTCCAGTTCGCATTCCCGCACGAACGCCCAAATGACCTCTCGCGAGCTACGCGAACACTGCAAGTTGGACAAATCTTGCAGCAAGCTGCTGGAACAGAGTGTCGACCGGTTGGGACTCTCCGCACGTGCCCACGACAAGGTCTTGCGGGTCGCTCGAACGATTGCCGACGTCGATGGTGCCGAAGCGATCGACGTCGAGCACATCAGCGAGGCGATCAACTATCGGATGCTGGATCGGCAGTTTTGGAGTTGAGGCGGACAAGGTACGATGTTGAGGGGGAAATGCAGCCAATCGGTCCTCCAGAAAGATGAAAACCCTCAGGAAATTCGCATGCGAACATACGGTCTTATTCGGATGGCTCTCGTTGTAAGCGTTGGACTGATGACCCTGTTCGCCGGGATTGCAATGGGCGAAGATTCGGAGTCACCGGGGAAGCCGACGATGCAAAAAGAGATGAGTGCTGAAGTCACTGTCAAAGCCAAGTTTAACTACCTGATTTCGTTGCCCGAAGACTACGAAGAGAAAGCCAAGCATCCATTGATGCTGTTCCTGCACGGAGCCGGAGAGCGCGGCGAAAATCAGCTCGATCTGGTTAAGATTCATGGCCCGCCCAAGCTGATCGCCCGTGGCAAGCGTTTTCCCTGCGTGGTTGTCTCACCGCAGTGTCCACTTGATCGCTGGTGGGATGCGGCCGAGCTTAGCGCACTACTGGACCATATCGAGGCAAACTACAAGATCGACAAGCGACGCATCTATGTGACTGGCCTGAGCATGGGTGGCTACGGCACATGGTCGTTGGCCATGCGCGAGCCAGACCGTTTTGCCGCCATCGCTCCGATCTGCGGCGGTGGCAACACGTGGGCGATTGACTATCTCGACAAGATTACCGCCGCGATTTGGGCTTTTCACGGCGCTAAGGATACCGTGATCCCAGTGAGCGAACTTCATGCGATGCAAGCCGCGCAGCGGGAGCGGGGTGTCGAAATGAAGATCACGATTTATCCCGAAGTAGAACATGATTCGTGGACGAAAGCTTATGAAGATAGCGATGAGCTATTCAATTGGCTCTTCTCGCATTCGCGCGAGTAGCCGTTCCGCCGGGCAAAACTGTCGAACGATCTGGTCCGCTTGCGACTCCCTGAGCTGAAGTCGGGCAGTGACCAAGAAACAGAAGCCTCTCACTCGCGATCAATTCCAGCGGCAATCGCGCGTCGCGCCGTGGTCAGCGAGCGTAAACACGCTCGAGACGAATTCATTGGAGTCCTGCTAAGTGCGATTCGTCTTTCGGGTGCCAGCTCGGCCATGAGGTGTCTTCGCCTGGACATGCTTTGCGTTCTCCGCCTGCCCAGTCATCTCATACAAGAATCGGCTGGGCACCGTGTCGCGGGCCTTCCCCCATTTGCGGCGCGTGAGACTGAACGACAGGGTCAGCTGTTCTTGGGCCCGTGTCACACCGACGTAGGCGAGGCGCCGCTCTTCGTCGATTGCATCGCCTTCGGCATCGACGGCGCGCTTGTGAGGAAGAATTCCTTCTTCCATGCCGACCAGGTAGACGTACGGGAACTCCAGTCCCTTCGCTGAGTGCATCGTCATGAGGGCTATGGCATTGTTCTTTAGTTGATTCTCTTTGTCGTCGCTGCTGTCACGGCTGCCCAGTGCGATCTCATCGAGGAAGCCCAACAGCGTGGAACTCTTCGCGTTCGCCTCGTAGTTAGCTGCCGCATTGACGATTTCTTCCAGTGAGTTGATTCGTGCCTCTCGATCATTGGGGTCGGGAAACGCACGCTCCAATTCGCGATGATATTCGGTCTCCTTGATCACCGACGCCACGAGATCAGCTAGAGAGAGCTTTTCAGCGAAATTCTGCAATCGAGTAATCAGCGCGTGAAACTTGCCGACCGCCTGACTAGCCGCGGGTGAAAGCAGCGAACCACCGGCGGCCGACGGTAGCAGATCCCAAACGTGCGCGCCCTGGGAGGTCGCCTCGTCGACCAGCCGTTTCACGGTCGAGTTGCCGATACCACGGGCAGGTGTGTTGAAGATCCGCAGGAGCGATACCTCATCTTGGGCATTATCAATCAGCTTGAGGTACGATAGGAGGTCACGTATCTCCTTGCGATCAAAGAAACTCATTCCTCCGACAAGCACATAAGGCAAATTCGCGCGGCGCAGCTCGGTTTCGAAGCTCCGTGGTTGTTCGTTGGTGCGGCACAGGATTGCGAAATCGCGGGCACGTGCCCCAGGCTGGCTCAAGACATGAGTGATGTCAGCGACAACTTGCTTGGCTTCGGCTTGCTCATCCTTGAACTGCAAGACTCGCGGTCGTTGACCGCCAGCGCGTGCCGGACGCAAGACTTTGTCGTGACGGACGCGATTAAAGGCGATCAGTGTATTGGCGTAGCCGAGAATCGCAGCGGTCGAACGATAGTTCTCTTCCAGGCGAACTACTTTCGCCTCAGGCCAGTCTTTCTTGAAGCTGAGGATATGCTCGACCTCAGCACCTCGCCAACCATAGATCGATTGATCGTCGTCGCCCACAACGCACAGGTTGCGATGGCCCATCGCCAAGCCCTTGACGATCTGGTACTGACTCTGGTTAGTGTCCTGATACTCGTCAATCAGCACGTGGTCGAAGAGGCCAGCCTCTTCGCGACGCAACTTCGGCATGGTCTGAAACAGATGCTGCGTGAGGAGTAACAAATCGTCAAAGTCGACGACTCCTTTCGACTTTAGGTTATTCTGGTACCGTCGATAGGCCGCAGCGGCCAGATGCTCCTTATCGGTTTCCGCGATCGATGCGGCGCGCGAGGGTTCGACGGAACGACTCTTCCACTGTCCGACAATGGCCAAAAAATCGCCCGGCCGCAGCGATTCATTGGGGCAACGAATCTCGCGCAAGGCGGCGCGTGCCTCACTTTCTTGCTCGCCTCGATCGCAGATCGAGAACCGCTGGGGATAACCCAACTCGCGGATGTGCCGGCGAAGAATCTTCACGCAGAGAGAATGAAACGTAGAAATCAACGGTCGCGGTTGGGGCTTCGACTTGCCTCGACTCTTGGGCAGTAGTCGCGTCGCGCGCTCGAGCATCTCACCGGCCGCCTTGCGAGTGAACGTAACCGCCAAGATTCGGTCAGGGGCGGTGCCGTGACGAATGAGTTCGGCGATCCGGTGGGTGACGACCCGGGTTTTGCCAGTTCCGGCACCTGCGAGCACTAGCAACGGCCCGCTCAGCGTCTTCACGGCACTTCGTTGGGCGGGATTTAGCTTGTCGGACATCAGGGGCTGCCTAGCGCTCGCGGCGGTTGTTTTCACAGCAGTCAGAAGGAGTGGATCGTAGCCCGCCAACGGGGCCGACAACAGGACTTGACTCGATCCTATAGGAACGAACCAACGGGTCCGACCGAGCGACGCTGTGCCGAGCCGGCAAGCTTGGCTTGACGCTAAGCCTTGACTAGCTTTACACTTCGGTGATCGGAAGTCTGGGCGGCTTCCCACTGAGAGTCCTAATTAACCGATCTAAGCGATATGAAATCCGAGCATCGTCACGAACTGGAAACCAACGAACTATCGGCCGGTTTGGCCAAGTCAATTGAGCGGCTGAAGCCGATCAGCGGCCAGATTCTCACGGGGGTGGGGTTGCTGCTGGCGCTGTACGCGGGACTATCGATTTGGAATGCGCAATCGTCCAAGACAGAGCAGAAGGCCTGGGAGGCCTTCGCATTTGCGACCGACTCCAGTGATCCAGAAATGAACGATCTGCAGCGGGTCGCGGGTGAGGAGGAGTATGCCGGCACGAAGATGTCGGAGTGGGCCTTCGTCGGTTGGGCCGATCGCCAGGTGCTCAACGCGATGCGCTTCTACTTCCTAGATCGTGAGAAAACCCAAGATATCCTGCTTGCAGCAGAAGGCATTTACGAGCAATTTGCCGCGAATGCCAGTGATCCGGCCGTGCTGAATCGCGCCAGATTCGGGCTCGCCCGTGTCTATGAGCTGCAAAACAAGCTCGAGGAAGCACGAAAACAATACCTGACCGTTCGCGGCGGCCTGGAGCCCAAGGCGAGCGAACGCGCTGAACACCTAGAATCCAAGGCCGTGCAGGAGGCTTGCGACTGGCTCGCGACGACGTCACTTCCCAAACGTGACCTCACCGGCGGCATGGGAGCGGCCGGAACGCGTCCTGATTTCGATGCCACGGTACCCTCCGCTACAGCTCCTTCAGACGATGTTTCGACCAAGAGTATCGAGGAACTTCTCAAAGATTTCGATGGTGGTTCCGCCGACGATAACCGCTACGGCGAGAAGGACGAAGCATTCAGTACTGAGGGAACCGGTGAGTCGCCGGCACAGGACGAAGATGCAGCTGACGCGACGAGCACCGAAAAAGAAGCGGGCAGCGAGGCAGAACCGGCCGATACGGACAGTGGCGAAGACGATGCAGCCTCGGAATGACCGTCGAGCATCGCGAGTCTGAGCAGGACGATTCTAATCCGGTTCAGCAGTTTGTCGTCTCAGAATTAGATGCGGGCAAGAGACTCGATTCCTTTCTCGCGCAGGCGTTCCCTAGTGCCAGTCGTGCGAGAATTCAACGAGGAATCTCCAACGGCTTGGCCAAAGTCCAAGGAACTCCGCGCAAGCCTTCGTACAGGTTGCGTGCCGACCAAACCGTCGAATTTCAGCTACCGCCAGCACCCGCCGAAGTACCACAGGCGGAGCCGATAGCCCTCGACCTGCTCTACGAAGACGACGAGATCGCGGTCGTCAACAAGCCGCCCGGCATGGTTGTTCATCCCGCGAAAGGCCACTGGTCGGGCACGCTGGCCAGCGCGCTGGTGCACCACTTCGAGCAGCTCAGCCAGTTTGGTGGACCGTCGCGGCCAGGCATAGTCCATCGACTCGATCGCGACACGAGCGGCGTCCTGGTGGTCGCCAAGACCGACGCAGCACACGCACACCTAGCAGACCAATTTCAGGCCCGCACCGTGCGCAAGGAATATCTGGCGATTGTCTGCGGCTGCCCAGATCGTGATCGCGACCGAATTGATTTCCCAATCGGTGACCACCCGACGCAGCGGGAACGTAAAGCACTCCGTGCCGATCATAGCTCTAGTCGCGAGGCGCAGACATTCTACGAAGTGGCGGAGCGATTCAAAGGAATCTCGCTAATCCGCGCAATGCCAAAGACTGGCCGCACGCACCAGATTCGTTTGCACTTGTCCCATATCCGCTGTCCGGTGCTGTGCGACAAACTGTATGGCGGTCGATCTCGATTGACGGCCGGCGAACTGCGGACCTTCTGCCGCGACAAGTCGTTGGGCGCCAATGTCCCCGACGAGCAGTTGCTACTCGATCGCCAAGCCTTGCACGCACAGCGACTAACGTTCGCTCATCCGACGAGCGGGCAGGAGCTTGCGTTTGAGGCGCCGTTGCCAGAGGACATGCAACAGCTGCTGCTGATACTCAGGAATTGCGAGTCCGCCAATTAGGTCCGCCGCGAGCCGCTGATCGGCAAGTCGCCTACGTTCCGAAGATCGACGACATCAGATCTTGCGTCCCTAAAGAGCGTGGGCTCACTAGCATCTCGCCCGCCGCGTAACCCGCAGTCTGGCCGGTTTGGCGCGCGATGGCTTCGATACGGGGGAAGATGTGTTGCTTCTCGGGCGGGAACTGGGTCTTGTAACAGTGCACCGAATCGATCTTTTTCTGCAACGTGCGGCTGATATCGACGACCAAGTGGCCGGCCCCCTCAAGCGGCTTATTGGTGTAGAACGCTAGTGTGTAGTACAGCTGCGCTGCGATCGTGTGAGGAGATAATCCCTCGAAGTCGTCGTCCCACTTGGTCAGGCGCGAATAGAAGATCGCCGCGTCCGTGATTTGCATCGCCTGCCAATGATCGGGCG
>JANQQA010000276.1 GCA_028285205.1 Bythopirellula sp. | reverse complement strand
GCACCGACACCTTCACGTACACGTACACCGACATCAATAACAACACCAGCCCGTTGGACGCGATTGCGAGCAACGAGGCGACGGTCACGATCAACGTGGCCGAGCCGTCGGTGAACATCGACGTCGACAGCGACAACGACGGCGACATCGACGAGACCGATGATCGGATCGAGGAAGCGGCACCGGGCCATTTCGTGGCGGTTGGCGGCAACCTGACGGAAGTGAAGCTGGACTACGACCTGGACGCGGCAGTCTTTGGTTCGTCGTCGAACTGGACGTTGGAGCTCAAGGGGGCCGATGGGGCGAGCGTGCTCGATATTTGGGACACCGCCGGTAAGAGCCAGCGGCTGGACGTCTTATCCGACGGCGTGGACGACGGCAAGATCGTCTGGAACCTCGGCAGCAGCACGCCACCCAGCAGTGTTTGGGCCGAAGCCTTGTCGCCCGGCGCGGTCGATCTGGTGCTGGAGTTGGCGTATGCCGAGCCAAGTGGCTCGCCGAAGGTCGCCAAAGATGATACGGCGAAGATAAGAGCAAAGGCGACAGTGGCTGACGTGAAATCTGTCGAGTATATAGTAGGGCAAAATCACAAAATCAAGAAAGATGATGACTCAAGCTACTACACTGGGAAACAGTGGATTGACAAGAACCTAGACGGAGACACGGATGACCCCGGCGAACGTCGCTACCCTGTCGCATATACGCGATCGCAAGCTGGGAACGATTCCTTCCTCAAAGTCAACGTCAAATTTGAAGCGGGAAGTTTGCTTGCCCATGTGCCGGTGAAGATCAGGGGAACCGGACCAGACGGAATCATTCTTCCGCCAAAAACTGCTACACCGACCAACACTAGCGCAACGAAGACAACGCTCAGTGTCTCAAACATGCTTTCCACAGAAAAGTTTGCAGACAAGGTCAAGTATTACGAGAACTTCGTCATCAACTGGGAGATTTCAGTCAACGGGGGCCCCTGGAGCGCGGCGGGAAGCAGTGACAATCCACTCTATCTCACTTGGGATGACCCCGTGGCCAATCCGCTCACCTGGACCGTGCTGCACGTGGGGACCGAAGCGGCCAATAACATCGGCGGCACGGTGGGAACCAATGATAACCTCGTGCTCAATAAAATTTGGGGAAAGATCGCTACCAAAAATATTCAACGTATCTCCGATGGCGAGGTGCTGGACTATTATGGCTACGACGATGTCAATAGCGATGGGACTTTCGATGCTGGCGACATGAATCATAATACGACGACGCTATGCACCAATAACACCTACACACAACTCGTCGCCGGTGGCTTTGGTCAATGTGGCGCATGGGCGGACTTTATGCGAGCCACACTCTTGGCGCAGGGACTTGGATCCGTTAATGGCGACAAGGTTCACCTAACTGAGGTTGTGCCGAAGGCTGGAGGAAGCGACCGCTTAGCCATTGTGGCCTGGAGTAAGAAAGAAAACCCCAATATCGGGTACTACAAGGTCATTGATGACAATGCAGGGCCTGATGGTTTATCGCCTACGGTTCCAGGGGCAGGTGAAGCAGCAGACGCAATCGGTTTACCTGGCCAGGGAAATTCTCCTAACCCACCGTCTCATTTTGGGGTGCATCAGATCATCCACATTGGTACAACGACAACGGTTCATGGGCAATTTTTCGATCCTAGTTATGGCATAGGACCGTTTGCCGATCCCAAAAAATATGAAGAAAAAGTGTTCGCAGGTACAATCAAGTTTGAAGATGGCGAATCTCGACTTTTTGATCCACCAAATAACAACGATGATCCGCAATCTGATGACGATCGAATTGCATGGTTTAAAGATACGTCTGGACCATTCGGGTTATATTAAACAACAACATAGCTAAATCTTTTGGCTGGGCATCCGATAAAATACGCGGTCCTAGAGGTGTAAAAGAGACTTCTGCAATGAGATATCGCAAGCCTGGAGGCCGTTGTGTTTTTTCCTGCAGCCTACGCAGTCTATTTGCCGTATTTTGTGTTATTGGTATCACGCTGGGGACAGTGAAATGGTGGGTGACAAATATTCTTGAAGACGAACGCAAAAAACGGGTAGCTGTTTCTGTTCTAGCTAATGTTGGAGCAACGGTGGTGTTCTCGGGTGAGAGTACACCCGTTTCTCGGTATCTTCTCAGGTGGTCTGTAAACGGAACTCCAAATTCTTTGGAACACCTTCCTCTTTCCGAGATGGATACGGGCAAGTGGCTGCACCTCGAAAATTTGAGTTCACTAGAATCTATCAGCGTGATTCCAAATTTGTCGCCGGAAAAAATCTACCAACGATGGGGGCTATCGCATGAGCCAAAATACTTTCGAAGAATTGCTGGTTCTGAAATACGATATCTTCAGTGCCTTCCAAAGCTTAAGGCACTGCGCATGGAATGTATATCGCTCGACAGCATGTCAATGAAGGAGTTATGCGCGCTACCAGCTTTGTCACGCTTGACACTTCACATGTGTCACTTGGACTCCGATGCCTTAAAAGCCTTGCGTTCCGATACCAAATTGGCACTTTCATTAGACTACGTTATCGTAAGCGATAATGTGGTCAAAGATAAACTTTCGCAACATCTGGTAAGTGTTTGGCCACCATTCAGAGTTTATTGAAAAGGTGTGGGTGTCGGTCCCGAAAATTAGATCCAGGGTCATCGGAGCGTGAATGGTGAGAGATTTTGGTTGCGAATTTGAGGTTCGATGGCGTGTTCGCGAAGCGAATATGCCAACCAATATTCTCAAAAACAGCCGATTTTCGCTGTCCGCGCAGACCGATCGTGCCGTCTGTCGTTTAACCACACACAGAAACGGGGTCACACACAGAAACGGGGTCAGAACTGAATGGCATTAACATCTTGGTAACCGTTGGCCCACCACCGATTAAGCGTCGCTAGCCCAGCGGTGCTGGCGTGAGAAGTGGCGGAACCTCCTGCGTATTGGAATTGTTGCGAAACAGTTCCATGCACAAGGAGGCCCCACCGATGCGTAGTATCACGGATGTTGTTGGACAATTCAAGCAGAATTGGACGGAAGAACTCAGCGCGGACAAGATCGCTGCCGCCTGTCGTGATAGCGATGTGACCTGGATCGAATCGACGCTGACCCCGATCGTCACGATCCAAGTTTTCTTCCTTCAGGTGTTGCACGGAAACACCGCTTGCACACACATGCCGCATCTGGCTCGCATGGCATTTACCGGGGCGGCCTACTGCAAGGCGAGGGACAGAAACGGGGACAGGTCCAGTTATTGGGACAGAAACGGGGACAGGTCCAGTTATTGACGATCCGGGCAGGCTGTGATAGATTCTGCGAATGCCCAGAACTGCTCGCAAAGCTCCTGGCGGATTG
>JANQQA010000259.1 GCA_028285205.1 Bythopirellula sp. | reverse complement strand
ACCTTGTATTCGACGAACTTCGCCGCGTCGCTTCGGACCTACGCCCCGAAGCGCTGCAGCGGAAAGGCCTGCTCGACGCGATCCGCGAACTCGCAGCAGCCGTGTCCTCACGAACTGCATCCGAAGTCACAGTCTCCGCAAATGCCGCGGTTAATGGTAGTATTCCTGGCGCAGACCACGTGTACCGCATTGTCCAGGAAAGCGTAAACAATGCCGTTCGCCACGGTGAAGCAACACGAATCGACATTGAGATCCGAGCGTATGATGGGATGCTACGGGTGCAAGTCAAAGACAATGGTACGGGCTTCGACTCCGCCGATCCTGACGCACCATCCGGCGGCCTAGGACTGGCTTCCATGCGAGAGCGAGTCGAGTTACTTGGCGCGCAGCTATGCGTCGACAGCATATTGGGAGAGGGGACACAAATCGTCGTCGAGGGCTTGTCGACATGATCCGGATCGTAATCGCCGACGACCACGAGATATTTCGTGAGGGTCTCGCTCAGCTGTTCAATTCTAGCGACGACGTCGAACTCGTCGGCTTAGCGGAGGACGGTGACTCGCTGCTACAGCTCGTCTCCGATTTCGATGTCGACGTCGCTGTCGTCGACATCTCGATGCCTGGTCCAGGCGTGTCCGGCATATGCCAGCAGATTGCGAACCTCGGACTCAACACCAAAGTCGTCGTCCTGACGATGCATCAGGATGCGCGTCGCGCATACCAGCTAATCGCTAATGGCGCCAGCGGCTATGTGCTAAAACGCAACGCATTCGCCGAACTTCGTGAGGCACTTGCAGCAATTATGCGGGGCGAAACCTTCGTCAGCCATTTGTTGGCCAACGAGTTGGTCGAGCTAATGTCGGGCAAAACGCAAGCGCTATCCACTCGTGAACTGCAGGTCGTGCAGCTCGTTGCGCGAGGCGACACGAACGCTCGGATCGCGGCCACACTTGACATTAGCATCAAGACAGTCCAAACGCATCGCGCCCGCGCGATGGAAAAGCTCGACGTCCATTCCGCCGCCGAACTGGTGCGCCGGCTAAGTGAGCTGGGTTTACTGAGCGATTGATGCGAGATTCACTGTGCGAACGTGCGGAGGTCGCATAGTCGCGATCCGATCGAGGTGACACACCTCAAAGCTGCACCCGAAACATGGCAGATAATTGAGCCTAGTGACGTCGTCCGACAGCGTCCGTTCGGTGACGTTGACGCGAAAGATATCAGGTTACGATTTCTGCGGTCGGCCAGTCTTGTGGCGGCGTACGGTCTGAGCTGGAGATCTCGACTGGCTTGAGCACTTCCTTGCTCATCTGCGACAGCGAATTGGTTCTCAATTCTGCGTAGGAACGCAGCTCACCAGCATGTAAACACGACTGGAACACGAGTATGCCGGCGAATAAGTTGTACCTTGCTAATCGCCCAATATAGAATGGAGGATCGTACCTTTCCTTCGGTCAGCACAGTGCTTCAAACATGAGTAGTCAATCAACTCCAGAATCACCGCAGCCAAATGCAACGTCGGCGCAGACGAACACTTCTCAGTTCGTCGGATTTCAGATCGACGAGCAGCAGTACGCTTTTCGGATTGAACAGATTCAAGAGATCGTCATTTTGGATGAAGTCACGCCCACACCACAGGTCGCGGATTATGTTGAAGGTGTGTGCAACTTACGGGGAGCAATTATTCCCATCATCAATCTACGAATTCTCTTTGGCCTTCCCCCCAAGGCAGCGGATGGCAATACGCGCACGATTGTAGTCAACATGGGCGAGCGAACACTGGGCTGCACGGTTGACAACGTGTTGCACGTCATGCGAATTCCTGGCGACACCATTCAGCCTGCGCCGGAGTTGGTGGCGGGCGACGGGGCGGACTACATTTTCGGCTTCGCCAAGGTCGATGACCGACTGGTCATCCTGCTGGATATTGATTCCTTGCTCAGCCCTGAAAAACTTGAACGCACCAGCCAACAAGCCGAAACTTCGAACCAATCGTAGCACTTTCCCTCCGGCCAATTGAACAGCAACTGAGATAGACAACATGGCAAAGCGAAACACGAAAGCGAAGCCGCCGACAGGGCGACCGACGATCCAGTCCCTACAGCGAGAGCTGGATAAACTGGGGCAGGAAAAACAAGACCTGGCACAAGAACTGGAGGGTCAGCTGGTAGCCATCAGTAAGGCCCAAGCGGTCATTGAATTCAACATGGACGGCACCATCATTACGGCAAACGATAATTTCTTGTCGGCGATGGGGTATACCTTAGCGGAAATCCAAGGACAGCATCACAGCATGTTCGTCGAACCGCAGGAGCGAGCTAGCAAAGAATATCAAGAGTTTTGGGCCACTCTCAACCGAGGAGAATATACAACCGGCGAATACAAGCGGGTTGGCAAGAATGGCAAAGAAGTATGGATTCAAGGATCGTACAATCCGATCAACGATGCGAACGGAAAGCCCACGAAGGTAATCAAGTATGCAAGTGACGTGACCGAACAGAAACTCGCGAACGCCAATTCTGAGGGCCAAATCGCTGCAATAAATAAGTCGCAGGCAGTCATCGAATTTGACATGGACGGGACAATCCTGACGGCCAACGACCAGTTCCTAAATGCCATGGGATACACGTTGGAGGAAGTGCAAGGCAGGCATCACAGCATGTTTGTCGACCCGGAATACCGCGGCAGTAGCGAGTATCAAGAGTTTTGGGCCACGCTGAATCGCGGCGAATTCCTCCAAGCAGAGTACAAACGTATTGGCAAAGGTGGCAAAGAAGTCTGGATTCAAGGCTCCTACAATCCAATCCTTGACCTCAACAACCAACCCTACAAAGTGGTCAAGTATGCTACGGATATATCGAAGCGGATTGAATTAGAAAGAGCCGCCGAGATGCAACAGAAAAAAACGGAGACTCTCATCCACGAAGTGATCGAAAGCGCCCATCAGTTTGCCGAAGGCGCACGAGTCATTGCTGAAAGCAGCGCCAACCTGAGCGACGGCGCCCAAAATCAAGCGGCATCTGTCGAAGAAATATCTGCCTCCGTAGAAGAACTGACGAATGCGATTCAATCCATCTCTACCAACGCCAACGATGCTACGAAACAAGCCGCCAGAACGGCTTCAATCGCGAGCGACGCGAAAAAGACGCGAGGCGAGGCAGTCGAAGCGATGCAGTTGATTGAGAAATCAAGCGAGCAAATCACCGACATTATTCAAGTGATCAGCGAAATCGCTAGCCAAACCAATCTACTGGCCCTCAATGCCGCGATCGAGGCCGCCCGCGCGGGCGAACACGGTCTCGGCTTCGCAGTAGTCGCCGACGAAGTCCGCAAGTTGGCCGAGAGATCGAGCGAAGCTGCGAAGGAAATCACGCAGTTGATCAAAGAATCTTCCCGGCGCGTGACAGAAGGCGCGGAACTCTCGAACAGAGTGGGGCAGTCATTGGTCGAGATCGTCCAGGCGGTGGAGAAGACGGCCGCGGGGATTGCGAACATTGCCGAGCAGACCGAGAATCAATCCGCGAGCGCTGAACAAGTGCAACTGGGCGTCAGGTCCGTGTCTGAGACGACCGAGTCGAATGCCGCCAGCTCCGAGGAACTAGCAGCCAGTGCAGAAGAATTGGGCGCACAGTCACAGACCTTGCAGGATCTCGTGTCGAAGTTTGAAGTCTAGGATGCCAATCTTCTGCAGGGCAATTGCGTTATCAATGGGAATTCCGAAGTTGAGTGATTTCAGGGACAACGACGTATTTAGTGTCCCTGCTTGTTGAGGATCAATAATTCGTGAAACTTGAACGCCTCAACCCAGATCAGTTCAAACAGTTCTGTGAATTCATCTACGAGAAAAGTGGGATTCGAATCAATGACAAGAAGGTGACGTTGCTGAGCAATCGCATTCGCCACCGCCTAAAAGCCGGCGATTTCGAGGACTTTGACACATACTATAGGTTCCTGACCTCACAACGCGGAGCAGACGAACTGGAGGGCTTTCTCGATGCGATCACGACGAACGAAACTTTCTTTTTTCGTACGGCAAAGCACTTCGATTGGCTTAAGAATGAGTTCCTCACAGAGTTGATTGGCCAGCATCGGGCTGGTCAGCGAGAACCTTCACTACGAATCTGGTCCGCCGGCTGTGCCAACGGAGCTGAACCCTACTCGATTGCCGTTTGCCTTGCTGAAAATGCTCATCGCTTGCAAGGTTGGTCGCTGAAGATCCTGGGCACCGACATTAGCGAACAGATGTTGGCCGAAGCACGTGAAGGTAAGTACAAAGAACGAGCGGTCGAGGCGATCGACCAAAAGCAGCGGCGTCGATACTTTCATCACAGAACGGAAGAGAATCACTGGGCAATTCGGCCGGACCTTAAGGAACTCGTCGAATTCAAGAAACACAACCTGATGGACCGCATCTCACAAGGCCCTTTCGATTGCATCTTCATTCGCAACGTGTTGATCTACTTTGACCGTGATTCGAAGCGAGTCGTTATCGAAAACTTGGTCAAAGCTCTCAAAGCAGGGGGATACCTGGTCGTCGGCCCATCAGAAGGCATCTATGACATGCTCGATCCTCTGCAGAGACTGTCGCCGCTCATTTATCAGAAGCCTGATGAGAAGATCCGAAGTGCATCGAGCCACGGTGCGGAGGGTAGGCAACGATGACGGATGACCCGCAACATCGCGGCAATCAGTCCGACGAAATGGCCGCCTATCTGCAAACGTTTCTTGACGAAACCGAAGAGCAGTTGGACGACCTGGTCGAAACTATGTTGTCTTTGGAGCGAGACCCGGACAACAACGAAGACCTCAACGAGGCCTTCCGGCTCATTCATTCCATCAAGGGTTCGGCTGGAATGATGGGCTTCGATAACATTAGCGTATTGACGCATCACTTGGAGAACCGGTTCGAAAGGTTTCGCTCCGGAGTCGAGCATCTCAACGAACCCACGATGAACCTGGTGCTTCGCTGCATCGACTTCCTGCGTCAATGCAACAATCGTTTACGAGCAGCCGAGCAACTCGGCAGCGCAGCCGAACTTCTGGAGGAGCTTAAGCAGCTTCAGTCCGAAGCTGCAACCTCGCCAGCTGAAAGCTCGCCTCCAACCGCGACTACGGAGCCAGTCGAAGACGTCTCCCGCCAAGAATCCGATCGTGCGCGCTCGCAGCGGCCCGCGCCGCCCGCCCAGCCTGAAATGGACGAAGGCATCGTTCACGTGGTCGTTCAATTTCGTGAGGGACTTCAGCTGGCTGATCTAAAAGCCCAATTAATCGTGACACGACTTTCACGGTTGGGCGAAATCAAGTCGACTCACCCTGACATGCAGCAACTGCCGGAGCTAGATTCGATCCAGACATTCGAGATTTGGATCGACTCACATGCGGAACTGGATTCGCTCCGTGAAGCAATGGACGTCGAAGGCGTAGAGTCGATCAGCGTCGGCAACGAAGCTGTTCCCGCGCTAGAAGCCGCTGACGTCACGGAGGAGCACGAGGCGGATACGGTTGAGGAACCGGTAGCGCCAGACTCCGCTCAGCCCAACGACGGCTCGGATGTCACCGAACTCACAGACGAGAACGCAACAGTAGTGCCGTCGCCAGAGCCCGCCATCGAACACCCTTCAAGCCAGCTTACGACGAGCTCGGAACGCGCTCCCTCCAAGGCAAAAGCTCCATCGCCCCAGTCGTCGGGTTCAGACGTGGTCACGTCGGAACGGGCCACCTCCAAGGTGGCTGAGACCATGCGAGTGGAGGTGGATCGGCTCGACAACCTCATGAATCTCACTGGCGAATTGGTCGTCAATCGTGCCCGGTTCGTGCAGATAGCAGAACAGATCCGTCCCGAGCTTCGCCAACCCAGCATGCTCAACCGCATTCGTGATTTTGGCGACAGCTTAAGACGGACGATCGAAAGTCTTGAGACGTTGCCAAATGAAGGGGGCGAGTGGTCTGCACAGCTGCAGCAACTGCGTGATGGGATAAAACTGATGGAAGACCAGGCCGATATCTGGACCGACGGTCGGCACTCCATTGGTCAGATCGGCGAAGCCATCGACCAACTCGCTCGAGTTTCCCAAAGCCTGCAGAGCGGAGTCTTAGATACACGGATGGTGCCGGTCGGGCCCTTATTCAATCGGTTCAAACGGGTGGTTCGCGACCTGTCCAAACAGCGGGGGAAACAGGTCCACCTGGAGCTTCATGGCGAGCAAACGGAGTTGGACAAACGCATGATCGACGAGTTGGGAGATCCGCTAGTCCATTTGGTTCGCAATTCGATTGACCATGGCTTGGAGCCACCTGACGTCCGCAGCGAGCGTGGCAAACCAGCGGTGGGGACCATCTCATTGGAGGCGAGCCACAGCGGCAACAGTGTCAACATCGTTGTGCGTGATGATGGCGGAGGGATCGATGTTGCCAAGGTCAGAGCGAAGCTGGTGGAAAACGAGGTCTTGGCAGAATCGGCAGCTGACGAACTCTCCGACGAGCAAGCGCTCGACTACATCTGGCATCCGGGGTTTAGCACGGCGAAAGAAGTGACAGACGTGTCGGGCCGCGGCGTGGGTATGGACGTGGTGAAAACGCGCATTAATCAACTCAATGGCACGATAGAAGTTGAATCGGTGCCGCAGCTTGGGACTACTTTCACACTTCGGCTGCCGCTCACGCTAGCAATCATCAATAGTTTACTCGTGCGCTTGCGGGACGTCATTTTTTCGCTACCTATCGACGACGTCCGCGAGATTGTCTCGGTTGCTGAGCGTGACATCGCTTCGGTTCACGGCAGGAACACGTTTGAAGTGCGTGATCAGTATGTACCCCTTATCGATATCGAAGATATCTTTTGTTGGCATGACGTGCACCCACATAACGACCCCACAACTGGCGACCAATCGGATGATTCATCTGCGGACGAATCCCAAGTAGTGATCTTGGTTGCCGGCGGAAAAACGCTGGGGCTCAAGGTCGACGAGCTATTGGGTAATCAAGATGTGGTTGTAAAATCATTGGCGGACAACTTTGTTGAAATCCGGGGCTTGTCGGGCGCTAGCGTCCTGGGGGACGGCAGCGTCAGTCTGATGCTCGACGTCGGAACGATTATCGAAATGGCTAACCAGTCGTCGCGAAACTCGACCTCAAGGAAGAAGAAGAATGACTGAGTCGAGCGGAGGTCTGTTTTCAACGGGTGAACTGGCTGCATTGCAGTCTTCATTCCATCAAGGGTCGGCGGAAGCATCCACCACCCTTGCGAAGTGGATCGGCAAACCGTCCGTCGTAAAAATCGAATCGCTGGATCAGCTTCCCCTGGAAGAAGCGACAAGTTTGTTATCTGCCGGAGATGGCCCATTGTGCTTCTGTACCGTCGAGCTGAAAGGGTTGCTGACGGGTGAAATGATTCTTGTTTTCGACGATGCGAGTGGACTTGCGTTGGCCGATCTGCTGCTGGAACAATCCCAGGGAACGGCTACCGAGTGGACCGAGATGGCAGTATCCGTAGCGCTAGAGACGACGAACATCCTTTGTTGCACCTACCTGAGCTCGTTGTCGCGGAGTTTTTCAAAGACGGACGGGGCAGACGAGTTATTGCCATCACCCCCGAAGTTCCAGCGTGACTTTGCCGAGAGCCTCTTGGAGTTCGCCTTGATGGGACAAGCGGTCGCGAGCGACCAGGTTTTTCTGGTGCGTACGACATTCGAGATTGACGCGACGCCGGTCAACTGGACGTTGTTATTCGTGCCAGACGCTGTTTCGATGTTACGTATCCCAGAACTGATCGCATCGCAGACGGGCCGATAGAGAGGATTTTGAGGTTGTGGATAAGCCTGTCGTCGCCACTAATTCGTCGATCCGTATGGGAGAGATGCTTGTCGCAGCTGCGGGTGAAGAGCTTCGGACATTACTGGGCTCATGTGTTGGGCTGGCGCTGTACGACAGACGACAACAAGTTGGCGGACTGGCGCACATCGTGTTGCCAGCCGCGCGGGGCAAAACCGATCGGCCCGGCAAGTTTGTTGACACGGCGATTCCCAGCCTGATCGATTCGATGCAAGAGCTTGCCAGCAAGGAACTAAAACTGATTGCCAAGTTGGCGGGCGGGGCCAGTATGTTCTCAACCACGGTCGCGGCGAAAATCGGTTTGCAGAATGTCGAATCTAGTGAGCAACTGCTGGAGCAGTTGGGGATCCCGATCATTGCCAAACATTGCGGCGGCGAACAGGGACGACGGATGACCTTTGATACAACGAGCGGTAAAGTGGTAATTGAGATCGTGGGACGTGATCCAATCGAGTTGTGAAAGATACGACAACAAGCGATTCGGCTATGGGAACCAAACGCGTACTAATCGTCGACGATGCCTTGATCATGCGGCAGCGCATCCAAGATATCGCTGTTGAGGCTGGGTGGCAGGTAGCTGGTCATGCTAGCGACGGATCGGAAGCCGTAGCGATGTACGAAAAACAGCGGCCAGATCTGGTGACCCTCGACATCGTGATGCCTGAGACCGACGGGATATCGGCGCTCAAAGAAATTATGCAGCGAGATCCAGAAGCTAGTGTCGTCATGATCAGCGCAGTGAGTCAAAAAGAAAAACTAGCTGAGTGTATTGAAGCCGGCGCGATGGACTTCGTCGTTAAACCGTTCGAAAAAGACACCTTGCTTGCGTTCTTCGAGAAGTACCTATCAAAGCCCTGACACATTGGAATCTTGCAGTTGAATTCGGCACCCACGACCATCCTTGTCGTCGACGACTCGGCTCTATATCGCCAGTCGATTGACATCGTCCTGCGCGAAGTGGCCGATGCCAAGATCGTAGGATTTGCGAAGGATGGATTGCATGCGCTGGAGAAGATCGCCAATCTCGACCCCGATCTCCTGACCCTCGACGTGCAGATGCCGGACATGAACGGCATTGAAGTCTTGCGAGAAATAAAGCGACGTCGTCTCCGGCCCAAAGCAATCATGGTCAGCAGCCTGACGTCGGAAGGTGCCCAGGTCACCACCGACGCGCTCATGGAAGGCGCTTTTGATTTCATACTCAAACCCTCCAGCAGCGAACCAGGGGCAAATCGCCAGCAACTTCGAGACGCCCTCGAGGAGAAGATCTCGGCCTTCCGGGAAGCATCGACGATGCGCGCACAGCGTGCGCGGCATCCGGAGAGGAAACGCGAGGCGGCAGCTGACGAGGTCGTGGAGTCAGCACCCGCTGCAGCTAACGCATGCCAAGTTGTGCTCATCGGCACTTCCACTGGTGGGCCCGAAGCACTGAAAATCGTACTGTCGAAACTACCCGCGGAGCTTAGTGTGCCCGTGCTAGTGGTTCAACACATGCCTGCGGAGTACACGCGCACCCTAGCCAAACGTCTCGATGAGATCTCTCAGCTTAACGTCGTGGAAGCTCAAGATGGAATCGAAGCCTGTGCCGGCAGGGTGATTATTGCCAAGGGTGGCAAGCAGATGATGCTGCGACGTCGCGGAGAAAAGCTGCTCGTGCGAGTCAATGATGATCCACCCGAAAGTGGCGTGCGACCTGCGGTCGACTATTTGATTCGTTCGGCCATCAAAGCGGTGCAAGGCAATGCGTTGGCAGTCATTATGACCGGCATGGGTCGTGATGGGCTGACTGGCTGCGAGCAGTTGAAACAAGCTGGTGGCTACGTGTTCGCCCAGAGTCAGGAAGACAGCGTTGTCTACGGAATGCCGAAGGCGATCATCGAGAACGATTTGGCAGATCGCGTGTTAACTCTTGGTAAGTTCGCTCCAGCGATCGTGCGGCACGTCAAAAGGAGCCGCCGCTCTTAGCGCTGGGAAAGAGACTTCATGAATGATTCCACTGCGTCCGCAAAAGCATCCATACTGGTCGTTGAAGACAGCCGCATTCAGGCCACGATCTTGTCAAACAAGCTGAGCGCTGCCGGTTACGAAGTTCGGACTGCGGAGAACGGCCAGCTCGGGCTTGAGATGATCCAACAACAACAGCCGACGTTGGTGATTTCTGACATCGAAATGCCGAAAATGACCGGCTACCAGCTCTGTAGCGCGGTCAAGAGCGACCCAGAACTTCGCCGCATTCCGTTTATTCTGCTTTCGACGCTGTCAGATGCGCAAGACATCATCAAGGGACTTCACTGTGGAGCTGACAACTATGTCACCAAACCGTATGACCCCGAGTTCTTGATCTCACGAGTCGAGTCGCTCTTGGAAACGCCGGTAGCCGACGACACCGAAGAGCAGGAGCTTAACGTCACCCTGGGTGGCACGCGGTATACGGTCAAAGCGGGGCGGCAGCAAGTTTTGAACTTGCTGGTCTCAACTTTTGAGAATGCGGTGGAGAAGAACAATGAGCTCGTTCGCACGAATGAAGAGTTGACAGTCGCCAAGGAACAGCTGACACACTGGAACCAGGAACTAGAAACACTCAATCAGCGACTTGACGCCGCCAATATGCGTATGTCGAGTGATTTGGAGGCAGCCGCCAAAGTTCAGCAATCCTTGCTACCCACTGCCGATCTCGACACGAGCAAGGTGCGGTTCGCCTGGCAATATCTTCCCTGTGACGAATTGGCAGGCGACTTCCTGAATTTCTTCGCCCTCGACGAGCAGCACATTGCCATTTACGTTGTCGACGTCAGCGGCCACGGAGTTGCCTCTTCACTGTTGTCGGTGACGATCGGTCGAATGTTGACCGGTCAAGCTTCAAAATCATCACTGCTGGTGGAAGCGAACGACGGAGAAAGCGAACAACGCATAGTGCCGCCAGCGGAAGTCGCCGCCGAGCTGAGTCGACGGTTTCCGATGGAAGAGCAGAACGGATTGTACTTCACAATGGTCTACGGAGTCTTGGATCTGAAGACGCTCGAATTTCGGTTTGTATCGGCGGGCCACGATCCGCCCGTCCATGTGCAAGGATCGCACGCTCCGCAACTAATCGAAGGTAGCGGGATGCCCATCGGCTGGTTCGAGGAGGCCGAGTACGATGAGCAGATCATCCAGCTCCAGCCAGGCGATCGACTCTATCTCTATTCCGATGGTGTACCAGAGGCCATGGACGACGACCTGACCCAATTCAGCATGAATCAGATGCTCGAAGTTTTAGAACTCGGGCATGTTGGACCATTGGCTGATAGCGTCGAATTGCTTTCCAACACAGTGCAACGGTGGTGCAATAAGAACGGCCCGCAGGACGATGTGACGATCCTGGGTTTGGAGATCGTCGAGTAACCAAGTGCCGGCCGATCCACGATTGGCTGTGAGATTCGAGCAACGGGCCCCACGCTCCGCTGTGGCAACGCATGGATGCAGCCGCCGATCAGTGGCTTGTCTGACTTAGCATTTGCTTTTTGGCCAAACTGCTCCGCGAATCGACGGAAAGCGGCACATGAAAACACCGTCTTCCGTCCACACTAAGCTGCTGCTAAAGTAGCGCGGCACCCGACTGCACAGCTTAGAAACGGAATGAAGCAGGAAAGCAAAAGGCCTCAGGATAGCCTATAATTCATTTGTCTGCCTAACCACGCATCCTAGTGCGTTAGTAAATCGACTTCACGCCATGACTCACACGCCCGCAAGCTCGACCGACCTTTTGCGCCGGTTGCCGAGTGTTCATGAGCTGCTGTCGCATCCGGCTCTTGCCGAAGTCGCCGACAAACTGGGACACAATGTCGTCCGCGAGGCGGCGCGAATCTGCATTGAACAATGCCGGTTGCGGATCTTCGAAGCCGCTGATTTGCCAAATCCGCCGACCGCCGATGCCTTAGCAGATGAAGTACTCAGCGTACTCAACCGACGTCAGCAGGCGACGATACGCCGTGTCATTAATGCGACCGGCATCCTGCTGCATACCGGACTAGGGAGGGCACCGCTGGCCGAGGAAGCCGCGACGGCTGT
Source organism: Bythopirellula sp. (assembly GCA_028285205.1). Classification (GTDB taxonomy): domain Bacteria; phylum Planctomycetota; class Planctomycetia; order Pirellulales; family Lacipirellulaceae; genus Bythopirellula. The sequence continues at coordinate 2,772 of JANQQA010000259.1, read as the reverse complement.
CGCGCATGCCACAGCGTACTGTAATGTTGAGTTGGACTTAGCGAGCGGATCGCGCACCAAACGCCACGAAGTTGTACAAGACGACCTTTGCGCGCTGACCGGTGCCGAGGCGGCGATGGTCGTCAATAACAACGCCGGGGCGACGGGGCTTGTTTTGGCTACCTTTGCGGCTGGGCGGGAGCTGATCGTCTCGCATGGACAGCTCATTGAAATCGGCGGAGGCTTTCGATTACCTGATGTGTTCCGCGCTTACGGAGCCAAACTCCGAGCCGTCGGCACTACCAACCGTACACGGCTGGAAGACTACGAAGCGGCCATCAACGAGCGAACAGGGGCGTTGATGGTGATCCATACCAGCAACTATCAAGTGGTCGGATTTACTCAGCAGCCCCCGCTGGAAGAACTTGTCGACTTGACACGTGATCTCGATTTCCCGTTGGTCCACGATATCGGCTCCGGCGCAATCGTCGATTTTCTCTGCACAAGCCAAAACGACGAGCCGCTTGTTCAAAAGAGCGTTCAACAGGGCGCTGGGCTGGTACTGTTCAGCGGTGACAAACTCCTCGGCGGTCCCCAGGCGGGAATCATCGTTGGCAAACGGCATCTGGTCGAGCAGCTCGCTCAGCATCCCATGAGCCGAGCCTTGCGCGTTGACAAGCTGACGCTTGCCGCGTTGCAGGCAACGCTGAACATTTATCGCCGAGCAGAATCCGACCCAGCCGCCTATGACGCGGTTCCGCTGCTACGTATGTTTCGCACGCCAATTGATCAACTCGAAATGCGCGCGACCCAACTCTCTGAGTCACTCTCACAAGTATCCGAGCACTGGGACGTTCAGCCGATATCGAGCGAAGCATACGTTGGGGGCGGATCGCTTCCCGGCAGCGCGCTCGACAGCTGGGCGGTTGCGCTACGGCCGAAAACCGAGTCGTCCAACATCGAGCATCTCGCCCAGCTGTTGCGGACCGGCACACCAGCGGTGGTGGGCCGGATCCATGATGGCAGACTGCTGATTGATTTACGCGGCGTCGACCCACGCGATGATGAGGTTCTATGTGAAACCGTTCGTCAAGCTCTGCACCGCGTGGTGGACTTCAAATAGTTCAACGAGCTCTATTCAATTTCCAGTAGCTCATCGACTTCTCCTTCTGGCGGCAAGAACCTTGCGATCAGGCACTCGGAGGAGAGATTCTGGCCGATCACTGTGCGATTTGCGGGTTCAGCCAGTGACCGATACACCAGCCACTGGTCCTTACCACACTGCGCGCGATAACCGACCGCGACGTCGGGCGTCTGGACCTCAAGCGACTGCGCAATCGTCAATTGTCGCCAGGTGCACTGTTTCTTCGCACGCGCTTTCTTGAGATCGAACAGCAGTGGGCAGGCCAGATTTCTACCCGCGTGCTTTTGATCCAACTGCAATCGATTGTTGTTGGCCGTCAGTTGGCCCACCCGAGGATCGACGCGCCACTCGGGTAGCGCGAGTGGCAGCACACGGGCGAATGGCTTACCCGCAGTGGATAGCACCCCTTCGCGTGTTTCCTGCTCAGGTTCGAACTCCACCTCCGCGTCGAACGGCAAGCGATAACGATGGCTGAGCTCGCCTCCGCCAGTGTCGATGACATAGTCACACAGCAGCAAGAACAACTCGTTGCGAGCGAGCACGATCTGACGTTCCAGCCGGGCACCATCGGTTAATTCCATCGCCAGTTCGAGGTAGTCAACATCGATATCACTGAACCAGCACGTTTCGTCCCACGTACCGATGGGCTCCAGGCGCTTACCATTGAGCGTGGTTTCCCAACTCCAAGTACCGTCCAACAACCGCCGCGAGCCTAACCAGCATTCGAGCTTCAGATCGGCAGAACTGTAGTCGACAGCAAGTAGCGGAGCGTCGCGCTCCCACTCCGTGCGCATGTAGGCCACGCCAGCCCACTCGCAACTGGTCGAACTTTCTGGAACTTCGCCATCCGGCCGAACCTTCATGGTCGACGTGAGCTTCTTGCCATAGATGGACTTGGCAGCCGACGCATCTGCTTGATCTCCGCCAACTTGAATCGCATTTCGCAGAAAATCGGCCGTCCAAGCGTCATCGTGCACATCGGCCAACAAAGGGGTCCCTTGCTGAGACGAAAGCCCAAGCGAATGCGTTACCATCCACTGATACTGCTCGGTAGCCTTGCGACTGCAACAACCTTTCTTCAGTTGTGATCCAAACACATGGCATCGTGTCCAGCAGCCCAGCAGCGGTCGGAGATAACCGAGGTATTCGCCCTGCACGAGTCCGTTGCCGTTGGTAAGTTCGGCAATTCCTTCCGAGAGCGCCTCGTGGGCTGCATTGCGAAGTTTGGCGAGCGGGCGAATTTCGGGAAACAAGTAAGCCAGCGTCAGCGGCAGTTCACCCGCGAGAAGTTGCTGCGTGACGCCTTGTTCCGGCGGTAACTCGGCATCACTACGCCAGCTCGTCGCCGAGTCTACGATTTGCAAAAGGGCATCCGCCAGCGCCCACCAGAACTCCGGGAGCACGTGTTGGCCGACATGCGGCAACACATTGGCAATCACCAGGCATTCGAGTGCGAAATCCAGTGACTGCGGCGAATTGTGCGACCCTTCCAGCCAGCCCGCGAGTATCTGCTCGACCGTCTGCTCGCTGATGCGTCGTTTCGTTTTGTTGTTGCCATCACAGAACTGATCGGCGAGTGCCAATAACTCGACGGTGCCCGGGGACAACAATCGCAGATTGACGCCCCACTGCAACGGAGTGGTCGAAGT
>JANQQA010000246.1 GCA_028285205.1 Bythopirellula sp. | reverse complement strand
TCCTATCTTGCTGGAAACGTATCGCGAATGCCTGCGCGACGTGTTCGACCTGCCCGGTTTGGTATCGCTGCTGCGCGATATTGAACGCCGCGCGGTGCGAGTTGTTTCGACGCAGACTTCGATGCCATCGCCGTTTGCATCGTCGCTACTGTTCAACTACACGGCAAACTTCCTGTATGAGGGCGACGCTCCGCTCGCTGAACGACGGGCCGCCGCGCTGGCCCTCGATCACACGCAGCTGCGTGAACTGCTCGGCAGCGCCGATTTGAGGGACTTGCTCGATGGCGAAACGATCGAGCAGCTAAGCATCGAACTCGCGAAGCTCGACCGCGCCGTGGTCAAAGATCCCGATCAGCTGCACGATCTGCTACAACTGCTAGGGGATCTGACACGCGACGAGATTCTGGCGCGCTGCGATTCGGAAACGGTATCACCATCGACGCTCGACCGTTGGATTGAAGAATTGACGACGACTCGTCGGATTATCGAAGTTCGGATTGCTGGTCAGCAGCGTCTCGCCGCCGCCGAAGACGCCGCCCGCTTCCGCGACGCGCTGGGGTGCAACCCGCCGCCAGGGCTGCCAGCCGCCTTCTTGGAGCGGGTTGCCAACCCGCTGGGTGATTTGGTCTCGCGCTTTGCGCGCAGCCACGGTCCTTTCACCGCTGACGAAGTGGCAACGCGATTGGGTCTGGGCGAAGCGCCGATTGTCACAGCGCTGGAGCAGCTGGTCGACGCGGGGCGCGTAGTGAGCGGCGCGTTTACCAACACCCGCGGCAGCCAACAATGGTGCGAGACGAGCGTCTTGCGACAAATCAAGCGCCGCTCTCTGGCCAAGCTTCGCCAGCAAGTGGAGGCGGCACCCGCGGAAGCTCTAGCGCGTTTTCTGCCTGTCTGGCAGGGCGTCACGCAGCCGCGTCGCGGCTTAGATGGTTTGCTCGATGTGGTGGAGCAATTGCAAGGCACGCCGCTGGTGGCGAGCGAGCTAGAAACTGAGATTCTACCCGCGCGGCTGCAAAACTTCTTGCCGACGGACCTTGATGAGTTGTTTCTAGCTGGCGAAATTATTTGGCGTGGGATTGAAAGCGTAGGCGTCAACGATGGAAGGATCGCACTCTACCTCGCCGATCAGTACGAGTTGCTCGCGCCGCCGATCACCGTGGACGACCTGGAGGATCCAACCGGTGACAAGATACGCGAACTGCTCAGCCAACGTGGAGCTCTTCGCTTCGATGAGATCACAAAGGCGACCGGTGGTTTCCCCAACGATCTGCTCAATACGCTGTGGCGGCTGGTCTGGGCAGGTGAGGTCACCAACGATACGCTCGCACCGCTACGTTCGATGATCAAAGGCGCGGAGGAGAAATCGCTGCAGCGCAATTCGCGCAATCGACGGCAACGCGCGCGGACGGCGCGGTTTCGTTCTCGACGAACGACGAGACTGCCCGGCTCCGAAGGTCGCTGGTCATTGCTGCCACTCGAAAGTGCCGTAACTCCGACCGAACGTCAGACAGCGCTGGTCACCCAGCTGCTGGAGCGCTACGGTATCTTCACGCGCAGCATGGCCTCGCGCGAACTCACCATTGGGGGATTCGCGGCGTTGTACCCAGTGCTTAAGGCGATGGAAGAAGCCGGCCGTGCGCGACGCGGTTATTTTGTCGAAGGCTTGGGCGGTGCTCAGTTCGCCTGCGCAGGAGCCGACGATCTGCTTCGTGCTCCGCCCAACACTGATCGCGAACAGCCGCTGGTGCTGGCAGCCAATGATCCGGCTAGCGCGTACGGCGCGGCGCTCCCCTGGCCCAAACAAGACACCGACAGTAGCGACGCTGCTAGCAAGGTTGACGCTGCTCGTTCGCAACGCGCAGCCGGTGCGCTGGTGGTACTGGCCGAAGGTAGGCTGCTGGGGTATCTTGGGAAAACCGGCAAGAAACTAACCACGTTTCTGCCAGAGGAAGAACCCGCTCGCACGCACCAGACAAGGCAATTGGCCGAGGCCCTCGCGCAACGCGCGAAAGACCGCAGGCCGGTGTTGCTCGAGCAAATCGATGGTGCTTCGCCCGAGCAATCGCCAATCCGCGACGCGTTGGCGGCGGCGGGATTCGTCGCGATGAGTCGAGGCTACGTGCATCGCGGCCTGAAGTGACTCGCGACGAGTCAAAGCAAACGGATTTACACACAACGGATTGCAAGGATGCCCGAGGGGGACACACTCTACCGCATTGCTAATCGGCTGCGCCCCGTGCTTGCCGGCAAGACCATCTTCGCGGCACAGGCGAATCCTCCACGCACTGGTGCAATGATCGATGCGGAATCGCTTATTGGCAAACGCGTGGCACTTGTCGAAGCCACCGGCAAGCACTTGCTAATCACCTTCGAAGATCGGCAAGTGTTGCACTCCCACCTGGGGATGACCGGTTCATGGCACATTTACGCGCCCGGTCAACCGTGGCGAAAACCGTCCCGACGAGCAGGTGTCGCGCTCGCGACCGACACGCACGTGACCGTTAACTTCAGCCCCAAGTTGCTGGAGTTGGTCAGCGACAAAACGATGCAGCGAAACTCATATCTGCGCCGGCTCGGCCCCGATATGATGCTCGCCGAAACGGAGGTGGCTGATGTGCTGCCACGCATGCGGAAGTTCGCACAGCTTCCGATTGGCGAGGCCGTCATGAATCAAACACTCGTGGCCGGGATCGGCAACATCTACAAGTCGGAGTCGTTGTTCCTCGCTCACATTAACCCTTGGAAACGTGTCGGACATCTCGACGACGAAACGCTGCTCGACTACCTGCAATTGACGAAGAAGCTCATGCGTCGCAACCGCCACGGCGGAGAACGCACGACGCGTTTCGCACCTGACGGGCCCCGACTCTGGGTCTACGAGCGCGCCGGCGAGCGTTGCCTGGTCTGTGGTGAGTTCATCCAGATCCGTCGCCAGGGCGAACAGGGACGCACAACCTTCTGGTGTCCTGAATGCCAGGAAGCCGAACCGGCGACGATGAGCAAGAATCTGACAAGGTACGGCCGCAGCGGAAGTTGAGCCGCCACGCCCACTGACGTTGGAATCCACGTCCAGCAACTTCACTCTTTTCCTAGCATTCCTCGAGCAATGCGCCTGTGGTCAGGTACGTCTTCGATGCCAGACCGACCAGCACTGCTGAACTCGGTTGGATAGTTGACGAGTTATCTCAGAAAACGAAATCCACGCTCGCCTCAGCTCCGTACTACCTTCAAAATCGACCCACTCTGCGAATACCCACGAGCCGCCGCGTCATGGGTAGGATCGCGTCATTCGTTAGCTGAGGAGCGAGTCATGAGTCAAAGGAAGTCCGTGTTGGCGATTGCCGCGTCACTTGTGTTGTTTACCTTCTCAGCCGTGCAAGCCGCGGACCACCTGGATGCACCGCTGCTTTCCGGCAACGGCGACAGCGATATCAACGACCTTTACGCTTTCCAATCTCCCTCGAACCCAGACAACACCGTGCTGATCATGACGGTGAACCCCTTCGCGGGCGTCGTCAGCGGAGAGAGTTTCGATGAGAATGTCAGCTACAACTTCGCGATCGACAACGATGGCGATGCGCTGGCCGACGTCACTTACAGCACCACATTCACGCCCCCCACTGCAGGCGTCCAAACACTGACGACCCTGCGTAATGGCAGCGCGTACGCGACCGGCAGCACCGGAGCTAATATTGCAACACCTGGAGGCGGCACGCTCACCGTGGGAGTTTACGATGATCCCTTCTTCTTCGACTTAGTGGGATTCAACGACGGATTAAACTTCACCGGCGACGATACGCTCGCAGGTGCCAATGTCTCGGCCATCGTATTGGAAGTCCCCAGTACCGAATTGAATGGTGCCACCAGCAATATCGGCGTTTGGGCCACCACGGTCGAAGGCGGCAACCAAATCGATCGCATTGGGCGACCAGCGATCAACACCGTGCTGATTCCTTCCGCACGCAAGGATGAGTTTAACCAGGCTCAGCCGTCCGACGATCTCTCGACCTTCGGTGCAGACGTGGAGGCGACGATCACCGCGCTCAGCGATGCGACGAATGCCGCTGCTCTGACGCCAATCCTGCTGCCGGACGTGCTGACGTTTGACACCGCCAATGCGAGTGGTTTCCTCAACGGTCGCAAGCTGGCCGACGACGTCATCGATGCTGAACTGACGCTGTTGACCGCCAGCTCAACGCCAATTGGTGATGGAGTGGATTCCAACGACCTGCCGTTCAGCGATACCTTCCCCTACCTGGCCCCTGCTCACGTGATCATCCCCGAGCCATCGACACTTGCTCTTGCCATCTTGGGCATGTCGACGATGGTTGGTCGCAAACGTCGGCGCTAATCCACTTCTAGTTGTACCCCCAACAGGATTAGCTAGTATTGCAGGGAGAGGACGAATTCCCGCAGCGCGATGCGCTGCGGGAATTCTCGCGATTCATCCTCAATCTTCGCAAAGCGCTCTGCGCAACAGCAATGACCACACCGAGCAGATTATCGACGACCTTTGGCGATTGCGTTTCGCTGGCGATCCTGCTTGGCTCTCTATTCTGTGGATGCAACCCGTCCGCATGCGTCGCGGCGAAACCCTATATCCCCCAACGCGACGACGAAGTGCTCGAGAAACTGCCGCACTCGGTCCTGGCAGGTTCAGACGAGATGGCGATCCTTCGTCGACGCTTGGCAAGCGAACCCACCGATAGCGAATTGGCCAGCATGGTGGCGTCTCGCTACGTGCAAATGGGCAGCCAGTCAGGCGATCCTCGTTACTTCGGCTACGCTCGTGCGGCACTGAGCACATGGTGGGAGGTTTCGGACGCACCTCCTTCAATTCTCAAGTTGCGAGCCAAGCTGAAAGAAAAAGATCATCGGTACGACGAGGCGCTCGCCGATCTCAGACTGCTACTAGAACGCAAACCCAGCGACGTGCAGGCCTGGGTGGAGAAGGCGAACATTTGCCGAGTGCAAGGAAAGTACCGCGAGTCACTCGCCGCCTGCGAGCAGCTCGCCGACATTGCCGGGCCAACGCGCAGCCTGTTGTGCCGCATTCCGATTCAAGCCGTCAGGGGGGAGGCCGAGCAGGCTTACGATTCGCTCGCTCAGATGCTTCCCGAGACCAAGCGGCGCTGGCCAGCAGCGGTGCAGTGGGTCACGACGATGCAGGCGAAGGTCGCCGTTGCGTTGGATCTTGAAGCGGCCGAGCAGCACTTTCGTGCAGGTTTGCAGAGCGACCCAGCGGACTACTACCTGATCCGCGAATACGCCGATTACCTGCTCGATCGAGATCGCAACGGCGAAGCTCTGTACATGCTCCGAGAACACCTCAACGACAACGGCATACTGCTCCGCGCGGCCATCGCCGCACGACGCGTCGGCGAAAAGCAACTATTCGAAGAGTGGACAGCGCGGCTGCAGCGGCGATTTGAAGAAATTCGACTACGCGGCAGCCAACCGCATGGGAGGTTCGAAGCACGCTATCTCTTGGAACTCAAAGACGATCCTGACCGCGCGCTGTCAGTGGCGCTCGCCAACTGGGAAAAACAGAAAGAGGGCCGCGATACGCGCAATGTGCTGGAAGCGGCGGTCGCGGCGGGCAATCGCGAAGCTGCCACGCCCGTCGTGGAGTTCTTGACGAAACACGGAACTGAGGACGTCGTGCTCCAACGGTTGGTCGACCAGCTGGGAAACACGCGATGATCAGCATTCTCCGCTCGGTGTGCCTTCCGCTCGCGCTGTGCTGCCTGCTATGCGATGTCGCGCGGTCTCACAAACCCAGCGACAGCTACCTTAGAATCCAGGGCGGCCAGGAAACTCTGACCGCCGAGTGGGACATCGCGCTAAAAGACCTGGAATTCCTGATCGGCTTGGACGCCGATCAAAACGGAGAAATCACCTGGGGCGAGTTGAAATCCCAGCGGGAAGCCATCACCGCCCATGCACTCAGCCATTTGCGGCTTGGCTACGCGCAACAGGAATGTGAGCTGAAGGTCGTCGACCTCCTGGTCAACCAACACAGCGACGGCGCGTATGCTGTGCTGAAGATCGAGACTGACTGCCCTGGCGATGCCCAGGTGCTGAGAATCCAGTACAGCCTCTTGTTTGATGCCGATCCGACACACCGCGGTCTCGTGCTCTACAGCAATGATCACGGGGACAAAGACGCGATCATGAGCACACATGTCCTCAGTCCCGAATCGCCGACGATCGAAATCCGCACCGCAGAGACTAGCCTCTGGCACGCGTTCCAAGACTACGTGGGAGAGGGCGTCTGGCACATTTGGATCGGCTTTGATCACATCTTGTTCCTGCTTTGCCTGCTGCTGCCTGCTGTGTTGATTCTGCAAGACGGGCAATGGAAACCGGTAGCGGCGTTTCGACCCGCGTTCAGTTCAGTAGTCAAAATCGTCACGACGTTCACGGTCGCGCACTCGATCACGCTGTGGTTGGCGGTGATGGAGTATGTCACACTCCCCAGCCAGATGGTGGAGGCGACGATCGCGCTGTCGATCGTCATCACGGCATTGAATAATCTCTATCCCGTGCTGGCGCTGCCCGGCTGGCTGATCGCCTTCGCGTTTGGCTTGATTCACGGCTTCGGCTTCGCCAACGTGCTGCTCGACCTGGGGCTCTCAGAGGTGACGTTGGCAATTTCGCTGTTGGGATTCAACGTGGGCGTGGAATTGGGGCAGCTGGCAATCGTGGTAGTCTTTCTTCCATTCGCGTATCTCGTCCGCGATACCGCGTTCTATCGCGTGGTCGTCTTCAAACTTGGCTCGGCTCTGATTGCCATCGTCGCCCTGATCTGGATGTACGAGCGACTCTTCAACGCCGAGATCCTCGGCTTCTGATCGAGCGCGGCGCAGAAATGCTACGTTCTTTCGGATAAGAGAACACAGAGTGAAGCAAATAGCCGCCTCGCCGATGTTGTCGTCGCCCTCTGTTCTCTCCATTTCCTCCTGCTATCCTAGGTGGAGATCATGCCACGCACGACCGGCCAATTTCTTACTCGCATTGAAGCAGCATATGTCAAACCACATTCGCGATCAAAATTTCGCCAGTGTAATCACGAGCATCGCCGTGTTCTTGTTGGCGTGCGTACTTGCGAGCGAGGCGACGGCAGAGAGTTCACCACCGAATGTACTTATTATTCTCGCCGACGACATGGGGTACTCGGACCTTGGATGTTACGGCAGCGAAATCCTCACGCCTAACATTGATGCGCTGGCACATGGCGGCCTGCGATACTCGCAGTTCTACAACACGGCCCGCTGCTGGCCGACGCGGGCGGCGCTGATGACGGGGTATTACGCCCAACAGGTCAATCGCGATTCGTTGCCACAGAGAAAGGGCCAACAGCACGCCAATCGTCGTTCGCGTCCAGCGTGGTCTCAACTGCTGCCCGAGCTGCTGGCGCCGCTGGGTTACCGGTCATATCACTCGGGGAAATGGCACCTTGACGGAAAGCCAACTGACAGCGGATTCACGCGTTCCTACCGGCTGAATGATCACAATCGCTTCTTCACGGCTGAAAACCATCTGCTCGATGACGAGCCACTGCCACCGCAGACCACCGCCGATGACTACTACGCCACCAACGCCATCGCCGACTACGCGATCGAGTTTCTGCGCGAGCACGAGAGCACGTCGCCCGACGAACCGTTCTTCCAGTTCGTCGCGTTCATTTCCCCCCACTTCCCACTGCACGCTCCGCCCGAAGACATCGCCCGCTACGCCGATCGGTACGACATTGGTTGGGACAAGGTACGCGCCGACCGCTGGCGACGAATTCAGCAAATGCAGTCAATGCCCGGCACGCTCTCGGAGTTGGAGCCACAGATCGGCACGCCTTACACTCACCACTTCGAGGCAGCCAGAGAAGTTCTTGGACCTGGTGAAGTGAATGCCGAAGTGCCTTGGAAGTCGCTCACCGCAGAGCAAAAGGAATTTCAAGCGACGAAGATGGCGATCCACGCCGCGATGATCGACAACATGGACCAAAACGTCGGTCGCATCGTCGAGCAGCTTCGTAAGTCCGGCGATTTGGAAAACACCGTCATCTTCGTTCTTTCCGACAACGGCGCAAGTGCTGAGATCATGGTCCGTGGCGACGGGCACGATCCGTCGGCCCCTCCTGGCTCGGCCGAGAGTTACCTGTGCCTAGGCGCCGGCTGGTCCAGCGCCGCCAACACACCCTTCCGCCGACACAAGACATGGGTTCACGAAGGCGGCATCGCGACTCCACTGATCGTACATTGGCCAGATGGAATCAAGGCAAACGGCAAATGGCGATCCGCACCAGGCCACGTCATCGACATCGCTCCCACAATCGTTCAACTCGCCGGCGGAGCATGGCCGACCAGTCACAAGAAAAAGGCCGTCCCGCCGACTCCGGGGCAGGATCTGACCAGCACATTCGCGGCAGACGTTGACATCAATCGCGATTCCATCTGGTGGCTGCACGAAGGCAATCGGGCCATCCGCGTCGACGATTGGAAATTGGTTGCCGCGAAGAATCAGCCGTGGGAGCTATATGATCTCGGCACGGATCGCGCAGAAACAAAGAACTTGGCGAGCAAGTACCCCGAACGCGTCGAACAGCTGGCGGAACGTTGGCAGGCCTCGGTTGATGAGTTCGTGCGTCTGCGCGATGGACAGTAGCTTCTCGGACGCAACGCTACGCTTTGCGGTGAAAATCAGCAGCGGCCAATCTACGCATCAGTGGGCGTTTCTGCGCACTTGTTCCGGCTAGTTCTCTCTACTAGACTAAAGCACTCATTACCCTTGCTAGTTTTACTCTTTTCTTGCACATAGGTTGCCAGATGATGCGTCAGATCGCGGTCGCGACATGGATCTTGTCAGCGTTCATAATGGGGTGCGGGCAATCAAACCCTAACGCAGCGAATTCGGAGGGTGACTCGTCCGATCGTCCACACGTTGCGTACATTACCACGGGAGTCGCTTCATTTTGGACGATCGCCGAAGCGGGTGTGAAGGCGGCGGGCGAAGAAGTCGATGCCCAAGTGACGGTACTGATGCCCGCCGAGGGTGCAGTCGACCAAAAACGCATGATTGAAGACATGATCACTAGAGGTGTTGATGGCATCGCGGTCAGTCCCATCGATCCGGAAAATCAGACAGACATTCTCAATAAGGCAGCCAAATATACGAAACTGATTACTCAAGATTCCGACGCGCCACAGAGCGATCGACTCGCCTACATCGGGGTCGACAACTACGTTGCCGGTCGTCTGTGCGGAGCACTCGCGGTCGAAGCGATGCCCGAGGGCGGCAAAGTCGCGATATTCATCGGACGACTGGAGCAAGATAATGCCAAGCGACGTCGCCAGGGTGTGATCGACGAGATCTTAGATCGCAGCCATGACCCAACCCGGTTTGATAACCCGGACGAAGAAATCAAAGTAGGAAAATGGCACATTGTTGGCACCTACACTGACCAGTTCGATCGCGCTCAAGGCAAAGCCAACGCCGAAGATGCGATGGCGCGACACCCAGACATTGCCGGTATGGTCGGCCTGTTTGCGTTCAACCCGCCGTTGATTGTCGAGGCACTTAAGCAAGCCGACAAACTTGGCGAAATCCAAGTCATCGGCTTCGACGAGGCGCCAGAGACCTTACAGGGCATTAAGGACGGCTACGTACACGGCACCGTCGTGCAAAACCCCTTCGAATATGGCCGTCAGTCGGTCATCATTCTAGCCGGACTGGCGCGCGGCCGAACGCTCACAGAGCTGGGCATGCCTGAGGACAAATTCATGAGCATCCCCGCCCGTCAAATTCGCAAGGATAACGTAGACGAATTTTGGGCCGAGCTAAAGTCGAACCTGGGTGAAGAGTAGGACACGCGCCGCAATGCCCGACGCCGAAAGCCAGCCGCTGCTCGATGTTCGCGGCGTGACCAAAAAGTACTTCGGTGTCCCTGCGCTGGCTGGGGTCGACCTTTCGGTTCGCGCGGGCGAAGTCCATGCCGTGATCGGCGAAAATGGTGCCGGCAAGAGCACGCTCATGAAGATTCTCGCCGGAGTCACGCAACCCAACGGAGGTCAGATACTGCTGGAAGGTCGGCAGGTCGAGATCGACTCTGCCCAGACGGCGCTGCAGCTGGGCATCGCGATGATTCACCAAGAGCTGAATCTATCCGACAATCTCAACGTCGGCGCAAACATCTTTCTAGGTCGTGAACCGACGCGACGCGGAATCATCGACTTCGCGCGGATCCAGCACGACGCGCAAAAATCTCTTGACCTCATCGGTCTCGACGTTTCGCCCAGGACCCTCGTCAGCGACCTGACGATTGGCAAACAGCAGATGGTCGAAATCGTCAAAGCGATCTCCACCGACGCTAAAATCATCATCATGGACGAGCCGACGTCGAGCCTATCGCAACATGAGGCGGAGCACCTCTTCGAGGTGATCAAGCAACTCCGCGATCGCGGCGTCGCGATCATCTATATCTCGCATCGTCTGGCAGAAGTAAATCAACTCGCCGATCGCGTCACGGTACTACGTGATGGCGAACTTGCCGGTCGCCTCGAACGCGAAGAGATCGACCATGATCGCATGGTCCAACTGATGGTGGGTCGCGATTTGTCACAGTTCTACGCGCGACGCGACCACGAGATCACCGAGCCGGTACTCACAGTCAAGCGCCTTCGCACGAGCGCCTACCCGCATCACGCGATTGACTTCCAGGTGCGTGCCGGCGAGATGGTCTCTCTGGCAGGCTTGGTCGGAGCAGGGCGCACTGAAGTGCTGCGCGCACTGTTCGGTGTCGACTCGACCCTGGGTGTGGAGATTTCGGTCTCCGGACGCGTTCGCAGTATTGAGAATCCACGCGACGCGATTGCCGCGGGACTTGCGTTGGTGCCAGAAGATCGCAAGCAGCAGGGCTTGATTCTCGAAATGGGCATCAGGCAGAACATCGGACTGGCAGGTCTGGCGCGCCATCGCCGCAAAGCCGGATTTTTGAACTTCGGCCGCGAGCGCGACGATTCCGCACAGATGTCGCAGGACCTCAGAATTAAAGCCACCAACGATCGACAACTCACGCAGCATCTCTCGGGCGGCAACCAACAGAAGGTCGTCATCGGCAAATGGCTCGCCATGAAACCTTGCGTCCTACTCCTCGACGAACCGACGCGCGGCGTCGACATTGGAGCGAAGCAAGAGATCTATCGCTTGATGGAGCAACTTGCGGAGCAGGGGGTGGCGATCCTGTTCGTCTCGAGCGAAATGGAAGAAGTCCTCAGCATGTCTGACCGAGTGTTGGTGATGCACGAAGGGCAGATCACCGGTCAGTTGGCTCGCGGTGAGTTGAACGAGGAAGCGATCATGCAGCTGGCAACGGGTCGCGATACGGCGCTCGCCAGCTAGACTACGATTCGAAAAAACATCGTCCATGAAAAAGAATCTCGGTATCCTTGGCTTACTGATCTTCGTGTGCTTCGTGACGGCTCTGTGCTCCGATGGCTTCTTGAGCACTTACAACGTTGAGAACTTATTCCGTCGGACTGCGCTGTTTGGGATCATCTCGATTGGTGCCGCTTTTGTGATCATCACCTCGGGCATTGACTTATCGATCGGCTCAGTCGTTTGCCTGATCGGCTGCCTCACCCCGTGGCTCCTGGTCAATCAAGAAGTCGGAGTGCCGCTGACGCTGCTGATCCTCTTTTGCGTTTCGCTGGCGATTGGTCTCATCCACGGACTACTCATCACCAAGCTGAAACTGCAGCCGTTCGTCGTCACTTTGTGCGGCTTGTTGATCTATCGCGGCATCACCCGTGGATTTCTAGACGATCAAACGACCGGTTTTAAGGGTCAGTTCGAAGGGCTTCGTCAGCTCGCCTTGGGGGTGATTCCCATACCAGGCACGGAGATCGGCATCCCTTTTCCGTGGTTGATTCTCCTCGTAGTCGCGATCGCCGCTTCGGTATTTCTGAATCTGACGATCTACGGACGCTACCTGTTCGCACTTGGTCGCAACGAAGAAGCCGCCCGCTACAGCGGCATCAATACCGATCGCATGATCCTGCTTGCGTACGTCGTGTGCTCACTGCTCTCTGGCTTGGGCGGTTTTCTGTTCGTATGCGACGTCGGGTCAGCTCAGCCAGTCGATTTCGGTAACTTCTACGAGCTTTATGCAATCGCTGCCGCCGTGCTCGGCGGGTGCAGCCTGCGTGGGGGTGAAGGCTCTGTGCTGGGCGTAATCCTGGGTACAGCTGTGATGCGCGTGCTGAAGAATTCAATCACGATGATCGACCAGATCCCGAACAAAATCGAGTTCGCCGTCATCGGTATCGTCATACTCGGCGGCGTCATCACCGATGAACTCTTAAAGCGGCTGGCTGCCAGAAAACGTGCGGCAGCCCAAGCAAAACGCGGGTAGCCGCCGCAGCAAGGCGAAATTCGTCGAATCGCCCTAACGGACCCTCGATTTGAGGGTGTTCATGGAATCACCATGAGTATAATGGGGGGCAACTACCATGCGGACGCGCTGCGAAACGTAAGCAGTGGCTCCCAATTCGACGCTCGTCACCGTGCGTCTAGCAGGTGACCGACTCCCAAGGCCTACCTAGGAACCATAAAGCTGAGACATCGATGAATCGGCTCTCCTTCTTCATTAGCCTGCAAGTTGTGCTTGTGGGCGCGTCGCTCGCAGCTGGCGAGCAACCGCTTGAATATAACAAGGACATCCGCCCGATCTTGGCGGAAAACTGCTTCGCTTGCCACGGCGCTGATAGCGCGTCGCGCAAAGCCGACTTGCGGCTGGACCGACGCGACGACGCGATCGACATGGGGGCAATCGAACCTGGCGACATCGAGTCGAGCGAAGTGATCGCACGTATGGTCACGGATGATCCCGATCTGCTAATGCCGCCACCGCGAACCAAGAAGGAGCTGACAAAAGAACAGATCGACATCCTCAAGCGTTGGATTGCCAGCGGCGCCGAGTATCAGGCGCACTGGTCGATGATTCCCCCGGAGCGCCCACAGCAGCCAACGGTCGACAGTGAGTCGATCGTCCGCAATCCGATCGATCGCTTCATCTTCGCGCGACTCGAGCAGGAAGGCTTGCAGCCAGCTCGCGAAGCAAACCCACGCACTCTGTTTCGCCGCCTGCACTTCGACATCACCGGACTGCCACCAAAACCGACCGACGTCGTGGCCTTCGAAACAGACTATCGCCAGCGGAAGGACCTCGCCCTCTCCGACTGGATCGACGAACTGATGGAATCGCCCGCGTGGGGCGAGCATCGCGGACGCTACTGGCTCGATGCGGCACGCTACGCTGACACTCACGGGCTTCACTTTGACAATTATCGTGAGATGTGGCCGTATCGCGATTGGGTGATCCGCGCGTTCAACGAAAACCAAGCATTTGACGAGTTCACGATCGAGCAGTTGGCCGGCGACCTATTGCCCGATCCAGACACCGATCAGCTGATCGCCACCGGATTTCAGCGTTGCAACGTGACGACCAACGAGGGTGGAACGATTGACGCGGAGAACTTGGCGATTTATGCCGCCGACCGTGTGCAGACTTTCGGTTGGGTCTTCTTGGGGCTCACAACGAACTGTGCCCAGTGTCACGACCACAAGTTTGATGAGTTCACGGCGAAGGATTACTACTCGCTGGCTGCCTACTTCGGCAACACCGAGTCGCCCCCGAAAGACGGTAATTCGAAAGACGGCCGAGGCCCGACGATTGTCGTGCCGCAGGACGAAGACCGCACCCGCTGGGAAGAGCTACCAGCAGAAATCGCTGCAGCAGAGCGCCGCCGCGATCAACGGGCGGAGCTCTCACAGGACGATTTCCAAGCTTGGTTGGCGACTGCCACTCCAGGCGTCGTCGAGGAAATCTCTGCCGAAGGCCTTGTCGTCCACCTACCACTCGATGAGGGCGAAGGCGACCGAGTGCGCGACCTCGCCTCAGCAGGAACGAACTATCCGGCGACCGGACCAGTCGAGTGGCGAAGCGGAGGGAAGTTAGGATCAGCTCCCGTGATCAAGCAGGGCAGCACGTTTGATCTCGGCGAACTGGGAGATTTCGAAAGGGATCAGTCATTCAGCTACGGCGCCTGGGCATTCACGCCCAAGAAGGTTGCGAAATCCGGGATCAACGCAGCGATCATCGCGCGCATGGACGAGTCGAATACCTACCGCGGCTGGGACCTATGGCAGTCGGATACGTCGTTCGCAGTACATCTGATTGACTCTTGGACGGGCAACGCGCTGAAGGTCTCCACCAACGCGAATGTCGTCACCCCTGGCAAATGGCAACATGTTTTCGCCACCTATGACGGTTCAGCATCGCCAAGTGGCATCAAAATCTATGTCGACGGACAGAGCGTACCGCTTAAGGTCGAGCAAAACACGCTGCGGAAAGATGCCTCATTCCGCACGAAGACACCACTTCGAATAGGTCGACGCAGCAATTCAGCGGTTCTGCAAGGCTGCTCAGTTCAAGACGTCCGCATCTACGGGAGGCGGCTCTCCGATGCGGAAGTGATGCGTTTGGCCAAGGCCAGCCACATCCGCACGATCCTCACGACCGCCGAGCAAGATCGAAACGCAGACCAGCAGCAAACACTGCGAGACTATTACCTGAAGGCGCACGACCCCGACTATCCAGCGCTGGCCAAAGCCGTCATTGACTTGGAGAGCGAGAAAGGAGCGATTCTCGCGCGTAGTCCCATCACGCATATTCAGCGTGAGAAAAAGGATTCCGAGCCGATGGCGCACATCCTGATGCGGGGCGCTTATGATCAACCCGGTGAAAAAGTCTCCGCCGCAACACCGGCAGCATTGCACCCGCTGCCCGCAGGCGCGCCGAATAATCGTCTCGGTCTTGCTCAATGGCTGTTCGATCCTGCAAATCCGCTAACTGCCCGTGTGACAGTGAATCGGTTTTGGCAGGAAGTGTTTGGTCAAGGTCTGGTTACGACCGCAGAGGACTTTGGCATCACCGGAGGATTGCCGTCGCACCCCGAATTGCTCGATTGGTTGGCGCTTGACTTCGCCAACTCCGATTGGAATGTAAAACGATACTTTAAACAGATCTTCATGAGCGCTACATACCGCCAATCTGCAGCGACGACGCCCGAGAAACTTGAGATCGATCCCTACAATGAGTTGCTCTCGCGTGGACCGCGTTTCCGGATGGATGCCGAAATCGTGCGTGACACGGCACTTGCGGTTAGCGGACTGCTGTCGCCGCGAATGTATGGCCCCGGCACGCGGCCATATCAGCCGGAAAACATCTGGGAAATCGTCGGATTGCCTGGCGGTGATACGCGGAACTACAAGCAAGACCAAGGTGAAGGACTCTATCGACGCACGATCTACAACTTCTGGAAGCGGATGGCACCGCCCCCCAGCTTGGAAGCATTCAACGCCCCCTCGCGCGAAGTCTGCACGGTTCGACGCGAACGCACCAACACGCCGCTGCAAGCGCTGGTAACGCTGAATGATCCACAGTTCGTCGAAGCCGCACGACAGCTAGCCGCCACTGCCCTGAAAACGAGCGGCGGCGACGACGGCATGACGTTGGACTTCGTTGCAGAGCGCTTGCTCGCACGACCGCTCACCGGCGACGAGCGCGCCATCGTACTGACCGCGAAGCAAGAGTACCTCCGCCACTATCAATCGAAGAAGACCGACGCGAAGCGGCTAATTGAAGTGGGCGATGCCCCGGTCAATGGGGACCTCGACCCCAGCACTCTCGCTACGTGGACGATGGTGTGCAATCAGATGATGAATCTCGACGAAGCGCTCAACAAATAGGTTGACCATGATTGACGATCTCCAAAATCAACAGTGGCAAACCCGACGCCAATTCTTGACGGGCGGCAAACACCTACTCGGTGGCGCGGCGCTAGCATGGCTCAACGGGCAGATGGCAGGAGCAGCGGGCAGCTCGCAAGCCCATCTGCCGTCTCCGCACTTCCTGCCGCGAGCCAAACAGGTGATCTATCTGCACATGGTCGGTGGGCCTTCGCAGATGGACTTGTTCGACTACAAGCCAAAGATGAAGGATTGGTACGACAAGGAGTTGCCTGATTCGATTCGCAAGGGGCAGCGCCTCACCACCATGACCAGCGGCCAGGCACGCTTCCCAGTCGCGCCGTCGATGTACTCATTCCATCAGACGGGGCAGTGCGGCATGTGGATGAACAAAGACCTGCTGCCGTGGCTCGCGCGCAAATCCGATGACATCTGCTGGATGCGTAGTCTGCATACCGAAGCGATCAATCATGAGCCGGCCATCGCCGCGATGCAGACCGGCAATCAGGTCGGCGGACGGCCCTGTTTGGGCTCTTGGGCGTCCTATGGACTGGGGGCGATCAACAAGAATTTGCCGGCGTTCGTGGTGCTAGTCGCGGTGCCCAGCAATCGCGAACAGGAACAAGCGATCTCCTCACGTCTGTGGAGTGCTGGCTATCTGTCGGGCGAGCACGCTGGCGTGTCATTCCGTAGCAAGGGCGATCCGATCCTGTTCATCAACAATCCTCCTGGGGTGCCCGACGATATTCGTCGTCGATCAATCGACGGAATCAATGCGCTGAATGAAATCAATTATCGAAATCTTCGCGATCCAAACACCCACACGCGGATCCAGCAGTACGAAATGGCGTTCCGCATGCAGGCAAGTGTGCCAGAATTGACCGACATCAACAGCGAACCAGAACACACCTTCCAGCTTTACGGCGACGAGGCAAAGAAACTCGGGACGTTCGCCAACTCCGTCCTGATGGCCCGCCGACTGGTCGAGCGGGGAGTTCGGTTTGTGCAAGTGTATCACAACAATTGGGATCATCACGGCAACGTTAACGGCCGGCTGCCCAGCCAGTGCAAGGACGTCGACCAACCGTGTTACGCACTACTAGAAGACCTCCAGCAACGTGGAATGCTCGACGAGACCCTGGTCATCTGGGGCGGTGAATTCGGTCGCACCATCTACACGCAAGGTAATCTGTCGCCCACCAACTATGGGCGCGATCACCATCCGCGCTGTTTCACGATGTGGATGGCCGGTGGCGGCACGAAGGGCGGTACGATCTACGGGGAGACTGACGACTTCTCATACAACATCGTCAAAGACCCCGTGCACATCAGTGACTTCCACGCCACGATCCTGCAACTCCTGGGCTTCGACCACGAACGGTTCACGTACCGCTACCAGGGCCTCGATCAACGCCTCACCGGCGTCGAACCGGCGCACGTCATTCCGGAGCTACTGGCGTAGTGTCGCAAATTGGTGGCCGTGTTGTTGTCGTCAAATTGGGGCCATTCTGACCCTTCTCATCGCCAAGCCTGAAAGTACGGCCATTAGCACCGTAAGCGCTGTGCTGGGCTCTGGCACTTCCTGAAACGCGATGGTCCCATGCGGCCAAAAGGCAGCGGAATTGGCCGCGTTCCAGTTCCAAATCGGCAGGGCGTGTCTGAGATCTCTACGAATGATGAGCGACGAATTGAACCCCCACACTTCTCCAACGGCGGGCCCTGGACGGGTGCCGTCGTCCGTCGCATTCAAGCCAGTTGGCATCATGCCGCCGTCCCCATCAGGAACCATCGAATCCGCATCGAGATCGGCGAAGGGGATGATCACTTCCGCGATGCTGTGAGCACTTGTGGCAGTGAAGGCCGGTACATCCTTTGAATTGCTGTTGGTCTGACCGACCACGATATTGCGGTTATTTAGCGCGGAACCGCGGCCGCTGGCACCGCCGTTGTTCCAGTTGCCTCGATCACCAAACGGAGAATTCACATGCGCCTCGGTCAAGAAACCAACCCCCTCCCGATCAGAGCCCGTGGAGACCGTTGTACCGAGATACTGATTAAATGCGATTTGATAGCCGTCAACTCTAGAAGCACTTAAGTCATCCGGGCTGAGGGGATCGCCATTGAGGTCGGTGTTGAAATCGCCATCTCGATTCGGGTCGATGTAGATGTTGAGATGCTCTTCTGCATTCGCATATTGAGGTTGAGTTTCTCTAGGATTTGTAAGAAACCCAAAGTCGTAGTCACTCTCATAGAGAATATAGAGGTTGTCGGCATCGTACAGCATGCTGAAGCGATTATTGTCAATATCCACGATGTCGAATGATTGGCGTTGGTTTCGCCAACCTCCCGCGGCGGGAGCAGCACCATCCCATTCCCCGGGGCTGATAATCCCGTCAGCAACAATGTTGTTAGACGTAAAGTTCACATCGTAGTTGCGGATACTTTGCGACATCACCGGCGTACAAGCACTCAAAGTGATCACCGTCAGAATGGCCCTCACAGATTCCATACCCCTCATATGACACTCCTCATAAACGATTAGAAATAAGATAGAACCCTTAACAGAATACAACGACGCACGAATAGCATTTTCACCCCATTCTAGGTGAGCGGATACGTAGTGCAATGAAAAAACCCAGAGCTTGCTGCCCGCATATCGGCATTATAACCCAGGCCATTCCGCGCATTCAGTGCATAGGCGTTGATGCACTACATCTCATCGATCCAATAATCAGTGACATAGCAGCGCTATTTCGCGCGGCCGTGAGTGTGCCGATACCGCACCGTTTTCCTTTGAAATTGGGCCACGCAATCGGCTATTCTAAGAGTGAGATATCAAACCGGAGCAATAAAGCTGCATCGCGGGCGGGTCCACCGTGCGCGAAACTTGACAACAGTGGGCCGAACGGAAAGTGAAAGGGCCTGAAGCAGTCACCTGGAGTTTTGAAAGGTCTCCGACGGTGAACCTTTCAAAATCTCGCCAGCTGGGCAGTGAACGGACCACCTATCCTGAGACAAGGCAAGGACTAACGATTTCAGGGCACGATCAGGATGCCGCAGTTATGTAAATGAAAACGAGAATCGTTTCAAAACTCCACGCTGGCTGGGTAACCGAGCCATGGATGCTTTGCACTAATTTGCGGGCTGCGGCCGCGTGGCCAGTTGCCAGGCCTTCGTCTTGACGCCTGGGAGGGCGTTGGCCACTGGCAGCGGGCAATTGTTGTCGTGCACGAGGAGACGGTTATGGCCGACGAAGTAGGTATGGAACGCGTCGACGACGAGATTGTAGGCTTCGGCTTGCTCCTCGCCTGTGATGCTATGCAGATTGAGCGAGCCACGTGAGCTGAATAGCGGATCGCCCGCCTCCAGGAATTTGGCCATCCGCCAACCGTGACCGGCCACCCAGAAGCGGTGTCCCAAAGTGGTGGTGATGGTCTCGCCGTTGACGGACAACCGCCGCAACTCAGACGGCGGGCGGACGGTCGTGTCGATTACCGGCTGGTAGGCCAGTCGCCCTGTTGCGGGATCTTGGCTTAGTACGAAGTCGCCACTGCGAATGCGTTCAATCGCGACGGGACCACTTTGCGTCCACACGGGCGTACCAGCGACGAAACACGAGGCGGTTCGAACTTGGTAAGTGAACGGACGATATTCGCTCAAATGATAGTCATCATAGTACGGCTTCTCGTCTGAGTATTCCAGCTCATTATGTTGTTGCCAATCCGCCCACCACGAACTCGGGAGACCACCCAATTGCTTGCCTGTCACCGTTTCTAGCACATCAACGATCCGTTCGTTCTGGCCTGCCCGTCGCGCGTTCGTTCTTGTCACTTCAATTTGTTGCTGCTGAACAAACGACTGCGCGCGGCGGTAATCGACTTCGGCGTCTCCACTAACTTCGATAAGCGGCCCAATGGGGTTTGCTTGCAGTCGCCGGTCGATGACCTTGAACGTGGACAAGTCCTGAGCGACCGTATTTCGAGTAATCTTCCGCGGATGCTCCTCTTCGAATTCCTGCACGACCGAGACGTGTCCCGCAGGCGTCACGTTGATCTGGAACGACGTTTCCAATGGTGCGGCAAGTCCTGCCATCAACAGCGGCATGTAGCTGGTTTCGTCGCGTCCGCGCAACTTGATGGCTGCCTCTTCACGCAGCTCGGCTTCGTTTGCGTACACGGCGATGTTCAACAAGCTGAGCGTTGCCGGATGCTCTGGGATGTTGCTAAACGCTCTGATGATCGCGAGAGACACATCCCGATGGTAATCACGATGCCGTTTCGAATGATTGTCGAGCACCTCGTTCATCACGATACCCAAGGCCTCGACCGCCTGCGGATCGTCCAAGGCTTCGATGCGACTCAACATCTTGTTCCGCAGCGTTGGACTGCCTCGACGACCTTGATTGATCCAGTTCCGCAATTCACGCACGTGATGCTCGGTCTGGCGCTGCTGAAGCTCGGTCTGCTCCTCGTGTTGTTCGATTTGGTCGCGCGTATACCAGCCACCGCGATACTTACACAACCCGAGTCCCGACCGCGCGTCGCGATTGTCGGGGTCAAGCTGCAGCACCTGTTGCCAGTGCCAACGCTCCTCGTTCTCCAGCTGCTCGCGACGACACCACTGGGCCAACTCAGTGTGACCGTCAACGGAGTTTTCAGCTTCCTGTCGACGGTAGTAATACTCCCGCCACCGCGGATCGCCCGCGACTCGCCTGCCGACAGCCTCCACAGGCTGCCACTGGCCTTGAAACATGACCTGTCCCGAAAACCAACGGGCGAGCTGGAAATCAGGATCACGCCGCAGTGCGTCGGTTAGCAACCGCCAATAGCTCCTGCCATCGCCAACTGAGTCGACCGCGAGCGCCTCCTGAAACGGCTCGACAGCGGGGCTGACGTCCGCCTGCTGCGCTTCGTTGGCGCGGACTCTGGGGAGGCCGCAGTTTTCCGCGGCTAACAGGCAAACGGCAAGACTTGCCCAAATGACGACGTGCTTCATCGCTATGCTCCTCTCACTGCAATGTCCATGCTGCACATTTCGGCCCGACTAAATGTGTGCAGATTCTGTTCCGAATTCGCCTCGCCAGTCAGCCGCGCGACGTAAGTACCACCGCAACCAACCACTTAGTAAAAGTGATCTAATTCTACCGCGATCCCGTGGAAACACCCAGACTGTAGCCGAATCGACGGCAAACTGTGGTCTCGAAGATGACAGCCTGGCAGCCGCACGGCGTCGCAATGCGCCCTTGCATGCCCCAAAGCGGCAGAGGAAAATTGAGAGTTCTCTGTCGCGTCGATCACCTCAACGTCCACTTTGCCCCGTCCCATCAAGAATATGCAGACCTTGAAACTCTTGTTCGTCGCGGTTGCAGCACTTGCAACCAGTGTCGCGGCAGCCGAGGAGTCGGTCGATTTCGATCGCGACATCAGACCGATCTTGTCGGAGAATTGCTTCCATTGCCACGGCCCCGACGGCAACACGCGTGAGGCCGACTTGCGGCTGGATGAGCAGGATTCCGCGCTCGCTGAACGTGACGACTACTGGATCGTCAAACCGGGCTCACCCGACGAGAGCGAACTGATTCGCCGCCTGACGGTTAGCGATCCGGATGAGCGGATGCCACCGGTCGAATCGGGGAAGAGGCTGTCAGACGAGGAGATCGTGCTGTTGCGTCGCTGGGTCTCCGCAGGCGCGGCGTGGGATACGCACTGGGCATTTAAACCGCCAAGCAAATCCGAGTTGCCCAAGGTGCCGCATCCGCAGTGGCCGATCAACGCCATTGATCATTTTGTCGGCGCGAAGCTCAAGGACACCCAGTTGAAGCCCGCGCCAGAAGCCGACCCTCGCACGTTGGTACGACGACTGTATCTTGATCTGACGGGGCTGCCGCCGACGATCGCTGAGGTGCAAGCCTTCCTCGACGACGACCACGACGACGCGTACCAGCGACTCGTAGATCGATTGCTGGCCTCGCCGCAATACGGCGAACGCATGACTGTCGAGTGGCTCGATCAGGCACGATACGCCGACACCAACGGCTTCTCGATCGATGGCGGTCGTCACATGTGGCTGTGGCGTGACTGGGTGATACACGCGTACAACCAGAACATGCCGTTCGACCAATTCATCGTCGAGCAGCTCGCCGGCGATCTGCTGCCCAACGCGACGATCGATCAACAGGTCGCTACCGGTTTCAACCGTAATCACATGATCACGCACGAAGGCGGCACGATTCCTGAAGAGAACCTCGTCAACTACGCAGCCGATCGTGTGCGGACGACGGCGGAAGTGTTTCTGGGACTGACCATGGGCTGCGCTCAGTGCCACGATCACAAGTACGATCCGATCAGTCAGCGCGACTACTACCGATTCTTCGCGTACTTCAACAGCCTGGATGACCGTGGATTGGATGGCAACGCAGGCATCAACTCCAGCCCCAAGACCAAAGCGACCTCAATCCTCGGTCGGCACAGCGATGAGGCGGAGCAGATCCGACGCGAGCTGGCCGCACTTGAGGAGCAGCTGCGGACACCCCTGGATTCGCAACCGCAGTGGGAAGACGAATTGCGAAGAGAACTGGCCACGCTCGGCGAAGGCCTGACTCTCGTTCCGGCCAAGGTACTGAAGGCCTCGGCCCCCAACCGCAGCGGCGGCACCGAAATCCTCGACGACGGCAAGTTACTGCTCAGGAACGGCGGCGGACGCTCTCCGTCGATCGTGGCGCAGATTTCACAAGAGCGCGCCGACGGCCTTCGGCTAGTGTTTCACCCCGATCCGCAATTCGCCGAGGGCGGCATCGGCTACGGCAACAAAGAGGGTTTCAAAGGCAGTCTGCTGCTCACCTCTTTTTCTGCGTCCGCTACAGCAACGCCGTCCGAGCAGGTCGACTTGTACAAACTGTTGAAGATAGAAAACGCGACCGCTTCGGCCGCGCACCCAAATCACCCACCCAGCGATTCGCTCGATCCACGCGATGCAACGGGTTGGTCGCCCGGCGGTGAGATCGATTCGCCCCAGCACATCACATTTCATTTTGACAAACCGATCTCCGCATCCGACACGCCTTACGTGACGTTGCTGCTGGTCTGGGGCGGAGGCCGCGGCCTGTCGGGCGGTAAGTGCGAACTGTTCACGTTCAGCGGCAACGATGACCACACCAATATTCCGACAGATATCCAGAAGATCCTCACCATCGCCTCCGAGCAGCGCACGACGGAGCAGCGAGAACGCCTTCGCAACTATCACGCCGGTCAAGCGAAGGAATTGGCGAACGTACGACATCAAATCCGCAACCTTCGCTCACGTCTGGATCACATTGGCGGCAACCACGAAGTCATGGTGATGAATACTGCGAAAGAGCCACGCAAAACTCACATGCTAAATCGTGGGCAGTACGATCAACCGGGCGAGGAGGTCACCGCCGGAGTGCCTGCCAGTCTGCCGCAACCGCCGGCTGACTTACCACAGAATCGCTTAGGACTCGCCAAATGGCTGGTGCAACAAGATCATCCGCTGACGTCTCGCGTCGCGGTGAATCGAATGTGGCAGATGGTATTTGGCCGCGGGATCGTCGCGTCGTCGGCTGATTTTGGATCGCAGGGGCAACGACCTACCCATCCAGAATTGCTCGACTGGCTCGCCTGCGAGCTGGTCGATAGCGGCTGGGACGT
>JANQQA010000329.1 GCA_028285205.1 Bythopirellula sp. | reverse complement strand
TCCAAGTGCGGCGGAGACATCGCTGCATGACATCAACAACGAGGATGTAATTGTTGGCACGACGACGGTGCAGTTTGGCGATGCTGAACAATCTTTTGTCCGGTACGCCGATGGCGTGCTGCAGTTCATCGAGTTTCCGGGAGCTTCTTCGACCCGCCTATGGGGCATCAACGACAGCGGCGTCCTCACAGGTCGCTATCAAGATGCCAACCAGAATTCATTCGCATTCTACGCCGTCCCGATACCGGAGCCCAGTTCTGCCCTGCTAACGGCACTAGGTTGCATCGTTGCCACCTATTCTCAGCGCCGATCGCGCAATCTGTGATCGCGACAAAGCCTAGTGATACTTTCACATCGTCGTCGAGCCAGGCCGCTGCACAATTCGTGTGGCGGTCTGGGTGTTTTGTTGCTTGTTCACTCATTTCGACGATGAGGTGATCTGCACGATCTTCGCACCGTCGGACTCCGGTACGCCTCTACATTTCACATTGGTGCAAACACCGATTCGATCTTCGCGGCCGTGCACCGATCGCGCGATGGATGTTGCCGCTTATGACTTACAATTGCCTGAGGGTGACTTGGACTACTTAAGGTACCGTTAAGGTCGCGGTTGTGGGCGGGTGGTCGGACATCGCGTTGAATTTTGGCTCGGTGTGCCAGGCGGCGTCGACCAAACGTGCGGCCAAGTCGGGCGAGGCCAGGATGAAGTCGATACGTCGTTTGCCCGCGGGCGGGGCTTCATCGCGGTGTTGGGCGAACAGGTCGACCAGCCCTGCATCTAGGAACGCCTGCATGACGCTATAGTCGATGTTGCCGTCGATCAGGTTTTCGACGTGGCCGTGCCGGGCGTCGCTGCGCCGCATACGCTCGAGCAGCGCTGTGTTGTCGTCGTAGGCCGCACGGTCTGCGGGCGATAAGGCGTTGAAATCTCCCATCACGATGACGGGCTCGCCTGCGTCTATCGCGGCAGTGGCGCGCTTGACGATCATCTCGGCCTCGCGCTGGCGATGCTTAGCTTTGAAGGGCGAGAGGTGGACCACGAAGCAGTCGATGCCCATCGTTCGCGCGTGCAGGAGCCCGTGGTGCATTCCTTCCAGATGGCGTTCGACGACTTCGATCGGTTCGCGCGAGGTCAGCCCGACGATGTAGCCGCCTTCCTTAACGGTCGCGGCGTGGCCATGACCCCAGGCGCGGGACTCTTCGGCCAGCCGGTCCTGCGTGTATCCGTTGAGTTCCTGGAAACCGACGATCGCCGGCGTCTGCCCCATGAGCCAGTCGCTGACCGCCTTGCGTCGTTCCGCGCCGTCAGGAAAGCGCTCGCTTGGACCGTTGTTGAACCCTTCGAGGATGTTGTAGCTGATGATGCCGAGTTGTTTGCGCTGGAGTTTCAGTTTGAGCGTCGACAGCACTGCCGGGTGATCGCTGGGCCAGGTGCCGTTGTGGGTGTTCATCATTTGCGAAGCGGTCGGTGTGATACCTTGGCCGTGCGTGTAGATGTAATCAATACGGTAGGTGATACGCCTTGCATCACCCTCAAACAGGTCATGCACCTTTTGCTTTGTTGGATCGAGATGGATGGCGCGGTAGGTGTCGGTGAAGCCCAGGTCGAGCATCTGCCGGCTGACGGGCCAGTCGACAACCAAATCGTTGTGCCAGTCGGCGGTCGCCTCAGTCCAGTCGAGCGTGGAGGGACTGTTGAAATCGCCGCCGACAATCAGTGGTACTTCGTCCGAAGTTTCAACAAAAGGCTTGAGCTGCTTGAGAATATCGCGGAGTTCGCTGGCGCGTGTTTTCCATTCGCCTTCGATGAGAGCCTCGGCAGTCGCGCCTTCGGCTCTGCTATCGCGTCGCCAAGCTGGCAGATAGTGGATCCAAAGGCTGAAGACGTTAATCTGCTGCTCCTCACTGAGTCGTAGCGTCACGCCACCGAAGCGAAACGGCTCGTAAAGGTCGTGTGTTGTCTCGATCGGGTACCGACTCATGACCGACAGGTTGCTGGAACGCAGGTAGAAGTAATAGCCCAGTCGATCGGCGATGATGGGGCCGGAGCCGTACGTCTCTTGCATGGTGATGACGTCGGCTTGCGTGTGCTTGATGAAGTCGACCGCTTGCTGGACGCCTTTTTCGATGCCCGGGTGACGTGCACCGTGCCAGATATTCCAGGCGAGGACTTTCAGTTCGTCGGACTGGATTTCCGGTAGGTCGTTTGTGGCGTCGGGGAAGCGTTCTTGATAGATCGCAAATATCTGGTCGTCAGACAATGCGGTCGTGTGGTACTGAGCTCCGTCGATAGAGCCGGCAAGTCCTTCAATCGCGGGGTTCGCCTCGGCACGGTCACCGCCGACGAACGCGTCCTGCATCGTCCCCAGATCGCCGAACCCGTTGATCGCGTAAATCGCAACGTTTTTGCCATCGTAGTACAGTCGGGCAGTGTTGCTGTTGCGGTCGATGGCAAAGGCGAGCAGGTGCCATTCGCCGTCGTTGATGCGCTGGCGCTTCGCCGTCGGCAAATAGTCGAGGCGGTGTTCGCCGTTGCCCAAGTTCCAGTGCCAAGACCCGTTGGGTTGTAGCGCCAGCGCCCATCCCCGTCCGGCGCCGGTGGATAGGGTGATTCCCATATTGCTGGTGCTGATCAGATCGACGACCTCGCCGCCGTTCCAGGATTTGTTCGCCGCCAGCGCGGGGAAGCTATCGGCTTCTCCCGCGAGCTTGACCCAAAGCGACACGGTGCAGCTACGCTTTGCATCCAACCTGGCTGCAGCCTGGTCGTGCGTCGCCAGGGCCTGACTTTGACGTCCACGGTCGTCCCACACCACGCCGTCACCTTCAGCGGCCGGCAGGGCGGTGTGGTGCAGACCAAAGAATTGTAAAAGGAACAACGTCCAAAACCGCGTTAGGATCGTTCGCATGCAACGACTCCGTGGGATGAACTGCACAAGGACAACTTGCCAACTTTAGGTCATTTAAATGGAAATCCTCACCGCCGAACATTGTATCGCGACCACGGCTACTTTGGCCATTGGCTTGGAGACCCCGGGTGCACCTGTTTCACCCTGGAAATCAGAAAAGGCTTTTCCGTTGAAGGCTGTCTGACCCTCGGTTAGACTAAGCGCCTCCGGCAACGTCCATTGTTTCGGGAAACGGAGGACATCGTCTCATGTGTGTGTCGTTCCAACCGGCAAGAGTACAGCTGTCGAAGAATGCCTTTACGCTGGTAGAGTTGCTGGTCGTAATCGCGATCATCGGTGTGCTTGTCGCCCTGCTTCTCCCAGCGGTGCAGGCGGCTCGCGAAGCCGCGCGTCGCTCACAGTGCAGCAACAATCTCAAGCAGATTGGACTTGCAATGCACAACTTCCACGACACAAACAGTGCGCTCCCTCAGGGTGCGAGTGCAATCCAGAGCAATGTGAAGGGTGGAACCTGGGCGGCGCTCATTCTTCCCTTTATCGAGCAACAACAACATTACAATGTGTTTAATCTCGAAGTACCGATGTCGGATCCTAGCAACGCAGACGCGCGACGTCTGGTTGTTCCTGTCTACCTTTGTTCAACGGATCCCGGTGCCGAAGAACCAGTCAACGATAAGCACCATGCAAACGTCGTCCTCCAAGAAGTGTCACGGATTTCTTACTTTGGCTCGATGGGTCCAACTCACATCGATTCATGCGCAGACTGCCCAGTCCGACAACCCAGAGCAGACAACTATTGTTGTCGCCTGAGTTGGAGTTTTGGTTCACTGCCAAATACTCGTCTTGAAGTTGTGCCTGGGCAGTTCCCGGGCATGATTTGCCGTTGGCCTCGACAAGTGAATTTCAAGGAAGTAACAGACGGATTAACGAACACCTTCCTCGTTGGTGAGACGGTTTCTGAGCATTGTGGTTTCAACGGAGCTTTTGTGAATAACTTCTCGGTCACGTCGACCGCGATCACGTTGAATCTGCTAGAAGCGGATGAAGGCAGAAACACAGGACCAGCACTCGCGAGAGCTTGCGGGTTCAAAAGCTATCACCCAGGCGGCGCGCAATTCGTGATGGGCGACGCGAGCGTCCACTTTATTCAAGAAGCGATCGATTACCAGATCTACAACGAGCTTGGCAGCCGAAATGGCGGGGAACAGGTTTCAATTCCGTGAGAGATGATGAATCGTACCAGTCGCATTGTTACTCGCTTTCGCCATTCCAGGATTGATGCCCTGGTCCTGTGCAGCGTTGTGCTGGCGCTCGTCGGATGCGCTGATTCCAACCTGCCAGTTACGGTCCCGGTGTCCGGCACAGTGACATTCAACGGCGGGCCTTGCCCAGCGGCGGGAACTATTCGCTTCGCTCCTTTGGCGGCGGATCCTGGGTTGCCGAGACGTCCAGGGCGAGCGGATTTCGACGTTGATGGAAAATACATCGCCAGATCGTTTCGTGAGGACGATGGACTCGTGCCCGGGAAGTACCGCGTGCTGATCGAGTGCTGGAAGACTCCGCCGGCGAATGGACAGGCCGGGAGTAGCTACATTCAAAGCGGTTTCGAGCCACCCGAACTGTCCGTCACTAGGTCAGGCGATTCTGTTGTCTACGATATTAATGTTCCGGGAGTCGATTGAGAGCGTGGGCGATTGCTTCCGGGGTCTGCTTGACCAGAGATTGCAACGCCTGAATCGTCTGCATCACTGCGAGAGCTGCGGGTCTCAGGTTTCAAAAACTCTTGTCGACAATTGCGGCGCCAACCGAGTCGCCGTAGGCGTTGACGGCTGTGCGAAAGCGATCGAGCAGCCAGTCGATGGGGAGGATCAAGCCGATCAGTTCCAGCGGCAATCCGACAGCGTTGAGTACAATCAGCATTGTCACGAGCCCGGCCTCGGGGATGCCCGCCGCGCCAATTGCCGCCAAGGTGGCGGTGATCGCGATCACCACTTGCTTGTCGAATGTGAGCACAAATGCTGGGTCGATCAGCGCATAGGCCTGCGCGATGAAGATCGCGGCAGCTGCTTCGTACAGCGCGGTGCCGTCCATGTTGATCGTCGCCCCCAGCGGCAGCACGAACTCCGTGGAACGTGGTGAGACGCCAGCATTTTTCTCGGCGCACTCCATGGTCACAGGCAACGTCGCGGTCGAACTAGCCGTTGAAAAAGCGGTAAGAATTGCCTGCGACATTTGCAGGGCGTATTGCGCGGGACTTCGCCCCGTGAAAAACCACAACAATAAGGACAGCGTGAGTACCGCGTGAATCGACAGCCCCACGATAACACTGGTCATGTACCACGCCTGCGTCTGCAACAGCGTGAGAAACTGTCCGTCGAGCTGCGCGTTAGCGAACCGCGCGGCAACCAAGCAGAAGATGCCAAAGGGCGCTAGTTTCATGAGCAGCAGAATAAAATTCATTAACGCATCATTGATACTCACCACGAGATCCGTGATCGTCTCGGATCGATCGCCCAGCGTGGTGAGCATGGCGCCGAAGGCGATACTGAAAACGATGAGCGGCAGCAGATTGATCTCGACCATCGATCCCAGCAGATTGTTCGTGAAGAGCATGAGCACCAGGTTGCGAAAAATGGCACCGATCGATGGTGCGCCTGCGACGAGATATGCTTCCACAATGCTTCGCTCACCGCCTTGCTGCGGCTCGAATTCAATGCGCACGAAGCGGGCTTCGACCGGTACGGTAATCACGGGGGAGGTCGTGTAGATGCCTGGATCCGTACCGGCGGAAAATTCTCCGCCGGCGAGCTCCTCGAACGTGTTGCCATCTTCGCTCCATTTCGCGACCGCTCGAGCGGCTGTGGTGGCCTTCCCGACCTGATCGATCGAGATCCGCACGCTCCAGACACCCTCATCAGGTACCGCGACGTTCTTGCTTTCGCCGGCTGTTGCCGAACGATCGCCCGTGACGTTGTGCCATTCGATGCGACGACCCCTGTTTTGGCCGGCAACGTGCGCGAGGGTTTGCTCGCCTTCCTGACGGGCATCTTTCACGAGTGCAGGATCGATACCTTCACCAGGATCGACCAGGTTGACGACGATCAATCCGGTAATGACCGCCAGCACCGTCGTGCACAGATAATACGTGACGGCGTAGGCACCGGGCCGGCCGAGTTTCCGCACATCACCCAAGCCGAGGATGCCGCTCATCACGCTGGCCATCACCAGCGGCACAACAACCATCTGCAACATCCGCAAGAAGACTTCGCCACCCACCTCAAGCACGTCGACAGCTGGTCGGAAGCTCTCGCCAAACAGCGCCGGACCGACGATCGCCAGTACGACGGCCAGCACGATCGCGCCGACAATGTAAAAGGTGGAATGACTATGACTCGTCGTTTCGCTGGTAGCTGCCATATTGGTTGCTCGCTGCTAAAAGGCTTGAATCTCCATGTCATCATTTGACGGGACGACGCGCTATCTCTTCGTGTAGTTGAGGATTCGCATTTGAATTTTGCTGATCAGGTTCGCACATTGCATCAAGAATATTGAGAATGTCCGATCACCTCGCAGGGTTTCGTGAGTCAGGCTATCCAGTGCCTGCAACTTGATCTCAGTAACTTCGTCCAGGTACTCTTGCAGTTTCTCCGGGTCGGTGATATTCATCTGCTGACGTTCAATACGAAGTGTCCGCTCGAGATATGAATCGAGTCGCTCCTTCTGAATGCTAATCTGCTCTAAATTCTCTTTTTCTTGGAGACGGCGCCAACGATCCCAAACGAGATAGACGGCAGCTCCCAGCGCAAACAGCAACTCTTTGCCAGCGGCCAGTCCTTCCAAAACGGTGTGCATCACTCCGTACTGCCCGAACGGATCGTGATAGCGTCGCGTAACCGGATGCAGCCGCGATGGAGCGAGGTCTCGCGCTTCTTGCGGAGAGAACATGGTGGGGAAGTGCGCAAGCAAGTCGTCCTCGAAAACTGCGTTCAGCAGCACTTTCACGAAATCGTTCGATGCGTCTTCTCGGGTCACGAGCAACGCCGAGGCAGTGACCGTCGGCACGGCAACACTTGGCACAGGTGGCCACATGTTCTTGGGGATCTCATGGTAATCAAGGTGCCGATAACGTCGTACCAATGCGTGCGAATCCAAAGGCAAGAGACCAAATCGCCCCGTGGCCAGCACTTTGCCAATGTCGTCGTTTTCGACGCCCGTGGTAATGATTGCCGCATCGTACTGCTGGTCCTCGTCGCGCAGCAGCTCGGTAAAATGGACTTCGTGCAGTTCAGCGACGTCAGTCAAATGGTAGTGCTGCAGAATGTCGCGAGCACTCTTTTGCATTCCAGAGCGCCGCAACCCGATGATGATCGACTTCTCCGCCAGGTCACTGACAAGAGCTACCTGATTGTCTCCCGCGGTCGGCGTCATCAGTTCCTTGCGCACCACCACATGCACGACATCGCGATGCAGGGGCGTCACGATCGCCAGCCCCTGTAACGAGTCCGAGCCGGCCTGAACAATCGCCACGTCGACTTCGCCAGCGCGGAGGCGGTCGCTATTGTCCTGGGAACCGGAGGTCGTGACGACCTCAATTTCGTGACGAGTCCGCTGGCGCAACGCTTCGGCCACACGTTCACCCTCTTCGTGGTAAAGTCCGCCTTGAACGGCAGTACCGATTCGGATGACCGGCGGCAGCGTATCGCGGAGGAAAAACCAAGTGATCAGCGAGGCGATCAATACCACGACCATCAACCACGCAAACCATCGCCGCAACACGCGAGAAAGTGGCTGGGCCATGTGCAATCGCTTTCTTTGCTCGTGACGTCGCGCTGTGAGGAAGTGCTGCAGCGCATGTTGCGAGTGACAAGTAGAGTATCACGCTGATTATAGTAGACAATATCCGCGGTACTACAGGGGATTGCGTTGAATGAGTGCTGGACGCGAGCGGTGTCCTGCTCATACCTCCAAGCCCGCAGAATGGAGGATGGGTGAGAGCGAAGCGGCAGTCTATAGACTAATCCACATAGTGCCGCAACGAACGCATTGAATCCTTTCCGGCGCAGCATTGCCAAAGTCCGAAGGTAGTTATCGACCTTCATCTCCAATTGCACTTCGCCAGTTTCAATCGTTGAGGATGACCGACAGCGCTGGGAGATTGGTGAAGTCGATTGGATTCGCCGTCTGCACGTAGAGAACCATCAAGGGACGTTTTATTCATGCTACATGCTGCGCAAAACGATGTATTCAAAGTGCCTTTAGGCGTAAACCGAAACTGCGAGAGGACGATGAATCCTCCGCAGCTCCGCAATATGATTGTGGACTAGGTAGGAATACTGCTAAACTAATACTCAAGGGGATGGTGGATGTAGGCGATTGCCTTCCTAGAGAAGGTGATGAAATGGAACGGACGCGAACATCTTGCATGCTATTATTGAGCCAAGAACGCAGTCTCGTCGTGAGATTCTTCTTCAGCATTGTTTCGCTGCTCACAGTTAGCAATGCAACTACAACTGCCTCTGCCGCCACCCTCTATAGCCAAACGACTCCCGTCGACCCAACTGC
This sequence comes from Bythopirellula sp., assembly GCA_028285205.1. Lineage (GTDB taxonomy): Bacteria > Planctomycetota > Planctomycetia > Pirellulales > Lacipirellulaceae > Bythopirellula. Next base: position 1,369 of record JANQQA010000329.1, on the reverse strand, counting down.
ATCATTCACGTCATGGAATAGTCCCAATATCCAGAAGCTTGCTGATAACTTCGTAGTTGATGGCTATGGGACCTATACAGTCCGTTCTTTGCGAGTGATTGGCATCGACGGGACAACAGCGCTTCAACCCGACGTATCGTTTGATGACGTACGAGATGACTTTCGGGTCGTTTTCTTGAGCGACAATATGGATAGACCCGGAGTCCCCTTGGACGGAGGCGATTTCTCGATATCTCCAGCAACAATACGAAGACCAACCGGTGGTAGCCTGTTAAATGGCGTGGGCACTCCCGCAGAGTTTTTTCTAGACCTTCGGAGCGGAATCACCCTTGAACGCGGCACAGAATACTGGATATCCGTTTCCAACGATGCTGACCCGACTGGCGGCTGGGCATGGGCTAGAGCGGTCGGAGTGTTCGACCAGGTATTAGCGGCAACTAACGACGAGATTGAATCCGGCCCGTGGCGAACTCATGCCAGTGGTGGCATGTGGTTTGAGCTTAATGACGAGTTCATTCCTGAGCCCAATACCGTATCGCTGTGCCTGCTGGGCCTCACTATCGCACACATGCGGCGTCGCTAACTAACATCGGAGTGAAACTCCTGATGCAGGTAGCGGCCGCTCGGGCTCACCCGCAAATGCCGTTGTTGAGAACTCCCGAAGCGATTCGCTCGCGACGGTCGATGGGTATTGTTCTTGAAATTGGCGCTAGTTGCGTCGCGTTCGCAGTATGGCCAGGGCGCCCAGCATCGCCAGTGCTAGTGTCGATGGTTCCGGCACGCTCGTGATGCTGGCTTGCAGCGATCCGCCGCCGTAGTTTGTCCGCCAGTCGGCTAGGTCGTCGGCGTCGTACAGGCCGGAAGCAACGCCGCGTTGCCACTCCAAAAAGTCGACGCCGTTGTACTCGCCGTCGTCGTTGATGTCACCGTTAGGTGGCGCGACGGTGGGAATGAGCAGGTAAGCGCGATTGGTGGGAAACGATGCACCTGTGAAGCGACGTTCGCCAACCCCGACAATCCAACCATCGTCGTTGATGCCCCACGCTGTACGAAGACTTCCCCAATCGCCAAGGTCAGGCACAGCTGGAACGGAAAGGTCGAGAATATGGTCTTCGAGAATATAGCTTGCCTCGTCGGCAGCTGAGTAAACATAGCCACGTGCCTGACCACTGAGACCTGTACTACGGTCACCTTTGCCGACCACGTCGCCGCTTTCGTTGATCGCTTGGGCGGACATGCGATTGCCCGTGCCGATCTGCGGAATCGTCGTTACCGAACTATCGGAAGAGTTGTATATCAGCGCCGAGTTGGTTTGATTCGTGGAGATCGCGACTTGGCCCGACTCATTGATGTCGGTCGCGTCGGTGGC
>JANQQA010000056.1 GCA_028285205.1 Bythopirellula sp. | reverse complement strand
CAGAAGAACTGTTTGCGGAGTTCGAGCCGACTCCGTTCGCATCGGCTTCCATCGGTCAGGTGCACAAGGCCACCTTGCACGACGGGCGACGAGTCATCGTCAAGGTGCAGCACGAGGCAATCGAGAGCCGCGTGCAGAATGATCTCGAGATCCTGAAAATCTTGTCGGGCATGGCCGAGGATCTGGCGCCGGCAACCAGACAGTATCAGCCCCAGAAGACCGCTGAAGAGTTTGCGACAACACTTTTGCAGGAGCTGGATTTCTCTCGCGAGGCGTCCAACCTCGGCAAGTTCGCGGCAAACTTCTCGCAGCAAGAGCGGGTTTGCATCCCAGGGGTCTCACCGGAGCACTCTTCCAAACGAGTGCTAACGATGGATTTTCTCGATGGGACGAGCCTTCGTGACAAGCAGGCGTTGATCGCCGCGGGCCACGACCTTTCTGATCTCGCGCGGCTCGGCGCTCAGATGTTCCTCGACATGATCTTCCGCGATGGTTTCTGCCACGCCGATCCGCACCCTGGCAATCTCCTGGTGCTCCCTGGCGGAGCCATCGGACTGCTTGATTGCGGGATGGTGGTTCGGATCAACGACGAGCTGCGAGAGCAAGTCGAGGACATGGCGATCGCCGCCGTGGATCGCGACTCCAAAACACTGACCACGCAGGTGATGAAGCTGGGCCAAGTCGCACAAGGCGTAGACGAAGACGCGCTCGCTGCTGACCTGGACGACTTCCTGAGCGACTTCGGTGGACAATCGATTGCCGACTTCGACCTCAGCGGCGCGCTAAACGGCATGGTTAACATCATCCACAGCCACCGGATCGTGCTACCAGCAAAGATCGGGATGTTGATCAAAATTCTGGTGATGTTGGAAGGGACCGCACAACAGCTTAACCCCAATTTCAGTCTCGCCGAGTTGCTAGAAGGCTACAAAGAGCAGGCCATTCGCCGGCGGCTATCACCGCAACGAGCTTGGAAGAAGGTGCAGTCCGAAGCGCGCGCTTGGAGCGAACTGGCCGAACGATTCCCGCGAGACGCTGTTCACGTGCTCGACCGCGTTCGCGATGGCAGCTTTGAGGTACACCTGGACCATCGCAGACTCGATACCATCGTCAATCGCCTGGTGACGGGCGTCTTGTCGGCGGCCCTCTTCGTGGGTTCGACATCGCTATGGAGTCGCGCCGCACCTCCGTTCTTCCGGGGAGTTTCGATCCCAGGAGTGGTGGGCTGCGCGCTGGCCGTTTGGCTAGGCGTCAGGCTACTGCGGGCAGTGAACCGCTCAGGCAAGCTGGTGGACAAGGATTAGCACCACGCCAAAGCTTGCCGCAAGCGTGTCGAAGATCAGTCGCTCTGCGGCCGCTGCTTGACTTGCGTTGAATGCCGCGATCGCTGCGTGCATCTTCTGAGTCCGTGCCACTGACACGGCTGCCCACGTCGCGGCTCCTTGGGGGTCGCACTCGGCGGCTTCCAACGTCCCCACGGATTTCGCGCGGCACGATGGCTGGACGTTCTGACGCCAGAGGATTATCGTACTGCTTGCTAGGGTTGCAGGCGTGGCCTGAAGGCTACCTGACCCGTTACAAGTAATGCAGATAGGAGCGTGGGATCAATGCAAACGGTGCCTGATTACTTGAATCCAGACATTCCGGCAGACGTCAAACGTGTCGAGATCCCGATCGTCGAGGCGACCAACGCGTCATTAGCGGGATATGGAATGCTCGTTGAAGATCGTCACGCCGAGGTCGAAATTGTCCGTTGGCCAGCGCAGGGTTGGCGACCCGTCGATCCCGACACTGGAGACGAGGGCGGCACGACCGAAGGCATCTTCGTCTCGGAATGGAAAGGCGACATCCTCTACGGTCGCAATGCTGCTGTCGATGGTCACTACATACTCGGGTACGGCACCGAACCGACGCAAGCTAGCGAAGAGCATGCTCGCGATCCAGCAAGTTTGCTGTTATGGCACGCGAACTATCATCCCGATGGTGGACAGCTGTTCTTTCCGGAGGTCAACAAACCGTTCCTCGCCCCACTGGCCAAACCGGGCGACGACATATCACCTGAGGATTTCGTCTGCTTCTACTTCCGCGGCGACGCTGGGTTGTACATTCACCCCAACGTGTGGCATGAGGGTATCTTCGCCATCAGCGGAGAGCATCGTTTCTTCGACAAGCAGGGCGCCGTCCATGCGCGTGTGTCGGTCGACTTCCCGCGGGAGTTCGGCTGCCTCCTGGAAGTAGGGCTCACCGACCTTCCTGCCGCGACGTAGCAAGGCGTCGCAGTCTGCCGTCCAATCAAGCGTGCATATGCGGTCACAGCGCTCAACGAAGGCTAGAGGTCGTCATTTGCACCGGTCTTCGGATGTTTCGAGATTTCCAGTTCTACAATGACGGGATAGTGATCCGAAATGGTGTCAATTTCTCTCGCCAACGAGATTGTCCCGGAACGAGAGTCCTCGGCGAGCAGCCTGTCTGCAAACACGAAGTCGATTCGATAGCGTTTTTGCTTCAATTCCTCCATGTCCTTCGACCACCGGGGGATGGTGATGGGTGATGGGCAGGAGATTTTGGCACTCGGATCGTGTTTATGGACGAGATCGACAAATCCCTGGGCCTCAACTTGGTCCACGAACGTGTAGTCTCTTTCTCTTCGTGTTGCGCTGGCGATCAGGAACGCTTCATCCTTGCGCGAACAGCCGTTGAAGTCGCCCAAGAGGATCACTTTCTCCTGCCGTTCCAGGAGTGGCGCTACCCGATTGAGAATCTCGTCCACCTCGTTGGATTTCCCGGGCCAAAAGTGGACGACAAAGAAGTGGATACCATACGTCTTGCAGTGCAGGAATCCATGGTGGAACCCCTCGAATTGCCGCTCGACAACCTCAATGGGGGCTTTCGAGGTCAGCCCCACCGGGAACCCGCTTTCCTTGTGCGTGACGGCGTGGGAGTGCCCCCAATGCTTGGCATACTCACGGAGGCGCTGCTCGGAGATCCCGTTCAATTCCTGCAACGCGACGACACCGGGCCGTTGCCCATCGAGCCACTGACTTGCCTCGTCGATGGACTTGTGGTGATTGAATCCGTAGAGGACATTCCAATTGATAATCTTCAGCGTCTCACCCTTGGCAGCGCCAGTAACGCAAGTGTTCACCGCGAAAGCAAGAACTACGGTCAACACGAACTTGATGGCCTGCCAATTCGTCTGATTCATTCTGAAATCGCTCCTATCGGTCTGCATGGAGTAGTGCGATTTATCGGTCGCGGGATAAGTCGCCTTTGAATAGGGCGGCCGCGAGTGCCACGATGACCAGACTTCAAGTCATGAAGTGCGCGCAACAGTACTCCATCGATCTCCAGAAATTTGCCTTACAGACCTGAATCGTCCATGAATCATTGTTGTCTGATACCTTATCGGCAGTAAACTGCTCCCACAAACCGCCAGGCGACAGAAACTGGGCAGCATGGTCAGTTCGCTGCTGCTCGTCGATCCACATCAACGCGGGCATTGCCCAGCCTTGATCATAGCAGCAGTCGGTTTTTCGCAGGTAAGTGTCCAAGTACCGGGTGAGGAATTCAACGCTCGCATCGTCTGCGTAACAAGCCATCGCGAACGCGTGGGATTGTCCCGCATAACATGTCTTGGACTGAAGGAGAAGTCGGCCGATTTGATGTTGGCACTCCGGAAATCGCTTGAGACCGGCGAGCCAACTTCCGGTGATCGCTTCGCGCCAATATCCGGAAAGGAGCTTGGTGGCAATCTCCGGCGTAATTTCGGCAAGCGCGATGCGAACTTCGCCGTTGAATTTGGTACGCTCTTCACCGACGACAATACGCGATGCGTAATTGCCGTGCAGGATCCGTAGGTAGAACGGAGATACCCATCGTTGAATAAAGGGTGACATGATCTCTCCACAGCACGACACGCACCACAAGGGCAGCAGGAGTCGTCTTTGTTATCACGTATACGCTGACCGGCGCCACTCTGGTTCACGACTATGCTGTCGCGCTTCGTCTTGGCGAGAGCCATATTTCTATTTCGTTGATGATAACCGCTGAATCACGAACGCCAACAAGTAGTCGGGCTAGGTTGCCAGTGGTATAAAACCCGAGTGCTGGGACATTGGCTACGCCCGCATCAAGACAAATGTCATGCAACTGCGGGACGTCGATGTCGATAGAACGGAATCCGATGCGACCCTCGAATCGTTCGATTGCCGATCGGAGATTCGCGTCCATGGTTCTGTCATGTGCGTCCCATTTCGCCCAAAAGTGAATGATCAATCTTGGCATCCGCAAGTCATCACGTTTGAAGCAAGTCGTCGCCGGATGACAGTGGCGTTTGTCATGTTCGTCGCAGTATGCGACGTACATGGTCTTGGTGAAATAAGATTGCCAGTCAATCGAGTATTGGTCAACAAACAACGAAAACGGTAGCCATTCGTCGTCGGTGAGCGACATAATTGTCAGCATCATCCCATCGCCATCGTAGACACCCGATTGGAGGAATTGATCGAACCGATCAGCGGTCGCGAAGACGGAAGCCAACCGAGGCAACTGCGACACGTAGCGATTGTGCTTTGTGCAGAAGACACGCCACTGGTCGGTCTGATTATTCGATCTACGAAACGACATGTGGGCTGAGCCCTGTCTGATAGCAAGATATTGGTAGATTTTGCCTTAGTATAGCAAAAAAATCAGTTCTACTTGTTCGCCGCAAAGCTATGCAGGCTGCGACAGTCTTTTGCAGAAAGCACATCGGGAAGAAATTCGATGAAACACACTAGACCATGGAAATGATTTGTCTGGTCCGAATATTTCAGGTTTCGCGGTGCAGTCTACCGAAGAATCAACCCCCCTAACCCCTCCCTGCAAGGGAGGGGGATTTATGAAACTGCTTCTAGATTTCGTCCGCGCAGCGGACCCTACGGATGCAGAACTGCCCGCGGGTAGCGCCGTCGGCTCTAGCTTTGGCGGCCCAAAAATCGTTGGTGAAATTAGGCCAGTGGTTCAGGTAGACTGGAATCGGCATCAAGGTCTGCCCACCGCTCTTTGACAACTTGAACGACGCGCTATTGCGACTTTTAGGAACCGACGTTTCCCTGCGCAACTGGTTCGCGAATAGTGAGTTACGAATGCGAACGCTGAGATTATTAAGACACTTTCGCGGCCGGTTTTCCGAAAAGTCGTGGCGGTTGCAGACTCAGCAGTTGTGCAAACCCTTGCAGTCCAAGGACTACGTACCACGGCGCCGTAAACAATGGCCGTAGTTTTCGGACACCAAGGCCGTTTCTGATCGCGCCCGAGTGTCCTAAAAATCCCAGCGGGGGGTTATGCCTCACGAAGATGCGGCGAAGAGAAGGATTTTTTGGACGGAAGCGTCCAGCCTAGTCTTGGTCGTGATGTTGCCGGCGGTCGAGGCGGGCGATGTTGATGTTGATGATTTCCAGCAGTTCGAGGATCCGTTCGATTTTGGGGCGGGACATCTCGCACTCATGCACCCAGTTGGTGAAGCGGAGGTTTTCCCAGCCATGTTCAAAGCGAACGATCAGATCCTCCAGCAAATCGTCGCCAGAGAGCAACAACTCGTACATCCGGCCGAACTCCTCGGAAGCGAACTCGGCCCACTGTTGCTCGCCCGACAGATGCTCCAGTCGACGCACGCGACAGTACTTGTTCCAGAATTGGCGGTACCAGTCCTCGATGGCCTGGTCGCCCAAATCGCAACCGTTTTTTTCACTCTCCAACCATTTGTGCTTTTCCGCCTCGCGACGAGCGTCTTCGTAAACGCTGCGCAGACTGGAGGGGTCGACACTCGGTGGGTTGCAGACAGCGGAGGGGCTGGACTCAGTCACTTCAATTCGCCTCGGTTGAAGTCATCAAAGTACGAAACAGCACGCAAGCTTTAATTCGTCTTCCTCCGTGAAAATGTTTCAGCTCCATTTTCATCATAGGCAGAATTTCACCGTAAGCAAACAGTTTAAAGTACTTTTTCTGCTGGTTCTTCACCGTCGGCTCACGCTTAGTCACTTCGTGCAAGCTGTTGTGGAAAGCACGTACCGCTGGGGTGGGGAACGTACGAAAATCTCGCAGTAAGCTCCATGGGTTGCCAGCAATATCCTAGTCACCGCGAAATAGCTTCTCGAACTGGCGATTCAGCTCGTCGCCGAGGGCCTGCCTGGCGGCACCCTGCAGCAGTTGCCGAGTCAGGTCGGCAATCGCACGTTCGTCGATTTTCGGTTTCTGGAAGGTGCCGTAGATCGGTAATCGCAACGACTGGCCCGCGAAGCCACGCAGCGCGGGTTCGCTCTCGATCCATTTGTCCTGGATCGGTATCTCAATCATCAGCGCCAGGGTTTGATCGAATCCGACTGAGCCATACGACCGCACTGGCGCGTCGTCGACGAGGAACTCCAAGTTGCGGTGGTACACGCGACCTTCGACGACTTGGAATTCGATCTCTTGCTCGACCATCGTCAGGAAGCTCTTGGTGCGGGGCTGAACGGCAGCCTGCAGAAACTGTTTGCGTTTGGAAAGCGATTCCACTTGCTTCACCAACGCAATCAATTGGTTCATCATTGGGCCTGGTGACACAGCCAATCGGTGTGTGGTCAGTTGACCCTGAACGCGTGACTGTTGAGGATTGCCCAACGGCACCTCCGCTTGGGCCAAGTCGACCGAAAACTCACCCTCCGTGCGAGTCGCGCCGGCGAGGATGGGAGCGACGTACTTGAGCATCTGCTCGCTCACTTCCGGTGAGATCGAGACGTTCGTCACCAGTGGTCCTGGACGGAGCAATAGTTGCTGTGCGTCGGGTGTCAGCCGTACCAAGGGCTGGGCCGTAAAGCGGCCCTCCCCGACCGCCACGTCGAGGGGCTCGATCTGCAGTTGCCCTTCACGCAGCGCGGCTTTGAGCTTGCCGCCGCCCAGTGCCAATCCATAGACACCGGCGCTCGACCAACCGGCCTCGCCGGTGACGTCCCAGCTGTGCGTCCAATGGCTGGCGGGCGAGTTGGTCGCCGCACGTAGCGGGCCGGCCAGCTGAAACCGCACTTGGCGATCGCCCTGGAGTTGTACTTCTTGGCCGGCGAAACTGGCGACCAGCTTGGCCAGTTCCTCTGGCGCGTACTCGACAAGTCCGTTTGCTCGCAGCAGACCGTCTGTGCTCAAACGCTCGATTGTGGCGGAACTGGACAGTTGCAAAGTCTTGCCGACGACTTGCAGCTTTTCGACTTGGAAATGGTCGGTGGCTGTCGCATACTTGGCCACACCTGACAATTCGAGCAACGGTTCGGCCCAAACGATTTCAGGCTGCCCGTAAACAGCGCCGGCCGCGGCGCTGGTGCGTACGAGTTGCAGCTGTTCAACGGTCGTGCTGATGTCGGCCTGCAACTGGTCGGCGTTGCTGGCGAGTTTCAGCTGCCCCACGGCCGTACCCCGTGGCCAGGTCGATTGCGGCTCGCGACGATGGCCAAACTCGTCGGCGGTCCGCAATCG
>JANQQA010000216.1 GCA_028285205.1 Bythopirellula sp. | reverse complement strand
CGATGTCGGCAAAGAGCTTTTCCGGAAGACGTTTCTTGGCTTGGCAGAAAGCGCCGGTTTCTGCCGAGCAGGATCTTTGACCACGAGACAGTCGATGCGCAATCAAACGTGCCACGGCGGCCCGGCAGGAGTGGTCTTCACTGAGAACCTGGCTGAGAAAAACCCACAAGGTAATCAGTGGTGTATAGATACGGTCCTTCCAGACAACCTCTGCGCTGGTCAACGCTTGCGATACGACCTCCGTCGATAGCACATCGGTGAACGGCAGGTCGCCATCTTGGAGAAACTGGCGTCGCAGGAACTGCACTTGCTGGCGCAATCGAACTGGATGAGAAAAACGCATCGCCAGGCCTCCTTGCAGAAGATGGGTCGGTGGTTCAAAACCATCTGAGCAAGCGAGGCCTTTTCTGGCGATGTCAGTCTATCCCTAAAGAATGGCAGCAATGATAGGATAGCGTTGCTTAATGTCGGACTGAAAACGGGTTACGGCTTCTACGTGCCCTTCGACGATGAATTCGACGCGTCGAAGCAATTCGACGAAACTGCATCGGTCTACCTCACCTCTGCAGGTTAGCGGCCTGGAGATTTGCGGTCGGGCGATGCAATCGCGTTGAATTTGAGTGGTTGGCAAAAAACCGTCTGCTTGGTAGCTCGAGGTGAGTTTGCAAGCTGCAATTATTCGGGGCATGCACCCGGCTGTACTTTGCAGACTAAGAAACTCACAGCTGTCCCAATAGCAATCGCAGATCAGCAAGTCGGCGTGCCATGAACCGCTGTCTCACGCAGACTACAAACCCAACAAGTAAGAATGACCCCGACGCCACCGAGCCAGCCCGCCTCCGGCACCGCCGTGAGCACGACATCGTTGCCGTCGCCACCCAGGTAACTGATTTTCAGATCAATCGAGCCGAAGGTAGCTGCCACGGCGCCCTCGTCGAGGCCTTGAAACATGCCCGTACGTGTACCGACCACGTCAATGATTTCAAAAGTCTGCCCCGCAGAGAGAGTGAACGGGGCGAGCAATTCTATATTCAGCGTTCCTGCCAACGTGGCATTGCCGCCAATCTCGAGTCGATCGAATTCACCCAGCACAGTTCCTGCCAGCTCGATGTTTAATGTACCTAGACCACCGAGCACGAAATTATTCTCAAATCCCACGACCGCTGGACTGTTACCAGGGCTGAATGTACCGAGAAATGTAGCATTTCCAACGTAAGTCCCAGCGCCGCTGACGTGTCCCGCAAAGGTAGTCGACGTGCTAGGTAGGTGGAGGACACCATTATTAGAGATCGACTCGATATAGTTGTCGGACTCCAAGTGGACAACGTCACCAGGAGCAAGTATTAGATCTGCCCGCGCCGAACTGGCTGCAACGAACTGAAAAGCGGCTGCCAGCACGACCAAGGACTCCGCGGGAATACGTGGCTTTGCATTGAATCGGCGCCCCTTACTAGCTGCAATTAGACAACTGGCCATTAGCAACAGGAGCGTGGAGGGTTCTGGGACGAAGGTCACCACAGTGCCCGTAGCCGAGGGCTGGCCAAAGTAGGCTTGCCAGTCGGCCAATTCACCATCGCCTGGACTGCGCTGCCAAGTAAGAAAATCAGCACCATTGACGGCTCCGTCTGAATTGAAGTCGCCTGTGACCAAGGGCGTGGAGTAAAGGGCGACATCGTTACCATCCCCGCCAGCATAGGAGATATAGAGCAGCCATTCATCGAACATGCCTACGAGACCGCCCTCGTCGAGGTTCTGGAATTGCCCCGTCAACTCTCCAGCCACATCCAGAATCTCAAATTCTTGGTTTGGTTCGAATTCGAATCCCTCCGCTAGTTGCACATCTAACAGGCCATCGAGCGTTACGTCGCCTCCGACTTGCAATGAGTCGAACTCTCCTTCGCCGAGGCCGGCCAGTTCGATCGAAAGAGTGTTCGCTGCACCCAGCTTAAGATCGTTCTCGACGGTCACTGCGGCTGGGCTGTCGCCAGGGCTATAGCCGCCATTGAACAAAGGTGTGCCACTGCCAAAGATGTCGCCGGCACCGCTCACCGCGCCATTGAAGGTGACATCGCCAATCACGTTGATGATTGAGCCAGCTGGGCTGACCACTGGCTGGTCGAGCGTGGTATCGATCAGCGTCAGGCCGCCGTTGTTCGTCAAACTCGCCGAAGTCAGCGTACCGGCCACGGTTAGCGTTGCTCCCGCCTCGACCGTGACGTCGTCGGAGAGATTGATGGCGCTCCCCGCGTCGATATCGACCACATCACCCATCAGTCCGGCGGCGCCAACCACTAATCCCGAATCTGAGAGATTGAGCGTACCATATTCAAAGTTCAATTCCCCAGAACCAAAATTATTGTTGAAAAAGTTTGTGTTGATGGTTCCGCCACGAATAGTTACCGAACTTTCAAACAACCTGACGCCGAAGTTTTCAACTAAACGAGGAGGGGCGCCTGGTGGAAAGCCCATCGTAAAATACTCCCCCATCACATTCACCTGCCCACCGTCGGCCACAAGCAGTGAGCCCGATAAGGCCAAGGCGCCAACATTCCAGACGGAACCCGCGCCCGTGACTGTAACACGCCCCCCTAGCAAGTTTGCGAGGTTCGTTGTGTCCACCGAAGCGCCGTTTGTCACTTCCAGCTCACCAAGAGGCGTGCTATCGAGATCATAGTGTGTCCAGTTGGAGCCACTGTCAGAAATCACAGCTCGCCCAGTACCGACGACAGGATCACCGCCAAGCCGACTTTCGCCATCCTCATCGACACCGGTCACGACCGATGCTCCATCTGAGACGAGGAACAACCCCGGTGCTCCTTGCCCGACCCAAAATGAATCACCGGTTAATTGAGCATCTGTGCCAGTTACCAAAAGAGTCCCAGGGAGACTGCCGCCAACGGAAATGCTACCATCGACATTGACGGTGTCGTGGTTGAAGCCGTTACGACTGGTGTCACTGATCACCATCAAGCCACGTTCAGAAGTAGGAAATAGATCAGCTCCAATTGTCAGCGACGAGATATTCCACGGATCAGCGTGTACAAAGTCTACGAAATTAGGTATTACCGTTCCGACCGTTTGGATAGCAGCAGAAGTAGGCAAAACGCTAAGAAGGGTGAGCATCATAGCGCCCAGGCAAGGTTTGAAACAAGGCGCGATGCGATGCTTACGACCCAGTAGCAACGCCAGCAAGGCCGAAGCCAGTAGCGCCAGCGAAGTCGGTTCAGGAATCGCCCTGGTAAACAGCGCCACGTCGTTGTTGCCGCCAGCGGCATAGGTAATAAACAAGTCGACGTCGCTCGAGCCGCCAACACGCGCCCCCTCGGGCAAACCATCGAATTGCCCGGTAAGATTGCCCTCGACGTTGAGGATCGTAAATTCTTGCTGTGGTTGGAACGCAAATCCCTCGATCAGTGAAACGTCGAGCGACCCACCCAGCGAGACATCCCCGGCGATAGCCAGTTGGTCGAAATCGCCGCTGGAGGTACCCGCCAATTCGATGTGAAGCGAGTTCTGGGCGCCTAGCTTCAGATCGGTCGCGATTGGGACCACCGCCGGGCTATCACCCGGACTGTAACCACCGTTGAATATGGGCGTACCGCTACCGAAAATGCTACCAGCCCCCGAAACCAAGCCATTAAAAGTTACGTCGCCGATCACATCGATCGTGGAGCCCGCAGGGCTGGTGACTGGCTGATCAAGAGTCGCGCCTTCCAAAATCAGGCTGCCGTTATTGGTCACAGCGCTGGAAACGAGATTTCCCTCAACAAACAACTTAGCAGTGGAAGCCACAACGACTTCTCCAGAGACATCGATCGTTGAATCTGTGTCAACATGAACGTCGCTGCCCAGTAGGCCCGATCCGCTAACCGTGAGCCCCGCCTGATTCAAGATCAGCGTTCCCGTTTCAAAGTCAAACCTACCACTATCCCTTGTAATTCTTTCGGCAGTGATTGTTCCTCCGTCAAGACTAACCAGGCCACTAATCTCGAACGGTCCAAAAGGATGGGGATTGGTGGAGATAAAATGCCCACCCTCTTCCACTCGTAGATTGAACACACGGACGTAGTTGTGATCGGTCCACGTCGAGCCACTACCTCTAACTGTAGCGTCACCAATTCCCGTGCTGAGTGGATTTGATGGGCTATTAGTGAGGTTGGCGCCAGTCACGACCGAGGCACCATTATCTACGATGAATTCCGTAGCTGGACCCATTCTTAGCTCATCGCCGACGGTCAGTTGAGAGCCTGGATCTGTTACGGTGAGCGTACTTGTACTCCTCATCTCAAGATCTCTATCAACAACAACAGCCCCTCCGTTTTCAACATACACCCTCGGTACTGCCCCAAAATTACCCACAATGAGATCTCTGGCGGAAAGGCTGGAGCCAGCATCGCGAACATTCACTTGAACATACTGGGTATTCATTGAATTCTCACTACCAATGATGAGGGAGGTGTTCGAGTCGACAACCCCACCATCGTACACGTCAAGGATCGTTGCTTGGCTGAAGCCAATTGTAGTCAGCTGTGTAATAATCCAGGGATCAGCAATCACTCCATTAGAGATGTCCCCAGCGAGATCGACGGCACCGTATGTGGGGGCCACCATGCCTAGCAGCAATGCAGCAATGCCGAGTGTCCTGAGGAAGCAACCTGGGGTCGCAAAGGTGCCTGCTTTATGTGGTGCCACCTACGGTCTCCCCAGCAATTGCGGTCGATCAAGAAAAGCAAAGGCACACCCACAGAGGACGGGGCTGAGCAGGTGCCTAAACGCTTTATGGTAATCCAGCGAGAGACCAAAATCCAACAGTCTAATCAGACTATGGAGGCAATAAGACGGCATCTTTTACCGTGATATATGCTATCCCAACCAGATCGACATCAAGCCGGCACGGTTGTTAACGCCGAATTTTCGATAGATACCAGTGATATAGTTGTGCGTGGTAGAAGTTGCCCGCTCGATGTCCTGCGCAATCTCCTTTTCTGATTTGTCGGTGAGTAGCAGACACACGATCGAGCGTTCTATCTCACTGAGTATTTCGTCACCGACCAGTAGCCCATGACTTAAAAACAGTCTGCGTTGAAACCACCGCACGCTACGTAGCGCGGTGCCGACGAGATTGGCCTCTTGCGAACTGAACCGCTCATCCCCGCCAGCAAGTTCAAAGCAGTAACAAGACTCGGTGTCCTCGTTCACTGGGGTGACAACATAAAGCCGATCCGTGAGGCCGTAGGGCATCTGGTATTTTTCAAAATGCTCGCTTTGCTCGTACTCACTCAAGTCCACCAATTCGCGAAGCAACCGAATGCGAAAGTTGCCCGCTTCTCGCATAATCGCGATCGACGCAGCACCCACGGCTTCGGCCAGATGCTGGTTTTCGAGAAGCTCCTCTTTCTTCTCCAGGTAAATGTCAGGAACCTTGTAAGGTTCTTGGACGCGATTTCGCCAACCACCCACAGGATCAGCGGCAGCCACCTCGCCATCGGCTAAACGAAGCAAACCGCACCAGTACGCGTAGTCTGCCTCTAACCAATCGGCTAGGGTCTTCATCAGATAAACATTTGCTGCTGACGTTTCATTGGGAGCAAATGCTTCCAGTTCATCCCAGAGCTGTACCAACTTATCAAACACTACGGGCGAGGAATCCATAGGGACATAGCGTAGGAATTACTGTGAAGACGTCAACTCTGTAGTGCCTTGTGGGCCAAACTGACCTGACTCTGAGGAGGAAGACATTACCTGTGTTGAATCGAAAGTCGAACGATGACTGATTACTTCTTCGTCTATTCGCAGCGGTAGCCCAGGCCCATGCAACTAGCTTCAGGATCAACTCGCTGAGGTTGGACCAACACCAGCAAGTTGCGCCCGCCGAGAACTTGCTGAGGTGTCCTGACGCCAAGGACACCGCTGCGCTTTAGCAGAATTCCTTCCAGCGGGCGGCCAGATGCACCCGCGGTGACTTCGGGGATTTGCAAATTGATGGCGGTGATAAGACCGTCGCGCCGATTATCTGCTGTATCCGCCCGAGGTCGTATCGGCCTCGGTACCGAGCGACGAAGCCAAATTGCCCTGATGGAAGTTGCGATAATCAGTGCAAATCGAAACTCAGCACCATAGACATGTACACTTATGTTGATCATACGGCTGGACATAAACTGTTACATTAAGAAGCGGTCGTAATGTCCTGATCAAGTGAAACGAGTAGCAGGGACGCAGCACACGTCATATCTGCAATTCCTGGCTGCGCGTCGATGTTTCGAACTGAGTCTACTTTCCACACGATGAAGCTATCGCTTGTCTACAAGCTTGTATCGCATCGCGTTATCAAATTCCTAAAATAAGTTTTGGATTTGCAACATGCAGGACATCGTCTTGGTCTCAGGTTTACCCCGATCTGGTACGTCATTGATGATGCAGATGCTCGAGCGTGGTGGCATCGAGGTTGTGTCCGACCAAGTTCGTAAGCCTGACGAGGACAACCCACGCGGCTACTACGAATTGGAAACAGTCAAGTCGCTCGCGCAAGATGCATCTTGGCTTCCAGAGGTTAGGGGTAAAGCAATTAAGGTAATTTCGCAGTTGCTATTCGCGCTTCCTGCGACGGAAAGCTATGCGGCAATAGTCATGCAACGAGACCTCAGCGAAGTGCTCGCCTCACAGACAGCCATGTTGAAGCGACTCGGTCGCACCGGCGGTGGGCACGCGGAGACCTTGCAGCGAGCCTTCGTCACGCACCTCGAGAAGTTGGAGAAGTGGCTTCCCGCTCAATCACATATCAGGTCACTGCAAGTTCAGTTTACTGATGCACTTGCCGATCCAAACGAGGTTGCGCGCCAGCTTTCACAGTTCTTGGATCGCGATCTCAATACGGATTCCATGGCGCAAGCAATTGATCCAAGCCTCTATCGCAACCGGACCGGCTCTTAGCCACCACGCTGCGCAGCCCAAAAGTGGAGGCCCGATAGGAGATTCGTATTAGAAGTCGCCGTTGCTGACGACTTCCGCTCCTTGCATCGTCGAGAGTTCAAGGAACAGTTCCCGTTCGATGTCTCGCGTGAGGCTGTGGACTGATCCATCTACGAAGCAGAACTGTACAATTTCGCCGGCATGTAGAGAGCTGTAATGTGACCAGATTGCATCGTACCTGGCATCGCCAATCGCGAATCCTGAGAAATCCAAACCCGAAAATGCCGGCAGTGTCCCCCAGCCCGCCCAAGCGAAGCCCTCGACGAATCCGTCGTGTAATCCTGGTTCAACACGATCGGGAATGCTAATCCCGATGGTCCCCGGTGCTTCGCCAAACATGAGCGTTTGGGACGTGCCGTCGGTGACTTCAGCAAGCTCTGTTCGCGAGCGAACGCTAAACACTCCCAGTAGTTCGTCGATGACGTTACGGCTTCTGCCGCGAATGTTGTACACCAAATTGGAGCTTACCGGCCCAAGGACGCCCGAAACGCCTAAGTAATGTGTCCGCCCAAATGGTTTATCCTCGAGGTCTCCCCAGCGCGCACTGTTGAGCTTCAGAAAGCCGCCATCGAGAATCCCGTACACCTTGTCGATGATGCCCAGTTCGGGTTGCTCATCGGATGTGGTGGGGCAAAGGAACGTCTCTACGCTCGCCTGAGCAGCGATCTTAGCATTCGCCTCGAGGGCGTAGTTTTCGTCGCGATTGTCGATACCGATATCCAATGTCTGCGTAAATTGGTCGTATAGTGGTTGCTGCTCCATGTACGGCAGAAGAAATACTAGCACGCCACAGAACTGGTGAGGTCCCTGGCCGTCACTGTCGCGAGCCGGTCGAATGAAGTTCCTGCCAGCCAAGTAGCCCGGTGGCAGATGGCCGCGTGCGCTTTCATAGTTGAGCGCCGCTAATCCCATTTGTTTCAGGTGGTTAGCACATGTCGAGCGACGGGAAGCCTCGCGTGCGGCTTGCACTGCCGGGAGCAGTAGGGCAACAAGAATACCGATGATCGCTATCACGACGAGCAGTTCGACGAGAGTGAACGCGTAGGGCGCCTCATTCACAATCGCTTTTTCGCGACAACGCTGCGACCGGATTGCGTGACGACCGACAGCCAGGTTCGATACCTCGGTCCGGTAGGTTGCGTTCATGCTAACGTTCATGGTCGTATCTGTGCAGGCTGCCAGGAGGCTGTTCGAGTAATCAGGCGGTTAGCCCTTTCGCACTCAATTCTGCCTTCATCGCCTTCTCTGATTGGCCAAGATTCCGATATGCCGTCGCAATGGCACGGTAAGCGGACTTGAGTCGCGGCGCCTGTTTAGTGCACAACTCTAGGGCTTCGATCGCTCCTGCGTCATCACCGAGGGCGAGACGCGCCTCACCAATTACCAAGTGAATTCTCGGCAACTGATGCACCAGTTCGGCAGCCGAGAGCCCCAGGTCAAGAGCAACCTCAGGTTCACCTAATTCCAGTTTCGCTCTCGCCATACCTGCTAGGGCGATGGGGTTGTCGCGGTCGATTTCCAGCGCGCATTGAAACGCCTCGACTGCCTTGCCGTAGTTCCTGATTCCTAAGTACACCTCGCCCAGCTTGTTGTGCAAACCAGGCAGACGCGGTTCCTCGGAAATTACTTGCTCTAAATGTGCCAGCGCGCTGTCTGTGTTGCCTTCGCTAAACTCTAGCGTACCGAGCATCATTCGCATACGTGGGCTGTTGGGGCGATCTTTTTCGATGTCTTCCAATACAACACGCGCTCTGGCCCTCGCACCGGTACCCATCAGACACGAAGCCATCAATAGTCGCACTCCGATGTCATTCTGAGTGTCGTCGTCAAGCTGCTCAAGCACCTCCACTGCTTCGCGAAATTGCTGAGCATCGACTAGCGCTTGTGCAAGCGAGACGTGATTGCTAGCGACTGTCTTGCCGACCGATACTTCGCCTTCGTCTCCCTCTGCATCGATGTAACCTAGATCCGCAAGTTGTTTCAACATTGCCTCGGCTTCCTGTGGGGCAATGCGTACCTCCGGTGGGTGCATGCCGCACTCGCCTTCAATCTCTTCCCAACTCTCAATACGAGGCAGCGGAGTCGTTTCTTCGAGAATCTCGGCAAGAATCCGCCCCGGCATGTCATACGCCGCGGGCAACCCTAGCAAGTGCAACACGGTTGGGGCGATCTCTAGCAAGCTCGCACCATATGCGCGACCGCCAGCGCAAATGCCGGGGCCTTGCGCAGCAACAATACCGAACGGTCGGTGCCAGTCGACGGGACCCGATTTATCCTCTCGAGGATCGGGACGCAGGTGGTCGTTGTAGTAGCCGTGATCCGACATCAGAATCACCGCCGTCTCTTCGCCCGCCATTTTTAGCAATGTGTCGAGCAGCATGTCGTGAAATCGATAGATCGCCGTCATGCAGCCGCGGTATGCTTGAAACTCCTGGTCGGATACATGTTCCATCTGTGGTGGGTGGCAATGCATGAACTCATGGCCGCAGCGATCGATGCCTTCGTAGTAGATTGCCGTGAGGTCCCAATCGTCCTTCGCCATCAGGTGCGTTGCAACGGCGTGAATTGTAGAGGTCTGAGCGATCAGATGTTGCAGTTTGCCGAGTCGATTGGGCTGCTTTTGATTGACCTCTTGTGCGGTTGGGACGAACGGCAGGATCGCGGTCGCGTCAATTTCTTGCGGCATGACGCGGAGTTCTGCAAGTTCAGAGGCCATCTCTGGTGGATGAACGGAACCTGGCGGCACGGGGGCGTCGCATCCGCGACCGAGGTGGGAGTTCTCGAACTGGTTGCTCACGACACATCCGTCAATAGGCTCTGCTGGATGCGACGCGTACCAGCCCACGATATTGCTTCGCAATCCGCACTGCGTCAGTATGTTCCACAACGCTTTACACTTGCGAGAAGTACTCGAAGTCGGCCGAACACGTGTGCCATCAGCATCGGGCTCCGTGAAGCCCAACACACCGTGTTGGGCCGGTCGTTTGCCTGTCGCCACAGAATTCCAGAGCATCGGCGAGAGGATCGGTCGTAGCGTGGCAAGATTACCCCATGCTCCGCGTTGGACAAAAGAGGCCAACGTCGGCATGAATCCTTGCTTGATCAGCGGATTTATCATCTGCCAGTCGGCAGCATCCCAGCCAATCAGCAAGACACGCTTTGGTGCAGAAGCGAAGAGACTACGTTCGATCTTCATCAATGCTCTTTGCTCTTCGCTGTCGCATGCATAGGACGCCACAGGCACCGGCTGCCAAAAAACCTAGCGTGCCGGGCTCCGGAACGATGGTTGCGCGCGCGGAAATCGCGGGAGCTGGCGTGCCATAGTTGGTCCGCCAATCGGAAAGATCGATAGCGTTAAACGGATCACCGAAACGTCGTTGCCAATCGACGAAATCGGCTCCGTCGACGTCCAAGTCCCCGTCAAAATCGCCAAGCGTCGGCGGCAACCCTGTATCGCCGACGGTGATGCCCACTCCGGTCTGATCTTCATAAGCCCAGTCTTGGATCGTAAACGTTCCGGCCTCGTTGTTAATGTCAATTCGCATCCAGGCCATGAACAAATCAGTCGGACCAATAGGGAATCCAAATCCTATATAGCCATCGGCAATATCGTTGAATTGGGCGTTGGGGTTGGTGTCTCCGTACGCCAGCGAGGCGGCAAACGGCGTCTGAAAATCTGCGAGCGAATTAGTGTCGATGTAGGTGCCTGCCGATAGCGCCGTGAAGTAGTTTAACCCAGCTTCAGGCACGCGAAAGCCAATCACTTTTCCCGGAAAGTAAGGGATGGTCCCGCCCTGATAGTTCCCGTTCCCAAAAACGTAATTCTTGAGCTGAATATCCGTGTAGTCGTCGAGATTGACATCGATCGGCTGTACCGCTCCCTGCTCGATCTCGATCGGTCCGACGAAATACTGCACCGCTGCATCCGCCGGTGCGCCGGTAGATGCAGCAAGTGCTGCCCCAGCAGCAACTCGATAGGCGGATTCAGAGGCCGCGCAGCGGCGATCACTACGCTTCCTGCACTGCTCTTTTTCCATTCTCTACTCCTTCGCGGCGAAAAACCAATATGTGATCGCCCGCAGCTGAGACTCGGCGGGTTACTTGCGGTGGCCTCGCATCGCAAGGCTAGCCGGCATTGCGCCGTCGCATCGCCGCAAGGCCACAGGCGCCAGCAGCAAGAAGTCCCAAGGTGCCTGGCTCAGGAATCGCACCCGCTGGAATTCCTACTTCAGGAACATCCTCATAGGCCCAGTCTTTGATTAAGAACGTGCCCGCGCTGTTGTCGATGTCAACGCGTATCCAGCCAAAATGTCTGGCACCGGCAATTGGAAAACTCAACCCGACGTAAGCGTCGGTAACACTGTTGAACTCTGCACTTGGATTCGTCGCGCCGTAGGCCATCGACCCAAAAAAGGATGGGCCAACCGTTGAAGCATCGACGGGGTCCCCCGCACTGAGGGCCGACACGTAAGCCAAGCCGTTACTGAATCCAACGGCTTGCCCGGGGAAGTAATTCACCGTCAGCCCCTGGTAGTTCCCGTTTGCAAGGACATAGTTCTTCAGCAAGACGTCTGGGGTAGCGCCGGCAGCATCAAGATCAAGGTTAATTGAATTCCCTTGCAGCAGGTCAATGTTATAGATCCCCGAGTATTGAATCGTCGCTTCGGTCTGGGAGGCCAGTGCTCCGGTCGCGACGCCAGCGGCCAAAGAATAAGCAGCGCCACGCTTAACGGACTTCCAAGTGGATGGGCTATTGGACTCGGATGTAAACTTCATGAGCGGTACTCCATCGGTGGCTGGGTGGAATCAGAGATGTTGGGACAACGTGCAATTCTGCTTTCGCCCAGGCCGCCAGAATGCAGAGCGAATACCGTCAGTCTCGTCCTAATCACCTCAAAATAGACGCAATACTATCCATCGTCAAACATTTTTAGGGCTTGACGCAGGGGTTTTTCAACCTGCAAATCGCTAGCTTTGCGCTTTGCGAAGAATGCCAAGACCAAGGAGCATGAATGCGGCCAAATCCACTGCCAAAGGCTCCGGAACCGTAATCACCGCCGAGCTGACAGGGGCTGCTCCGTAAGCGGTTTGCCACACCTCAAGATCTTTCTCTGCAAACAGAACGTCGAGGCCGCGCTGCCAAAAAAGAAAGTCGCCACCGTCCGTATCGCCGTCGCTGTCGAAGTCTGCATCAAGTTCACTCAGGCTCACGCTCAGCTGGTATAGTTGCACGATGTTTGTCGAGCCCAAGACTTTGACCGAATACTCTCCTGGGAGCGTCAATGGGAAGTCGAACAACGACTCGGGCAGACCGATCGACGCAGCGTCCGCTGTTGTCAGCAATCCCGTCCCACCGCCGACTTGAGGTCCATAGAGTTCAAATTGTAAGTCACTTAATTGCGATGAGCGAGTTAGTGAAAAAGCGCCCGGACCCGAAGGCTTTTCAAAGTAGTTGGGCCCAGTCGGCGTCAACAGCACGTCGATCTTGCCAACTGTTTCCACGTCAAACGTGTAGTAATCGACGTCGTTTAGATTTGCCACGCTCACAAAATCAGACTGTTCAGCCGTCACGATGGTGCTGGCGCCGGCATCCATCCCGACAGAGAGCGATTCACCAACACTTAACTGCCCCAGGAAAGTCGCCGAGTCGAGCGAATTGTTGGGACGAGGACCAATCTCATCGCGTTCGTACCGATCCCCGTAAAGCTGCTGTACGCCGCGAATGTCGTCGAGTTGAACGCCATCAATTGAGCTGTTGTACGTCGGCTCCAAGAGAAAGTCCGCCGTCGAATCCAAATGCGCTAAGCCCAGCGAGTGGCCGATTTCATGCATCAGTGTATTGCGCAAATTCCGGAAGTCGTTTGCCGGATCAGAGAAGAATGATGGATCGCCCGTATCGATCGTGATGTCTGCATTCGGAATAAATCCCGCTTGCGCATCGGTCCCACCAGGCCCGTCCAAAAATACTCCACCGACGCGCACATCACCGCGGACCCCGACCTGTCCGTTGAAGTTCCCAAAGGTCGCGCCATCGTCGTTTTCCTCGTAACGGAACGTCATGCCGCTTATCTCGGTCCAGCGATCAAAAGTCGGCTTGATCAGATCGGCAAACCAAGACTTCGACTGGATATCGCCACCATCGCCGTCGAAGTTTGCATCCAGGAACGCAAGCAGGTCGCTCGTTCCCGAGCCGGGGATCACCGTACCGTCGGGCACGAGGCTCCAGGTCAGCGTTGTCGGTGCGCCGACCAAACCAGTAGCACCGCCGCCAGCCGTAAAGGCCCATCTACCATTGGAGACAAACGCGAAAGTCTCTGAAGCCGCGAAGCTACCGATGCCAACGCACGCAAGCAGCAGGACAGCGCTTCGCGTACGCCAGAGTAAGCCGTCTAGGATAACTAGATTTCGATAAATGCTCATATATGTCGTTATAGTTGCATGCTATTTCGTCATCAACGAATTCGACTGGGTCAGACGCGGCGAAGTGCAGCATCAATTCGAAACCAAGGGAATTCCGCACAGCGATGCGGTCGATGGATCTGAAACTGTCGCTGACGCTGAGAGGGAGCCACCTAGGTCGGATTACGACTCACAGATAGCAAGGTCGTCGCTCTCCGTGTCTCCGTCGCCGAGAGCACAGTCTTCGTTGCCGCTGCCTAGAAACCCGCTGCGACGTCGGTCCTCGATATATTGCCGCCGCTCGGCGCAAGAAAACCCCAACACGCGGGGCTCCTTGAATCGCACTCCGTCAAATAGACCGCCGCCTTACCCGCACGCCGCAGCCGACGATGCCAGAGATTAAGCCGCCGTAGAGAAAGGCTGAGGGCTCGGGGATGGCCGTGACGCTTACATTCTGCACGCCGCCGCCTTGACTCGCGAACGCATCGCCACTGGTTGAACCGGTATCCCAGCTGATTTGTTCGAAGATGAAGTCAACGACGCCATTGCCATTGTCGGATGTAGTGGAAAGGCCGAGCAGGATGAAAGACGGGAAAGTGTTTAGGTCCGGCGTCAAACCAAACAAGAAGGACTCGGTATCGAGGTCGGCAATCGGCGCACCCTCGATATAGAACTCGGCGGTCGGACCAAGGCTGTTGGGTTCCTGAGGAACGATGTCTGCCGTCTGGTCGGTGAGCGTAAACCCGTCGAACGTAAGCGTCGCGCTGGTCACGTCGTACCCGTACCAGGGCTCGGTCTCGAGCGGGAACAGCCGAGGTTCGGCGTTGGTGAGTGTCGAGGTCAGATCGGCCTCATCAATAACGATCTCGAATGAGCCGCGCTTTGTCGGTGTGTTGTCGAACAGGTCGCCGGTGACGCGAAATAGGTCGGCGGATGTGGAACCGGCAACGCAGGCGGTCAGTACCACGGCAAACAGGTAATTGTAGGATTTCACGATTGTTTCTCGTTTCCGTTTTGCGATTGGGTGATTTGACGATTGTAGACTCTGGTCGCGTACGACTTCAAATGCCGGCATGACGAAAGCTCGATCTTCGGACCTTCTTCAGATGCTGTCTACCTGAAGGTGGTAAACCACGAGGATACTTACTGTTGGCGTACTATTTCGCCATTTTTGAGTCGCCTTCAACTACCACGATGCTAAGTTCGTTAGTTGCCCAAAAAAAATTCTGCGGGGAAAAACGCCACGATCGCGAGCTACGCTCACCCCGGAGCACCCCACGGTAAAGAAACTAGCTAGTGGGGGGGTATCGCCGTCGAATCGATACTTTACCGGTTCGCCGATGTAGTACTTGAGTCTCGCACGGTCGCGGTCCCTTTCTAGCTGCCTTCCCTTTTCACGCAGCTCGGCCAGCCGGGCCTTCGCCCTTCTGAACTGCTTTTCGCACGCCGCAACCTCGGCTTCGATTCGCTCTAGTTCGGTTGACACTGTTACCTCCTTGGAATGTTTGGCGGCTTTAGAAACATATCCGAAAACGTACTTGCCGGACTCTGATGTCACCCGCCAACTCGCGGATGCAACACACGATCATGCTGTGCACGGCGTTATCACTTAGTAATAACTCATGCGGCTTCCCTTCTTTTGCTTACACAGTGCGAGGATAGCTGCTTGGCTATTTCCTTCTGCCGCTTAGCCAATTCGTGACGTTGGGTCATGGGACTCTCTTGCGTGGAACAACTGATCCGGGTTGTGGTGGCTTGCTCGCGCGCAGAATACCGTCTTACGAGGCATTCTGCGAAGCTAAAACCGATCCAGATCGGGAGGAAGACGACGCTGCAACCTGTTTCTACGCCGGGCGTTGCATTCGAAACCCGACTCAGACGCACTTCGTAAAGCAAAGGGATGCCATCCACCTTATGCCGCGGCTGAATGTTTCATTTTTCTACGCATTCGGGAGTTCACCCCTACGACGTAGCTCGCTGGGACCGAACGCGGCAGCAATGGCTTCCCGGTCGGCACGACGAGCGAATCACGTTTCCTGACTTAATTAAGCCGAACGCACGTGATTCTTCTAGGCGTTACCACACTTGCCCAAGTCTGGAGCTATTTGCGTAGCACGGGATGAGGTTGCCTCGTGTGCTACTGCCTTGCAGTGGTCAGCAAGCCATTAAACTTCGCGTCACTTAAACCAAGGTTTATCCGACCGCCAAGCCGTTCGTTTTTAACATTCTCGCCTCACGTCACTCGTCCTCATTCGCATACAGCTGGTCATACACAAGGCGATGCAGCTCGTAATCCCACGCACCGCTTGAGTCACTCATTACGTCGCGTAGTTGCTTGCGTAAGGACTGCGGAACTGCGACCTTCTTGGCTTCCGCGGTGGCACTCTCAAGTTCTCGCTTAATGGCATCGTTCACTCGCGACACCACGATTACTCGGCGGTACGCTTTCTCAAGAACTTCGTCGTCGGGTATCAGACGCTCTGGCAGGTGCTCACGCAGTTTGGTTTCTAGCCAGTCAACGAACTGCGGACTGGTGAAGGCATTTAGTTCCACGCGCCGATTGGACTTTAAGAACGCCTGTTCTTCGGGTGTGCAAAAAGTGTTGCTCGGAAACGCCCCCTCGAACTTAGACTCTTCCGAGTCCAAGCCGTATTTCTTCACGTCCTTCAGTCGCAGGCCAAAATCGACAAAATTGATATCGTTCTGAAATTCGTAGGTGACGCGGTCGTCTTCTCTCGCCGCTTCCGAAACACTCGTAAGGTTCTGTGCAATCTCAAAACCTGACTTGTCGAAGTCGTGAACAAGGAAGACGGGTACACCCCCATTTACGGCACAGACGGTGTCGACGAACTTCCTGGCGGCGACAACTGACTGACCTTTGCAGCTAAGAACTGCCACGTCGAATCGCTCTGCTATCCGAGCCTCTCTCAACAGCGGGTCGAAGCCCTCTTTCTCGATGTAGAGAACACCCTGATAGCGATGGCCTGCCGCAAGCGATGGGAAGACAGTGCTAACGAGTGCGACACCCTTAGAGCCCTCTAGGAGTGCCTCTTCGTGCCGCAGGTGCTCGTCTATCTGAAGTGTCCCACAAGGTACGCGAACCTGTTGACCGCAATTGGGTATCGTCAGCGTGCCACGCGGGTCGGCAGTAATCTTCCAGTCGACAACGAGTTTGGGGTTTTTGTTGATGAACTGCGTCAGCAGCTTCCCGGCGAAGTAATCGTATTCAGGCTGTCGGCCAACAGCCTTCCGGAACGCCTCACGGCACGAGTAGAAAAGTTGACGTTTGGCAACCGAATACTGTCCATCACCAGACGCATGAGCGTAAGCCCTGGGTAGAATCTCACTCGTTACGTCGGTGAAGTTCACGCGACTGTTGTAGATGTCTTCGCGTGAGCCCCGCGTCCTGTTGCCGCGTTCCTCGGCTCTACGCTGTCGAGTCCATTCCTTTGTGACGTACTTCGTGACGGTCACTAGGTCTTCGGCATTAACGTTGTGACCAACGACCAGTGCCGATTTGCCGCGGTCAGTATACTCAACTCGCGGGTGTGCTAGGTGCAACGCAAAGACTATCGATTCCTGTGCACCAACCTTCAGCTCGGTAAGCACAGCCTCTAGACCTTCGTCACCGAATGAACGAAAGGGGTTGTTGATTGCTGCCGACCAGTTCACGCCGGTATAAATCTCTCGTGAGTCGTCAGCATCGGCGCCAAGCCACCCGAAGGCCGCTTCGACGACATAGGGGACGTCGCCCTTGACCAGCTTCCTGCGATAGCGAAACGAGTCCTCGGTGCACCCCATTGCCAGCAATCGCTGCCGCAAGTGGTCTTCGCCGATGAGCCCGAGACGTTTAGGTGTGACCGGCTTCGTGGCAGACTTCATTGCGGTCAGTAGCGATTCGATGCGACTCGTGTCGAAGTCCCCATCGACGACCAGCGACGAGAGCTTCGCACGGTGCAAGTCAGCCTCTTCCAGTATCTTGGAACGCTTACGAGAGTCACTCAGGCCGTCGAATTCCTTGATAAAGTCGGACACCAGACGATCAGTCCCATTGTCGCGGTCGTGCGTGAGATAGGCTGCTATGAGCCGTTGGAAGTGCTGCAGCTCGTACCAGTGCGACGACGTTGGGTGATTCGGCTTCCACTTCTGCCACCGCTGGTCGGTGGCTGGCCACTCGTGACGCTCACCAAACCAGCCGAGTCGAAACGTGGCGTGAGGGTTGAACAACGCGAAGCCGTCGACCATGCGGCGTAAGTTCTCTTCCACCTGTTCGATGTAGCCATAGCCACCGAATGGCCAGACGCCGGGGCGGTTTGCGGGCAGTTCAGCCCACTGCATGCGAATCTTCGTGCCGCTAGTCGGTAGCGATTCGCGGTCGTCAGTGATTGCCGGACGCTGAGTGATGGGGTCCGCACCGCATGAGAGGCGATGACGGTGGCCGCTCGCTTCGACGACTAGTCGCCCATGTTCGGGGTCAAGAACCCACGGCATCGCAATCAATGTCTTCAGCGCGTTGCCCTGCGCCCCGCGGTCTGGTGCCACGTAGGCCTCACGGCTCGACGTTCGCACCGTGAAGTCGAGTTGAGACTCTAGCGTCGAGGTCGGCAGTCCTGGCCCGTTGTCGGCGACACTGAGGCCCTTGGCGTCCGCTTGGATATCGATGACGGGGGCAACGTCGTGTTCCTCACAGGCATCAAGAGAATTATCGATGCACTTTTTGAGAGAGACTTGCGGCCATTCGCGTCGGCCGTGGCCGGTCTGCGTGACCAGCTCTTTCTCGGAAAAGAAGTCCCGCTCGCGGCTGGTGGTAAAAATCGCCCTTTTTAGATTCGAGTAAGCTTAGCTTACTCGACGGAACAGAATCATCGGTTTTTACATTTTCGGCTGATACTGGTGACTTCTGCTCGCCGGTCTGTGACATCCGTGATACGTTCATCGATACCTTTCTGAGCCCCGGGTTGCGACGTTCTCAACACACAACAGCAGCCCGGGGCTTTTTTTCTGGCTGCTGCGTATCGCCCGACGCCCATCAACGAGACAGACGCCGGGCCCCTTGTTCAGAGGGCGGGCGTTAGATCCCCATTGCGTCTAGAGTCGCGTCCTCGGCAGTCCGCGCAGACTGCTGAACGCCACGATTCTCAGGGGCCACCCGAGTGCACGCGTCCTGAAATTCTTGGATATAGCGACGAGTTGTGAAACGTTTCGACGCGATATGAAACGTCTTCAGGCGGACGCCGTTGTACCCTTCGTTTGCCCAACGAAGGATGGTATTATTGTGCGGCCGACCGGGGATATGCTTTGGCACATGCGGCCAAGGAATTGCGGCGTCCAGGTCCGAGTCTTGCGGGTCGTGGGTGTTCAAGAGATGTACCTTTCCGGTTGTGTTGCCGGAAATGTACATGCATGGCACTACCGGCAACGTTGAAAACGTTTTGCCGGTAGGCAGTTCGTGACTAGCTTGTTGCAGGGCGACCAATCCCCTGCACGCCTGATGCTAGTTTTTCGCGGGCTCTACACCCTTTGTGGCTGGGACTTACTTGGTTCTACCCATATACCGGGTGTTGCGTATCCGCACGAATCCTATCGATGTCCCCCGCTCATCTACTCGTGGCCGATATATGGGCCACTCGACGCACCGAAGTGCTCGTCAACCCCCTGAAGGGTCCAACCAGTCTGAAGCATTTCAGCTACGACCGCGGGCGAATAGTCATGCCACAACAGGTGGCAGACATAGCAGAACTATACCGACCCGCGTTTTCTCGTCAAGCACTCGACAATCACTCACCCAATTTTTCTGACAACTTCCGCAGCTGCTGCAACATCGGGTTCCGCGTAGCGTTCAGTCGTCGCCGCGTGACGATGTCCGAGTAAGCGTTGGGCAGCATCCAACCCAGCCAGCTTTCGGGCTTCAGTCGCCTGCGTGTGTCGCAACTGGTAGGGCGACCAATGCCGGACGCCTGCACGCTTCGCTGCACGTTTGACGGCTCTTGCGTAGCTGTCTTTGTTGTAGTGCTCGCCTGGCGTCTGCTTCGGCTTGGACTTTCGGTTGGTGCCTCTTGTGTTGCCGAATGACCGAGGCGTCTTTCGGCACGCCTCGCGTTCGGCCAGACGCTTCGCCTCGCTGTCTCTTGGCGAGAACAGATAATCTCTCTCATCGCGTGCCAGATAACGCAACAAAATGGCTTGTGCCCGTGGCCCAAGCGTTATCACGCGTTCGCAGCCCGCGTCTTCAGTCTTGTGATAGTGGGGCCTGTACGTCCACACGTCGCCGCTGCGGTCGATGTCGCACGGTCGCATAATCATCGCCTCTGTAGGTCGCATGCCCCCGTAGAGTTGCACCAGGACCAAGTCAGCGACGACTTGGGGCAGGTGCTCGACAGTCGCCAAGACGTCCGCCATCGGCACCGGTTGTCGCTTCGTCGACTCTTTCGCCGTAGTGCGACCGCGACGCAGTCCCTCAACAGCAGCAAGTGCTTGGTGGACGTTCGCCGGTATCAGTTCTTCGCCTACCGCCCACTTGATGACGCGCACAATTCGTTTCGTCTGGTCGTTCACATACTTGCGTGTCCAACCGCGTTGGACCATCGTTTCGCGAATCGCTTTCAGCTTCCGCGGTCCGAAGCGCTCAGCACTTTCGTGACCGTGCTTTCGCAGCATCCGTGCAACGCTCTTGTAGTGAGTGAACTCGGCGGTTGGCTTGTTATCGCGACCGCGATAATAGCCCTCAGCGTGCTTCAGAAACTCAATCAGAATGCGATTGACTGTCACCGGACCCGCATCTGGTTCTGGTGACTTGGGCTTTTCACCCGCAATCAACTCAGCGTAACGCTTGCGACTCTCAAGCGAGTCGTAGCGACCGAGATAGTGACGCTTACCGTCAATCTCAACGAATGCGGAATCTTGTCGGCCCTTGCGGCGTTGGCGCCGATACTTTGGTACAGCAGCGGACATGTGCGATACTCCCTGTTGAACCTGCAAACGTATCCCCGGGGATACGTTTTCGCTCTCAGACAGTCGCACACCCAACTTAGGATGGTCAGCTTAAAGGCTTAATCGACAACAACTTACATCGAGTCGGGCTGACTGGATTTGAACCAGCGACCTCTGCGTCCCGAACGCAGCGCTCTACCAAGCTGAGCCACAGCCCGAAGCCGTGCATTGTAAGGCTTCGCTTGGCTGCGGGCTAGGTGCATGGGAAACGCCTTGCACATCTGCTGACTCAGGTTCGCGGGGGTGCCTGCTAGTGAGATACGGCCGAGGCATCATTGCCAGTCGCCGCTGCTGATGATTTCGGCGCCTTTGCGGGAGAGCAGGGCGGTGATGACTTCGACCTCCATCTCGGGAGAAAACAGGTGGACGGAACCGTCACACATCGCGGCCATCGCGCCCACGTGGAAACTATAGATGCCGGCTTGGTTGTCGACGTTGATACCGGCTGCGTAGATCGAAGAAATTTCAGCGGTAGCCCACGGCCCCTCGCGAAGCAACTCAGCCTCGCTATTGTGGGAGCGATTGAAGTGCAGTGGCTTGCCCGCTTGTTCGACGACTAGCGCGGTATTGGACAGCCCATCACGAATCCACGCCAGGTGCCCGAAGCGAGTGCGGACACGGGCGCTTTGGGGATCTGATACGAAGGCTGGTGTACTCGTCGCATCTTCAACGTCGACAGGGCCCTTGGTGGCCCAAGCGGCGGGGAAAATTACGTCCGAGAGTAATGGATCAGCCACATCATGAACTGCAGAGTAGTCGCTCGCTCCGGCAGCCAAATCCTGAGGTCCCTGGTCAACAGGGCCGAGAGCATCGATGGTCCGCGGTGACCCAGGGGTCGACGGGCATTGGAAGACCGGCAATAGTGCGGAAACTCCAGTGCGGTTGCTTATGCTAAGGGGTAGCTGATCCATGCGGAGCAACTCATGAACTGCGGACTGCTCCACGTGCGGCAACATTTCCACACGCCAGGAGAAGTATTGCCAGGGCTCGAAATTGATTTCAAATTGAGCGTCTTCGAGATTCCACAGCGGAGGTAGACGATCGTCATGATTGTCGGCGTATTGTAGGGTGGCGAGCGCGATTTGCTTCAGGTTGTTCTGGCAAGACGTCTGCCGAGCCGACTCGCGCGCGGCTTGGACGGCTGGCAAAAGTAGCCCAACCAAGGTGCCGATGATGGCGATCACGACGAGCAGTTCAACAAGGGTAAACGCACTGGATGGCCTCGTGCTGAGTCGTTGCTTGCATTGTTGCATTGCGAGTCTCGCTGCTACGCCAATGTTACAAATAGGTCAGGCGTGGTTTCCTGAAGACTGCCGTCCCATTCGCGCAACTCACGCCAATCCATCCCAGGTATGCTGTGGGAAGCAGTCCGGTCGACATGCGTTGCACGGCGCGTCCCTCCGAGGACAGTTGCCATAGTGATTCGTGAAGCGACTGGCCGTTCCAAAGAATCTCCGGCATCCCCTGTCGACCCACGGTGGCTTGCAGGTGTTGGGCACTGGCGTTCTGATCCAACTCAACCGCCACGGTTGCCAATTCTGTTTGCGTGACGTCGATTGCGCCGTTCTCGCGCTTCGATAACCATTCGCTCCACAGCAGGTAGTGTCCTGGCGACGCCCCTGTCGGATTGCTCGCGGATCGCAGTTCCACACTGTGGAATCGTAGCGTGCGATTTGGCTGTGAATAGTCAAACTGCCCACGAAAAAAAATGCCACACTGGTTGACGTCGTTTGGCGTTAAGTCGACAGAGAAAGCAAAAAGCCCGTTGACCGGCCGCCCCATATTGACCAGCGCCAAGTCGGCGGAAGTGACCTCGAACTCGTCTTGCCGTACTGCGCGGACATCGACGGTGGTTGTCGTATCGACGGAAAGAAGAATTTTGGGTTCCACCGGAGATAGTGGTCTCCATACCGCGCGACGCAAGGAAATTGATGAAGACAGTCGTAGCTTGGAAAGCAGGAACGCAACGGCTCCAAAACTCGCCGCACCAGCAATCACAGCACGTCGTGTGAAAACACTGCGCTGTGTCCTGACTCCGGAAACGGTGTTCTCTGGCACCAAGGCGGCCAGTTGAGGTGAGGTCTTCGCGATCAGCCCGGGTAGGTCGGCACCACGGCAGGCAGGCTCCAAGGCGTCGATAACTTGCTGCATCGATGGCGGGCGCTGCTCAGGATGCTTCGCCAAGAGGCTATGCAACAGTCGTTGGACCGATCGAGGAACTTGCGCCAGCGTGGTAAGATCCAAATCTTCGTGTCTCAGTGGGACACTTGCAGTTAGCAATTTGTGGAGCGTGCGCCCGAGGCTGTAGAGGTCGCTACGCGCATCGATCGCCGCCGGATCGTTCCACGCCTCGGGAGCCATGTAATCCAAGGTGCCCTGCGGTCGTGCCTTGCCATTTTCAATGCCGTGTTGCTTGTCGGAGCGAGTGGCGATCCCCAAGTCGAGGAGTTTCACCTGGCCCTGAACCGTAACGAGCAAGTTAGACGGTTTCACGTCACGATGAATCAACGATTGCTCATGAATAAACTGCAGACCCAAGGCCGCTTGCCGTGCAATTTCGCACGCGTCGGCCACTCCTAACGGTCCGTGTCGGAACAGCAATCGCGCCGCATCGATACCATCGACGTACTCCATCACCAGGAAGTGATTGCCGTCGGCCTCGCCCGCGTCGGTCGCACGGACAATGTTAGGGTGCGTGAGCGAGCCGATCGTCTTCATCTCGCGGAGAAACGAATCAGGATCGATTGATCGCGACGCGTCGAGCACCTTCACAGCGACGGTTTGCTCCAGCTTCAGATGCCGTGCGCGGTAGACGGCACCCGAGGCGCCTCGGCCGATGCAGGCGAGCAATTCGTAACTGCCGAGTCGGCAGGGTAGGGGACCCAAGTCAGGATCGGCGAGCCGGCTGGCGAGTTGCAACTGTGCCGCGGCGGCATCGGCGAAGTCGACCGTTTGAGCAAGTGCCGATTGTCGTAGCTCTTGATACGCGAGTTCGTCGTCGGGCGACATCGGCAAGGTAGTGAGCGCTCGAATGATCGCGTCGCTCGGGTCATCCAATTCGTCGAGCATCGTTTCGCAGTGCGGGCAATTCAGGAGATGGTCTTCGAGTTGCTCTGCCTGCTGATCGTCGAAACCCCCTGCCGCATAGTGGCGTATCGACTCGGCGGTCGGGCAGGGGATAGTTCGCTGTTCGATCATGGTTCACTAATGGATTGCTCGGCATCGCCGAAGCGTCGTCGCAACCGGCGAAGTAGTCGCATTTTCACCAGGCGGACGGTATTGGCCGTAACGCCGAATTCGCGACCTACCTCGGCGGCGGATTGGCCGTCAACCACCACTCGCCAGAAGAACTTCCAGTCGCGCTCGCTGACTTCGTCGCGTATTTGTCGAATCTGTTCCTGTAGGTCGTCGGTTTGGGGTGAAAGTGCCTGTGCGACGGAAGTATCCCACGTCGGTTGATCACTTGGGACTTCGCTGTCGGGTGATTGCTCGTGGCTCAAATTGAGCAGGCGATGGTATCCGTCGGTACCGCCGGTCGCCGCGTCAAGCGAGCGACCTTGGCGACGAAAGTGATCGCGAATCTTGTTGTCGGTAATCCTCCGCAGCCAGCCACGAAAGGTGTCGCCCGGTCGATCGCGACGGAACTCGCCCAGGTTGCGAGCGACCGCCTGCAACGACTCTTGAACGACATTACCCGCATCAGCCGATTGCAGGCCGGCGCGGCGGCACCAGCGATACATGCGCCGACTGTATAGGTTTACCAACTGCTCCCAGGCCCCCTGGTCGTTCGCTTGCGCCTGGCGCAGCAACTCCGTAGAGGTCGCGCTCGGTTCCGAACCGGCAGGGAAGGACCCAGTAAGATTAACGTCGGAGCGCTTCATATTCGCATTTGCCGGGAAAAAGGCCCCCAAACGCCTCATTTTAGTCCAACCGGATAGCTGCCGCCAGATTTGTGGCCAGGCGGGAGTTTTGCGCACTTTTGCCGTGTTGCCCTGTTAACGAGAACGCGTTTTTTAACTCAAAAGTCTTTCCTTTTGCGTGCGTCGTTTTTGCCGTAGGCCTTCGACAAAGGCATAGGACACGATGGACCGCCAGCAAAAAGGAGGGACTTTTGCATTTCGCGGCATTCCGCCCGAGGACGTGCTGATCGAGCAGACCAACACGCTACCGCCAGTCATGGTCGCGGCGCGCAGCAAAAGTTGTCGCCGAGATCCAACGATCGCTGCAATCGCATGTGATCGTTAAGTTGTCAAAGAGCAAAACAGCATGCACCGAGAACAACAGTGCAGCGCCAATTATCGATGATCGTGATGGGCGACGCGAGAAGTATTTTTGGCCAGCACAGGTGGCCAACAAGGGCTCCAAGCGTTTCCTCCACGACGAAAAAACGCTCCGAGCAGCCATTCACTACGTGCTACACAAGCAACCCAACCCACTCGTCCAATACAGCCCGTATCGTAAGCGCCGGGTTCAACAAAAGGGGCGAACGAAGCTCTATGCGCCATGATCCCGGCGCTTATGCTTCGGGCTATGGGTTAATCCCTAGGTTCGCGCTCGGGGCTGTGGAGTCTGTACGCACACAATCACCCCTCCGACCCTAGTTCCCAAACACTCCTGCGCTGGTGTATGATCAGAAGTCTCAAATTGGGAATTTGGGCTATTAAGTGTGGGAAGGTACCTGGGTGTATGCTTATCTGACGATTCTATCTGGCTCTCAGGCGGGGACGAATTTTCCGCTGGATCCGAGTCGTGAGACCTTGCTCGGGCGTGGGACCGATTGCCATATTTCGGTTCCTGATCCGATGTGTTCGCGGGTGCATGCGATTCTCGCTTTCGAAGATGATCGCTGGACGGTCCGCGATGATGGCAGCCGCAACGGCACGCACGTCAACGGGCAGAAAGTCGAGCAGGCGACGCTCGACGATGGGCATCTGATTCGCATCGGCACGAGCGAGTTCGAACTGCATCTGTCGGAGGAGCCCGCGACCGCCGACACCGATGATCTGTCAATGACCCAGACGATCGTGCAGGACATGCCGATCGCGGTTCAGCAAAGCAATCAAGAAGTGCTGCGAGCGCTTCCCACGCCCGAACAAGTGCAAGAGTTGATGTTGCTGTATCAGCTGAGCATCCACTTGCTGGCGTGCGAAGACCCCGAGGAAGTGACATCGGTCGCGTTGGATCTGTTGCGAGAACGGACTAATGCGGCGGTCGTTGGTTTTTTGTGGGTCGACGATCAGCAGAAGCTCGTTCCCAAGAAGGTGATCCCAGCCGATCAAGCCGAGCATATCACGCTGAGCAAATCGCTCACCGAACTGGTGTTAACTCAGGGCCACGCGATCTGGATTGCCAATCAGCCAGCGGGCAAGAAGCCGAGCGAATCCTGTACGTTCGCCGATGCCGTGTGCGCGCCACTGGTGAGCAAAGGCGAAGACGGCGAACGCCGCACCCTGGGGGCGATTCATGTCTACTTGCACGACGGCCGGTTTCGACAGTCGGATTTCGACTTCATTATCGCTGTGGCCAATCTCGCGGTGATGGCGCTGGTGCGAGCACGTTCGGAAACGACTTTGCGCAGTGACTACGAGCGATTGCTGAGCTCGTCGCCCGGATACGACGAACTGATAGGCGAAAGCCGTCCGATGCGCGATCTCAAGAGCAAGATCGAAAAGGTGAGCGCCGCGCCGGGGGCTGTGCTGATTCGCGGTGAGAGCGGCGCCGGCAAAGAACTGGTTGCGCGGGCGATCCACCATCGCAGCCCACGCGCGGACTGCCCTCTGATCGCCGTCAATTGTGCGGCGATCCCAGACGATTTGATGGAGAGCCAACTATTTGGCCACAAGGCGGGCTCATTTACCGGCGCCGACAACGACCACACCGGCTACTTTCAACAGGCCGATCTGGGCACGCTGTTTTTGGACGAAGTCGGTGAGTTGCCGCTGGAAGGCCAGGCGAAGCTGCTCAGAATTCTCGAAGGGCATCCGTTCTTGCCCGTCGGTGCGACCAAGGAAGTGCAGGTCGATGTGCGGGTGATCGCCGCGACGAATCAAGATCTACAGGCCTACGTGCGGGAGAAGAAATTCCGCGAGGACTTGTACTATCGCCTGAGTATCTTCGAGCTGCACTTGCCACCGCTACGCGATCGCGGCGATGACATCGGCCTGCTGATCGATTTTTTCTTGCAGCATTATCGGGCCGAGCGCGGTCGGCCCAAGCTCGGACTGAGCGAAGCGG
This sequence comes from Bythopirellula sp., assembly GCA_028285205.1. Taxonomy (GTDB): domain Bacteria; phylum Planctomycetota; class Planctomycetia; order Pirellulales; family Lacipirellulaceae; genus Bythopirellula. The sequence continues at coordinate 2,916 of JANQQA010000216.1, read as the reverse complement.
CGCGGAAGCAACTGCTCGAGTATCGCTGGCCCGGCAACGTCAGGCAGCTCCGCAATGTGATGGACAGCGCCGTCGTGTTGGCCGAAGGAGACGAGATTCGCCCGAGCGACCTGGGCTTGCGCGACAGCGGCGGCGAGATGCTCGATTCGCTGCAGATCGAGCACTGGGAGAAAAAGTTGATTATCGAAGCTTTGAAGCGATCGGGCGGCAGTGTTCCCGAGGCGGCGAAATTGCTGGGAATCGGCCGGGCGACCTTGTATCGAAAACTGGAAATCTACCATATCGAGAGATAGATCATGCGAATGTTGAAATCCGCTCCTCAAGCCGTCCTCCTGCGAAGCGCCAGACTGAGTGCGATTGTCCTGGCAGCTTTATCTGCTCTAGCTATTTCCGCCCAGGCGGAGAATTGGACTCGCTTTCGAGGCCCCAACGGTGCAGGCGTAGCTCCGGACATCAAGTTTCCCGCTACGTGGTCGGATAATGATTATGCGTGGAAGATCCATCTGCCGGGGGTTGGGCACAGTTCGCCGGTGGGATGGGAAAGCAAGTTATTCATCACCTCTGGCGATGCGGAAACGGGCGATGTCACGCTGCAATGTCTCGATGCGGCTACCGGTAAGCAGCGTTGGGAACGCAAGTTCGCAGGTCAAACTTACAAGATGCACGCTGGCAACAGCTACGCGTCGACGACGCCGGCGCTCGACGAGCAGCACCTCTACCTCACGTGGGCAACGGGCGGCAAGATGCACTGCGCGGCGCTGACGCACGAGGGCAAGGATGTCTGGGAAACGGAGTTGGGTGAGTTCGCGGGGCCGCATGGGTTCGCGGCGTCGCCGATGGTTGTGGAGGGGGTCGTTTGTGCTCAGGTCGATCAGGCGGAGGATGGGTTCGTCGTGGGTATCGACGCCAAGTCGGGCGACGTGCGGTGGCGCGTTGAGCGATCGGCGGGTAAGGCGTCGTATGCGACGCCGTGTGTTGTTTCGCTCGCTGGCGGCAAGCAGGTGGTCATTTCGCAGAGTATGGTCGGCGGTATGCAGGCAATCGACGTGCAGACGGGCGAACTAGTTTGGGAGGACACGCAGGCTTTTCCTGCCCGCTGTGTCAGTTCGCCGGTCAATGCGGGCGGAATGGTCCTTGGTGTGTGCGGTGGTGGTGGCAACGGCAAACTGCTGCTTGGCATGGACTTCAGTTCGTCGCAGCAGCCGAGCGAAAAGCTGCTGCTCACCAAGCAGATTCCGTATGTGCCCACGCCGTTGGTTGTTGATCGGCGCCTCTACTTGTGGCACGATCAAGGAAAGGTATCGATGGCCGATCTTGGTGGAGACACTCCGCCGACGAAGGTTGCTTGGACCGAGCGGGTCGGTGGGAAGTTCTTTGGCTCACCAATTCTCGCCGGCGACAAGATCTACTGCATGTCGATGGAGGGCAAGGCGATCGTCCTTGCTGCGTCGGAGGAGTTCCAACTGCTGGGCGAGAACGACCTGGGTGAGTCGAGCAACGCCACTCCCTCGGTTCATCAAGGCCGCCTGTACCTGCGCACTGAGTCGACCTTGGCATGCTTGGCGGCGGAATCGTCTTGATTCGCAGGCGGAAGGATTAGAGGGAAGCAATGAGCTTGAGTACCCCAGAATCGCGTCGGCGGATGGAGTCATTGGATCGTGAGGCGCTGGCCGAGCATCAGCTCCAGCGGCTTAACGACTTGCTCACGCGCGTGCTCCCTGACAATCAGTTTTACTCGGACAAGTTGGCGAGCGCGCCCCAGCGACTGGAGCATCTCGATCAACTCCAAGATCTTCCCATAACGACCAAGGAAGAATTGATCCCCGAAGAGGCCGCCCAGTTTCTACCGACCAATTTAACGTGGCCGTTGGAAGCATACACTCGCTATCATCAGACCTCAGGTACGCGTGGCCGACCGCTGTCGGTGTGCGATACGCCGGAGGACTGGGCCTGGTGGGTCGACAGCTGGCAGTACGTGCTCGATGCGGCCGAAATTACCGAAGCCGACCGTGCGCTGCTGGCATTCTCGTTTGGACCGTTCATTGGGTTTTGGAGTGCCAACGACGCGCTGGTCAAGCGTGGAGTGTTGACCGTGCCCGGCGGGGGGATGAGCACATTGGCGCGACTCGATCTGCTGCAGCGGACCGAAGCCACCGCGCTGTTTTGCACGCCCACCTATGCGCTGCGTCTGGTCGAGGTGGCAGAACAGCATCAGGTCAATCTCCAGCATTTCGCGGTTCGCAAGATCGTGGTGGCCGGCGAGCCCGGAGGTTCGGTGCCGGCCACGCGTGAGCGGATCGAGTCGGCGTGGAACGCGCGCGTGACCGATCATAGCGGAGCAAGTGAGATTGGGCCGTGGGGTTACGGCAACCAAGACGGCGACGGGTTGCATGTGCTTGAGTCGGAATTCATCGCGGAGTTTCTGTCGGTAGAAACTGGACAGCCAGCAGACGAGGACCAGTTGTCGCACCTGCTGCTGACGAGTCTGGGTCGCGCAGGAATGCCTGTCGTGCGCTATCGCACTGGCGATCTGGTGCGGCCCGCCTGGTCGACCGATGGGCCAAACCGATTCGTTTTGTTGCGAGGCGGAGTACTTGGTCGTGCGGACGACATGATGGTCATTCGTGGCGTGAACGTATTCCCCAGTTCGATCGAGCAGATCTTGCGGAGCTTTCCCGAAGTGGTTGAGTTTCGGCTCACAGCGCGGAAACGTGGTGCCATGGATGAACTGATCGTCGAGGTGGAAGATCGGTTGCGGCAGCCTGAACGGATCGCTAAGGAACTGGAGTTGCGGCTCGGCCTACGGGTCGAAGTTCGCTTGGCGGAGGCGGCCTCGCTGCCGAGATTCGAAGCCAAGGGTGCCCGCTTTGTCGATCGACGGATGTAGTCTTAAGCGAGTAGCAGACTGATGAACGT